>CAMOZZ010000007.1 GCA_946631165.1 uncultured Lachnospiraceae bacterium | reverse complement strand
CCGTTTACAGCCTGAAGGCGTATGCAGAGGGGCAGAGGATCGGAAATGTATCCGTCGGGACCGCAGAGTATACGATCAATGACCGTTATTCGGATGTGCTTGCGGGGATCATGGCTGAGAAAGCGGATGTGATCGCATTTTCCACTTATATCTGGAATGTTGACCGCGTCAGACGGCTGATCAGGGATATCAGGAAGATCCGCGGGAACGATGTAATGATCTGGGCCGGAGGTCCGGAAGCAACCTATTATCCGGAATCCTTTCTGGGAGAGAACGGCGCGGATCTGTGCATGCTTGGGGAAGGAGAGGAAGTATTTGCCGCACTGCTTTCGGAACTTGCTGAGGACAGAAGGTGTGACGGAGGCCGGGTTTTCGATCCGCTGACAAAAGAAACAGCTGGTCTGCGCGGAACAGCATATCTGCGGAACGGAAAAACGGTAAATAACGGGCTGGCGGCGCCTGTGGATCTCAATAAGATCCCGTTTCTGTATACGGATCTGCAGGCATTTGACCACCGGATCCTGTATTATGAATCCAGCCGCGGATGTCCGTTTGCCTGCGCATATTGTCTCTCCGGAAGAGAACGCGGAATAAGGCTGAGAGATCCCGGTTTGGTGGAGAAGGAACTGCAGTTCTTCCTGGATGCCCGGGTGCCGCAGGTGAAATTCATAGACCGCACATTCAACGCAGTCTCTTCCCATGCCATGCATATCTGGCAGTATCTGAAAGAGCATGACAACGGTGTTACGAACTTCCATTTTGAGATCGAGGCAGACCGGATCACGGACGAAGAACTGGAACTGCTTGAAACGCTGCGGCCCGGTCTGATCCAGATGGAAATCGGCGTCCAGTCGGCAAATCCGGATACGCTCACAAGTGTACACAGGAATGCGAAGCTGGACCGGATCCGGGAAGTGACGGAACGACTGAACAGAAAACAGAATATCAATCTGCATCTTGATCTGATCGCGGGACTTCCATATGAAGATATGCAGCGCTTCCGGCAGTCTTTCAATACCGTATATGAAATGCGGCCGCATCAGCTCCAGCTCGGATTCCTGAAGCTCCTGAAAGGGACGGAACTGTACGACAGGCGGGAAGCGTACGGGCTGGTGTGCTCGGAAGACGCGCCGTATGAAGTGCTCCGGACAAAATGGCTGTCGTATGAAGAGGTGGATCTGCTGCACCGGATCAGCGACCGGGTAGAGGAATATGTAAATTCCCAGGGCTTCCGCAGGAGCCTTCCGCTTGCGGAGAAGCTGTTCACGGATGCATTCGGTATGTTCGAAGCGATGGCAGTGTATTACAGGAAGTATGGATATGACAGACAGCTGCCGTCGGTATTTCGAAGGTATGAAATCTTTGAAGAATTCATTGCCGGGAGAGCTGCGCAGGCCGGCAGGACAGAAGATGGTCTTCTGCAGCAGATCAGGGAGATGCTCCGCTTTGATAAATGCCTGCATACACACGCAAGCAGAAAGATGATATTTACGGAGCGCTTCCATATAAAAGACCATTCGGAAATGTATCTGTTCGATCACAGGAACACCTCCCCTGTGAACGGAGAAGCAGCATACAGAATCATTGAAAGCGCGGAGCAGTCCTGCAGGTAAACAGGACTGCATTTTGGCTCGCTAGTGAATCGATTCATGAAATTAAAAAATAAATTCATTGCAATTTAATGAAGAGAATGGTATAATCAAATAGTTAACAAACATCGTGTGAACGAGGATTTAGAAACTATTCATCATGATCCTCCCACATGGCGGCAGTATAACGTACCACCATGCGGGGGGATCTTTTACACTATCGTAAAAAAGGAGGTTTTATGAACGATCAATTCGACTTCACGGTAGTGGATCAGATCCTGGAAAGATATCCGAAGAATGAGCTTTCTACGATTGCCATTCTGCAGGATATTCAGGAGTATTATCACTATCTGCCGCAGGAAGTCTTTCCTCACGTTGCAGCCGCGATCGGCGTTGGAGAGGCAAGGCTTTTCGGTGTAGCCACATTTTATGAGAATTTTTCTCTGGAGCCGAAGGGAAAATATGTTATCCGCTGCTGCGACGGAACCGCATGTCATGTGCGCGGATCCCTTCCGATCCTTAAAAAGCTCAGGGATATGCTCGGTCTTTCCGACAGCAAAAAGACAACAGATGATCTGAACTTTACTGTGGAAACCGTTTCCTGTCTCGGCGCCTGCGGGCTCGCACCGGTCATGACAGTGAACGGGGAGGTATATCCGGGCATGACGCCTGATCAGGCGGAAGAGCTTCTTAAGAAGCTGCAGGAATCCCTTGCAAAGGAGGGCGGACAGAATGAATAAACTGATGAGCAGAGAAGAACTGGCTGCTTTTCGGCGTTCCTGTCAGGAAGCTTACAGACTTGAACGCATGAAGCTTCTGGTATGCTGTGAAACATGCTGTGTATCTGCCGGTTCCCTGAAAGTATACGATCGTCTTAAAACACTTCTGGCGGAAAAGAATATTCCGGTAAATGTCGAACTTTCCGATAATCCTCATCCCGACGCGGTGGGACTGAAGAAGAGCGGATGCCACGGCTTCTGCGAGATCGGTCCGCTGATCCGCATCGAGCCGCAGGGCTGGCTTTATACGAGAGTTCATGAGGAAGACTGCGAAGAGATCATTGAGAAATCCGTGATCGGCGGAGAACATATCGACCGCCTGGCTTATAAAGAAAACGGAAAGATCTTCGAAAAACAGTCGGAGATCCCGTTCTATACGAAGCAGACCCTGAATCTTCTGGAAGACAGCCGCCATATCGATTCCACTTCCATCCGGGAAGCGATCGCGCTCGGCGCGTATGAAGCGCTTGAGAAGGCGCTCTTTGAAATGACGCCCGAAGAGATCGTCAAAGAAGTCTCGGATTCCAACCTCCGCGGAAGAGGGGGCGGCGGTTTCCACGCCGGTACCAAATGGGCTTCCTGCGCCAGACAGAAAGTCACACCGAAATATATCGTCTGCAACGGTGACGAAGGCGATCCCGGCGCATTCATGGACCGTTCCGTCATGGAAGGCGATCCGCACTGCCTGCTGGAAGGTATGATCATTGCCGGTCTGGCGATCGGATCGACAGAAGGCTACATTTACGTCAGAGCAGAGTATCCGCTGGCTGTGGAACGTCTGCGCCTGGCAATCGCACAGGCTGAAGAGCTCGGACTCCTGGGAGACAATATTCTGGGTACGGACAAGTGTTTCCATATGCACATCAACCGCGGCGCCGGCGCGTTCGTCTGCGGTGAAGGTTCTGCGCTTACTTCCTCCATCGAAGGAAAACGCGGCATGCCCCGCGTAAAGCCGCCCAGAACGGTGGAGCAGGGCCTGTTCGGCAAGCCGACCAACCTGAACAATGTTGAGACATATGCGAACGTTCCGATGATCATTACAAAGGGTGCTGACTGGTACCGCTCGATCGGACCGGAGAACAGCCCCGGAACGAAAGCGTTCGCGCTTACCGGAACGATCAAAAATACCGGACTCATCGAAGTCCCCATGGGCACCACGCTGCGGGAGATCATTTATGATATCGGCGGCGGAATGCGCGGCGGCACGAAGTTCAAAGCCGTCCAGATCGGCGGCCCTTCAGGCGGATGTCTTACGGAAAAAGACCTGGATATCCCGCTTGATTTCGATTCGCTGCAGAAAGTCGGCGCGATCATCGGTTCCGGCGGCCTGGTCGTAATGGATGACAAGACCTGTATGGTGGAAGTCGCCAGATTCTTCATGGATTTCACGCAGAACGAATCCTGCGGAAAATGTGTTCCCTGCCGTGAGGGTACCAAGAGAATGCTGGAGATCCTTACCAGGATCACGGAAGGAAACGGAAGAGACGGAGATATCGAACTGCTGGAAGAACTTTCCGATACCATCGCGAATACGGCTCTCTGCGGACTCGGAAAGACCGCGCCTTCGCCGGTCATTTCCACCATTCAGAATTTCCGTGACGAATATGAAGCGCATATTTATGAGAAACGCTGTCCTGCCGGCACATGCACCAAGCTCAGAAGGTTCGTGATCGATCCCGAGAAATGTAAGGGATGCTCCAAGTGCGCCAGGAACTGTCCTGTAGAGGCGATCTCCGGCAAGCTGAAATCTCCTTATGTGATCGACCAGGATAAATGCATCAAGTGCGGTGCGTGCGTTGAGAACTGCGCATTCGGCGCCGTAAGAGAGGAGGCCTGATCATGCAGCCCAGTAATTATATGTATGTAGACAATATTCCGGTCGCGGTCGAAGGCGAGCGCAATCTGCTTGAAGTCATCAGCAAAACGGGCATCAAGCTTCCCGTATTCTGTTATCATTCAGATCTCTCGATCTACGGTGCATGCCGTCTCTGTATGGTAGAAGATGAACGCGGACGCATGATGGCGGCCTGTTCCACGCTTCCGAAACCCGGCATGAAGATCCGCACCAATACGGAACGCCTGAGAAAATACCGCAAGAACATCATCGAGCTGCTGCTTGCCAGCCACTGCCGCGACTGCACGACCTGCGAGAACAGCGGAAAATGTACTCTGCAGGATCTGGCAGCCCAGTTCGGCATTACGAATATCCGTTTCCCGAATGACAAACTGGAAGCGGAGAAGGATACTTCCTCTGTCAGTATTGTCAGGGATGCGAGCAAATGTATTCTGTGCGGTGACTGTGTACGTGAGTGCAATGAGATCCAGAATGTCGGCGCGATCGATTTCGCCTACCGCGGATCGGAGGCCAAGATCAGCACCGCTTTCGGAATGCCGATCGCCGAATCCCTCTGTGTGGGATGCGGACAGTGCGCGGCTGTATGTCCTACCGGTGCTATCGTTGTAAAGAATGACACACCCAGTGTCTGGAAGAAACTGGATGATCCGACAGTCTATGTTACCTGCGAGATCGCCCCTGCAGTGCGTGTAGGCCTGGGCGAGGAGCTTGGCCTCGGAAACGATGAGAACGCCATGGGCCAGATCATTTCCGCGCTTCACCGCATGGGATTTGACCAGGTCTATGATACCGCCACAGGCGCTGATCTGACCGTCATCGAGGAAGCCCAGGAGTTCGTAGAGCGTATTGAGCAGGGAGGTACGCTGCCTCTCTTCACATCCTGCTGCCCGGCATGGGTACAGTTCGCAGAGAAGAAATATCCTGAAATGCTTCCGAATATTTCTACCTGCCGTTCCCCGCTCGGCATGTTCGCAGCGGTCGTAAAGGAATACTTTAAAGATAAACTGCCGGAAGGCAGGACCAGCCATTTCCACGTGGCGCTGATGCCATGCACAGCCAAGAAATTCGAGGCAAAGAGACCGGAGTTCAAAGTAGACGGCATTCCGAATACCGACGAAGTCATCACTACGCAGGAACTGATCAAGATGATCAAGCGTTCCGGAATCCAGTTCAAAGAGCTGGAGCCCGAATCCGTGGATCTGCCGTTCGGCAGCATGTCCGGTGCCGGCACGATCTTCGGCGTCACCGGCGGTGTTACGGAAGCTGTGTTAAGGCGCCTGATCTGCCAGGATCATACACGCAGTGAACTGGCCAGGATCGCCTATACCGGCGTGCGCGGTATGGACAGTGTAAAAGAATGCACGATCCATTACGGCGGCCGTGATCTGAATATTGCTGTTGTCAGCGGACTTGCGAATGCAACGAAGGTGATCGAAGGCATCAAAGCAGGCGAGCTGCATTATGATCTGGTGGAAGTCATGGCCTGCCGCGGCGGCTGCATCAGCGGCGCCGGACAGCCTTACATCTCTCAGCGTCACAGAACAAAGAGAGGAGAGGGCCTGTACCGCGCGGACAAGCTTACCTCCATCAAGCGGTCGCAGGATAACCCGCTGATGAAGGATCTTTATGAAGGACTGCTGAAGGGCAGGACGCATGAGATGCTGCATGTGGATTATCTGCATAAAGCGGAATAATGGAATAAACATTCTGTGAATAGACAGAAACGGCGGTCTCTGAGAGACCGCTGTTTTTGTTTAAAAAAGTACTTGACAAACCGATTATATTTGATAAAATATAATCGCATCAAGTAATATAAAACTAATAAAAAGGAGGAAGACAACATGACTTATGATCCCGCGGAAGCGATGAAACTGAAGAACCAGCTGTGTTTTCCTCTTTACGCCGCTGCCAGGAAGGTTACAAACCTTTACACACCGCATCTGAAACCGCTGGGACTCACTTACACACAGTATATCCTGATGCTTGTTCTGTGGGAGCAGGACGGTATCACAGTCGGAGAGATCTGCGGGAAACTGATGCTGGACAACGGCACCGTTTCGCCTATGCTGAAGAAAATGGAGCAGGCAGGGCTGCTGACCAGGAAAAGAAACGGGAAGGATGAGCGTGTCGTTTCCGTATTTCTTACGGAAGCAGGCAGACAGCTGCAGGAAAAGGCGGCCGGGATCCCAGTGAGCGTCGGATCCTGCATAGATCTGGAACCGCAGAAAGCGGAAATGCTGTATAAGCTGCTGTATGAAATACTGCTTGATCATTGAGATCAGTCAGAAAAAATAAAAACAAATCGGAAGGAGATTACCATGAGCACAGTATATGATTTTTCGGTCAAAGACAGAAAAGGAAACGAAGTAAGCCTGAAGGATTATGAAGGAAAAGTCCTTCTGATCGTCAATACAGCAACAGGCTGCGGCTTTACCCCGCATTATGAGCCGCTGGAGGCCATGTATAAGGAAATGAAGGATCAGGGATTTGAGATCCTGGACTTCCCGAGCAATCAGTTCGCGAACCAGGCGCCCGGCTCCGATGACGAGATCCATGAGTTCTGCACCCTGAAATTCGGAACAGAGTTCCCGCAGTTCGCAAAGATCGATGTGAACGGAGAGAATGCGGATCCGCTTTTTGTCTGGCTTGCCACAGAAAAACCCTTTGCAGGATTCGGCAAAGGCCTGAAGTTCGCTGCCCTCTCCAAGTTCGCAGATATGAACAACAAGGCATTCGGAGACAAGGCGTATATCAAGTGGAATTTCACGAAATTCCTGGTAGACAGGGAAGGAAAAGTGATCGCAAGATTCGAGCCGACGGTGGATATGGCAGAGGTAAAGAAAGCAGTAGCAGCGGCGCTGTAAATGACAGAAAGCTTTTGGGGACGGACGTTTTATTCCGCTTTGCGGAGCAGAACTGCCGGCCCCGTTTTTTTTGTTTGCACTGCAGATCGAAGCGGCTTCAGATGGCCATATTCTGTCTATTGACATGGCTGATAATTATAGTTATTATATTGTGCGGTCATTCACAATTGCTATTAGTTGTAATCTCCTTACAGGAAGACAGAGGGTGTCTATGAACAAAGAAGAATTATGCATGAAATACCGGGAACTGGACAGGGATCTGGCCACTTTTTATTATGCGATGGGCAGATACAGTGAGGAAAACCGGAAGATCAGGGAAAGATTCATTCCAAACGAGAACAATATGCAGGCAGCCAGAGAGACCTGGCTCAATCTGCGCAGACGCGTGCTCAATCTGGAGGCGCCGGATGCTGTATTCCGTCTCGTGAATCATATTCAGATGGATTTCATCGATTCCCTGGAATATATCATCAATGATAACTGGAGACATCCTGAAAATTCCTATCTGGGGCTGGACAGCATTCTGCAGGGAACCGCGAGATGCAGCCGCCAGCCGGATCAGGACCGTCTGAATGAACTGCTTCTGATGATGCGTCAGCTTGTGGAGAACCGCGTGGAGATGCTGCAGCTGATCCGCGAACGTTCGGCACCGGAGGAATGGCCCCGCATTGCCGCGGCGCTTCGGAAGACAAAAAGAGCGCTGGAAGCGGATATCCCGCGCCTTCCTGAATATTTCCCGACTTTCTCTGCTGAGCAGATGGCAAGGCTGGAGGCGGCAGTAAAAAGGATCTGCGATCTGGAAGAAGGAATGGCAGTGCGTCTTCTGCATACGGGCGGCGGTCTGTCCTTTGTAATCGGAAAGAGCTGGTCGGACGAAGAGAGCAGTGATGCAGCACAGAATGAAACAGCCGTAAAAGAAGAGAATCTCAGCATTACGGTAAAAATGGATCCTGACGTATACCGTACGCTTTTGGATAAAAATCTGGGTGTGAATCTCGACGAGCTGCTTGCCTGGCATAAGGAGGAGATCGAGAAGACGAGGGCCGAGGCGCTTGCGATCGGCGCGCAGATGCCGGTGGATGATCCTGCTCCGAAGTCGATGCTTGAAGTGAACGAACTTCTTCTGAAATATGCCGGTCCGTGCAATACGGCAGAGGAAATGTTCGCGCGCATGGACGGGTATCTTAAGCGCACCCGCGCCTTAGCTCATGAATATGTCAACCTGCCGGAAGACGAGATCTGCAATTGCGTGCCGATCTGCGAATGCTGCAGGGATTCCTATCCCTGGGGCGGGTATGAAGGCGGCGATTTCAGTATCCGTCCGTATGTCGGACAGATGTTCCTGAACCAGTATAATGTGCCGGCGATCACAGACGGATGGATCAAGCTGAATGCATTGCATGAAGCTTATCCCGGACATCATTGTCAGTTCCTCCGTACGGCGATCGATGAAACGCCGGAAGTCGTGAAGATCGGCGCGAAACTCGTCCCGCTGCTGGAAGGCACCTGCCTCCGTACTGAGAGGGCTTTTGAAGACCTTTATGAGGAAGATCCGTTCTTTAAGCTTTTCGTGGCTTACAGAAGACACCATGCTTCCGTGCGCATCTATGTTGATCTGATGATGTTCTATTACGGCGCGACGCTGGCGGATGTCATTAAGATCTACCAGGATGAACTCGGATTCGATTTTGTGACAGCAAGAGCACAGGTGCAGTCCCATCAGAATACACCCGGGTATTTTACCTGTTATTATTACGGCATGAAGAAGCTGGAGGAATGGCAGCAGGAGTACGGTTTCAGCAAGAAGGATTTCACGGAGCTGCTTTTCTCGGCCGGTTATATCAGTATCGACCGCTTTGGGGATCTGGTCAGGCTGACGCCGGAAGAGAGGGAGAGATATTTCCACGATTTCCGGTCGCTGATGAGGTAAATGGATTATAAGGGAGACGGTTCTCCGGCTCACCTTCTGCAGAAATTAAAAAAGAACGGTTCAGTGCAGTCATTTCAGCACAGAACCGTTCTTTTTTGTTCCTTATCGCTTATGTCTCTTCAGGAAATCGCCCAGATCCGCCATTGCCTTTGCGATCTCCTCAGGGTAAGGAAGCATGACAATGCGGAAGCGGATGTCCTCGTGCCAGTCAAAACCGGTTCCGGGGATCACGAGCACCTTGCACTCGTGCAGATACTGCATGCAGAGATCCGGCGCATCCTTAAAATCGAACATCTCCCGGTCGATCCCGGGGAAGATATAGAAGGAGGCGTCATTCTTTACGAAGTTCACGCCTTCTATTTTTTCCAGTCCTTCAACGGTGGCCTTTCTCTGTTCATAGATCCTTCCGCCGGGAATGATCATCTGTCTGGTGCTCTCATAATCATCCAGCGCGGCAGGAATGCACAGCTGGGTGAGCGTATTGCTGCAGAGACGGAGAGAAGCCAGTCGGAGTACGCCGTCCTTGATCTCATCCAGTTCTCCTTTTGGACCACCAAATACCATCCATCCGCAGCGGAAACCGCACACGATATGGCTCTTGGACAGGCCGCCGAAGGTGATCATGGGAAGATCAGGGGCAAGCGCGCCGAGGGAATAATAAGGAAGATCGTCCATGACCAGGCGGTCATAGATTTCATCGGAAAGCACGACCAGCTTGTTTTCCCTTGCGATCTGCGCGATCGCCAGCAGAGTCTCCCTGCTGTAGACGACGCCCGTAGGATTATTTGGATTAATGACCAGGATCGCCTTCGTCTTCGGCGTGATCTTGCGCTTTATATCTTCAATATCCGGATTCCAGTGGTTCTCAGGATCGCAGCGGTAGAATACCGGCGTGCCGTCACTGAGATAGGTGCTGTTGCTCCAGAGCGAATAGCAGGGCGTGGGGATCATAAATTCGTCGCCCGCATCGATGAGTGAATTCAGGATCATCGACGCCGCTTCACTGACACCGTTCGTAACGAAAACATCATCAGGCGTGATATCTTTAAGACCGCGGCTCAGGTGATAATCGCAGATGGCCTTCCGGGCAGAAGGCATGCCTTTTGAGTCGCAGTAGGGAACGGCTTCTTCCAGCCCTTCGCTTAACGCTTTTTTCAGGGACTCCGGAAGACCAAAACCGAAACGGCCGGGATTTCCCGTGTTGAGCTTCATGACTTTTTCACCGGCAGCTTCCATTTTAATGGCTTCCTGGAAAAGGGGGCCTCTGATATCTGAATGGACAGGATCCATTCTTTTGGAGATCGGTATCATATTCTGCAGTTCCTTTCTTCTCAGCATATAACAGAAAGATTTTCTGGTCTTTGACACTTGCATTATATCTTAAAATAAGGATTCCCGCAACCGGTGCGGAAGGTGCTGCCGGTCTCTTTCATCTGTCCCGGTACTGCGGCGGGTTGCAAAACCCCGCAGGAAAATATATAATGCAGCATGTATCCGGAAATACAGCACATTTGAGGAATCAGTGATATGGTCGATTATTACGGAACGCTCGGCCCCGCATGCCGGGAAAAGGAAAAACTGGAAGGAATGCTGGATGCCGGCATGACCGGGATCAGGATCAATCTGTCGCACGGAGGGCTTTCCTATGCGAAAGAGAGCCTGGATATGCTGCGTGCGGCTGCAAGGGCCAGAAGGATTGATCTGAAGATCCTGATCGACCTGGAGGGCCCGGAACTGAGGATCGGCGCGCTCAGGGCACCGGTGGTCCTGCATGAGGATGATCTGGTATCGGCAGTCACGCTGAATCTGCCGGGCTCTGTCACGGAGCATATCTCATACGGCGATACGCTTCTCCTGGATGACGGGAAGATAAAACTGGAGGTCCTGAACGGCGCTGGGGACTGTATGTTCAGGGTACTTACCGGAGGCATGCTTACCTCTAAAAAGAGCGTAGCTATTCAGGATAAAACAGTCGATCTGCCGACGCTTACGAAGAATGATTACAACAATCTGAAGGAAGCCGGGGATTACGGCGTTACAGGAGTGATGCTTCCCTTCGCCAGAGGCATCAGGGACCTGAAGAACCTGAAAAATGCGCTGTTTGACGCCGGTCTCCGATATGTGAAGATCTTTGCGAAGATCGAGAACATGAGCGGCGTAATGAATCTCGATGAGCTGATCGAAGGTTCGGATGAGATCGTTATTGCAAGAGGAGATCTGGGAAATTCCATGGATCTCTGGAAACTGCCGGGGACCGTGGAGCGGATCGGCAGAAAATGCAGGATGATGGATATGCCGTATATGGTCGTTACCCAGATGCTGGATTCCATGTGCCGTCAGGCCGTGCCGACCAGAGCGGAAGTGACGGATGTCTACAGAGCCGTCCTGGACGGCGCATCGTCTGTCATGCTGACAGGGGAAACGGCAGCCGGATCATTCCCGGTCGAGGCGATGACATACCTTGTCAAGATCGGAAAAGAAGCGGAGCATGACCGCAGAGGCTGATCAGAACAGCAAACAGTCCTTCATGCACACAATCATTACCAGAAACGGAGCAGTTCAGATTTGGATATAAACAGAAAAATTGCGGAGGAACTCGGTGTTAAAGCAGAACAGGTCGCGGCTGCCGTACAGCTTATGGATGAGGGCAGTACGATCCCGTTCATTGCCAGATACAGGAAGGAAGTTACCGGATCGCTGGATGACGAGCAGCTGAGAGCATTGTCCGAACGGCTGACCTACCTCCGGAACCTGGAGGAAAAGAAGGAGCAGATCCTGAAGACGATCGAAGAGCAGGGGAAGCTCACGCCCGATCTGAAAGCGAAGATCGAAGCCGCGCTGACGCAGGTCGAACTGGAGGACCTGTACCGCCCTTACCGCCCGAAACGGCGCACCCGGGCTTCGATCGCCAGGGAAAAAGGCCTGGAACCGCTGGCGCTCATTATCCTGAAGCAGTCGATCGATCATCCGCTCACGAAGGATGCGGAACGTTTTATTTCTGAAGAAAAAGGCGTTGCTTCCGCGGAGGAAGCGATCGCCGGCGCTTCGGATATTCTCGCGGAAGTCATTTCTGACAACGCCGGTTTCCGTTCGGATATCAGGGAACTGGTCCGCAGAAAAGGCGTGATCGCTTCCGAAGCAAAGGATGAAAACGAAAAATCCGTTTACGAGACATACTATCATTTCTCGGAAGCCGTACAGAAGATCCAGGGCTACCGCGTGCTGGCGCTGAACCGCGGAGAAGAGGAGAAGATCCTGACCGTAAAGCTGGAAGTACCGGAAGAAGATATCCTTCACTATATGGAGAGAAGGCTTCTGAAGAATAATAATCCGTATACAGCGCCGGTCCTGAAAGGGATCATTAAGGACAGTTACGAGCGTCTGATCGGCCCTGCCATCGAACGCGAGATCCGGAATGAACTGACGGAAAAGGCGGAAGACGGCGCGATCAGTGTATTTGAAAAGAATCTGCGCCAGCTTCTGCTGCAGCCGCCTATCGCCGGCCATACGGTGCTAGGCTGGGATCCCGGCTACAGGAACGGCTGCAAACTGGCTGTTGTGGATCCTACCGGAAAGATCCTTGATACGGCGATCGTTTATCCGACTGCACCGACAACCCCGCAGAGGATCGCTGCTGCAAAGGATACTGTGAAAAAACTGATCCGCAAGCATCATGTCACGCTGATCTCCTGCGGAAACGGTACAGCATCAAGAGAATCCGAGCAGATCATCACGGAGCTCCTGAAGGAGATCCCGGAAAAGGTGCAGTATGTGATCACCAGTGAAGCCGGCGCTTCCGTGTATTCTGCCAGCAAACTGGCAGCACAGGAACTGCCGGATTATACGGTTGAACAGCGAAGCTCTGCTTCCATAGCAAGGCGCGTACAGGATCCGCTGGCGGAACTTGTCAAGATCGATCCGAAGTCGATCGGTGTAGGACAGTATCAGCACGATATGAATCAGAAAAAGCTCGGCGAGGCGCTCTCCGGCGTCGTCGAGGACTGTGTCAATCACGTGGGCGTGGATCTGAATACCGCTTCCGCGCCACTGCTGCAGTATGTGTCCGGCATCACCGGTGCAGTGGCCAAAAATATCGTTGCGTACCGGGAAGAGAACGGCAGCTTCCGGAACAGGAAGCAGCTGCTCAAAGTACCGAAACTTGGTCCGAAGGCGTTTGAACAGTGCGCAGGCTTCTGCCGGATCAGAGGCGGGGATGATCCGCTGGATTCCACGGCGGTTCATCCGGAAAGTTATGAAGCGGCAAAAAAACTGCTTGCGATGCTGGGGGTGTCAAAGGAAGAACTTCTTGCCGGCAAAGCGGATATTCGTGTGACGGATCTTAAGAAAACGGCAGCGGAACTGGGCATAGGCGAACCCACGCTCGCAGATATCATTGCGGAACTGAAGCGCCCGGGCAGAGATCCCAGAGAAGATATGCCGAAGCCGATCCTGCGGAGCGATGTCATGGAAATGAAAGATCTGCGTGAAGGCATGATCCTGAAGGGAACGGTCAGAAATGTGATCGATTTCGGCGCTTTCGTGGATATCGGCGTGCATCAGGACGGTCTGGTGCACATTTCGCAGATGACCAGTAAAAAATACATCAAACATCCGCTGGAAGTGGTGAGCGTGGGAGATGTGGTGGAAGTAAAGGTCATCAAGGTGGACCTGGAAAAGAACCGGATCGGCCTTTCGATGATCCTGTGACATACTTCCATCCAAAAAATCATAATAAAAAATGATTGACAAATCGACTGTGTTCATGTAATATAGTCGATGCGTTTGCTGATATAGCTCAGCAGGTAGAGCGCATCCTTGGTAAGGATGAGGTCACCAGTTCGAATCTGGTTATCAGCTTTTTATGGAAATCCGGTCTGTACTTCGTGCAGGACCGGATTTTTTGTGTTTGTCTGACAGTCACAGGCGCGCAGAACAGACATTTTTACGAAAAAGTATAGAAAGACAGCCTCCCTTTCCGGACAAATGGCATCGTTTGTAGCTTGATTAAAGAAGTATCTATGGTTATAATCGATCAATGGTTAGCTTCGGATAACCGATGGAAATGATGTTTTTGTGAAGGAGGCGTTTTCATGGCCGGCAAATTGCTTGATCTCTCCCATGCCGCGCAGCGGCAGGCGTTTGCGATCCTTGTCGACGGATTTCTGAAGCATCTGGGTCAGGCGGAGAACCGCGCGCAGACTTATGTCAAGATTGTTGACGCTGTCGGAAAGTTCCAGGCGGGCGGCGTGAGACCGGAGACGCTGGAAGCGGTCAAAAAAGCCGTGCAGGATCCTGACAACAGATGGATGCGGTTTATCAACAGGATCGTGGATGAGACGGATCCCGTCTATCTCAGGAATCTGATGCTCAATCTCGGTTATGAAACATTTCTGCGCGGCACAAGGACCATCAGGGAGAACAGAAAAAAATATAACTGCAATATTCCGTGGCTGATCCTGTTTGATCCGACCAATGCATGCAACATGCACTGTGCAGGCTGCTGGTCCGGCACATACGGTGATAAGCACCATCTTTCTTTTGAGGATATGGATAAGATCGTCACGGAAGGAAAGGCACTGGGTACCTATCTGTATATGCTGACCGGCGGAGAACCGCTGGTACGGAAAAAAGACATCCTGAGGCTGGCGGAGAAACACAGCGACGCCATGTTCGCACTGTATTCCAATTCTACCCTGATTGATGAGGAACTGTGCAGGGAGGTCGTCAGGCTCGGTAATATCACCTTCATGCTCTCCCTCGAAGGAACGCCGGAGACAAATGACGCGCGCCGCGGAGAGGGACATTATGCGGCAGTCATGCGCGCCATGGATCTGCTTAAAGAACACGGGATCGTTTTCGGAATCTCCGTCTGCTATACCAGACAGAATATCGAAACCGTAACAAGCGATGCGTTCATCCGGCTCGTTTCAGAGAAGGGCGCGAGATTCGGCTTCTATTTCCACTATATGCCGGTAGGGGCAAATGCGGTGACGGAGCTGATGCCGACGGTCGAACAGCGGAAAAAGATGATCGACCGCATCCGGTTCATCCGTTCCCCGGAATGCGATTTCGAATTTTATCCGATGGACTTTCAGAATGACGGCGAATTCGTGGGCGGATGCATAGCCGGCGGGAGGAACTATTTCCACATCAATTCTTCCGGGGACGCCGAGCCGTGTGTGTTCATCCATTTCTCGGATTCGAACATTCATGACAAGAGCATCCTGGAGATCCTGCACAGCCCGCTGTTCATGGCGTATCATGAAGGGCAGCCGTTCAACAGAAATCATCTGAGGCCGTGTCCGATGCTTGAGAATCCGCAGCTGCTGAAGGAAATGGTCCGAAAGACCGGCGCCCGTCAGACCAATGAGGAAGCGCCGGAGGAAGTCTGGCAGCTTACCGCCAAGTGTGAAGGCTATGCGAAGGAATGGGCGCCGGCGGCAGAGGAGATCTGGGCGTCGCAGGAACATAAGAAGGTATCTTACGAGAATTATACGGAAGAGAAGAGGGAACATCCCGAGCTGGCCAATTTCGACCATGCGGACGGAAGTCACGGGATCCGGTCCGTATCATGAAATGAAGCGGAATGAGAATGTCCGCTTGCCGGAAGTGCAGAGGCTCCGCCGAAAGGCGGGGCTTTTTCTTTTTTCAGATCGCGAGGGTCTTGGATGTATATTCATTTTCCATTAAAGAAATATTAAGAAGCTTCCTGCCGCGTTTATTGATTTGAACAGCCTGAATTGGTATATTGTAGACGGAAAGGATAATTTTTCGCATAGAGGGAGGGAATATGAAAAAGAGAATTCTTCTTATTCTGACAGCTGTCCTGACAGCAGTTTCGCTGACGGCGTGCGCCAGGCCGACGGCGCAGAGCGTGCTGAAAAAAATGGCAGAGGCATCTGCAAAGAAAAACATGACCGAAGCGAAATGGGATATGGATATGGTCATGGGCATGAAGATGGATATGTTCGATATAGATATGTCCGTCAATATGAAGCTCGACGGTACGACCAGATCGCTCACGGAGGAAAAGCTTTCGGAATCGGATGTGAAGATGAATGCGGATATGGGCTTCCTGAAGCAGGATATGGATATGAAGCTCTATACAAAACAGGAAGATGATACGCATATTGCCGTTTATACCATGGTGGAAGGGGAGTGGTTCAAGACCGTGACGGAGATCCCCGAAGGCAGTGCAGCAGCCGGTGCGGCCGTTAACCTTGCAGGATTCGAAGACCGGTTCACTCTTGCAGAGGAAAAGGAAACCGTAAACGGGATCAGCTGCTATAAACTGACCGGTGAACTGCCGGTGGAAGAGATGATGGCACAGCTGAATGCCATGGGCGTTTCCAATACGGTCATGGAAACCGGCGACATGGAAATGTTTAAGGGAAAATCCTTTATGACCGTCCTTTTCACGGATGAGAAGACATCCTTGCCTGTCAGGATCGAACTGAAGCTTGCCGACAGTACAGCACCGGCTGACAGTGAAAGCACCGAAAGCACTGCTGCTGCGGAAACGGAAGCCGCACCGGAATACGGGAAAGAACCGGAGATCGATACCGGGGAAGACACAGACACATCTGTTTCGCTGGATCAGATGGATATGAATATGGATTTCACCTATCCTGAAGATATATCGATCACAATTCCTGAAGAAGCACTGGAGGCGCAGGAGATCAGTGAAGGCAGCATGGAAGACATGATGGAAGAGGAAGTCGATGCATCTGTCGAAGAAAACTATGAGCCTGCCGGCAGCATGTTCGACACCGCAGAGGATGCGCAGGTCATTAAGGAGTTCGCGGAGGACGAAGCGCTGCTCTTCCGTTCCGATGAGATGGATATCCGCGCCGTCAGGGCTTATAAGGATAAAGCCGGGATCATTTACGTGGATTTTGATTTCAATAATAAATCCGAAAAAAACATCAATTTTTCATCCGAGAGCCTTTCGCTGAACGGTGTAATGTGTGATGACAGCCTGTTCGAACTGGCAGAAGCCGGAAAAGATGTTGTCTGCACGCTGATGCTCCAGGATGCTGACAATAAGGGACTTGCTGAACCCGGCGAGATGAAGCTCCTGTTCCTCGCTGTGGACAATGATAAGGGAGATGAGGTTTTCAGAACGGATCTCCTGTCGCTGAAGCTCGGGGATGCGCCGGCTGCTGCGCCGAAAGAAGGCGGAAAGACCGTCTTTGAGAATGATCTCGCAGCGGTCATCGCCTATCCCGAAGAGAACGGCGAAGACGGTCATATCGTGCCGCTGTGCATTGTGAACAAGAGCAGCGGGGATATTTCTTTTGAAACGGCGGAATCAGCTGTGGAAGGCGTCGAGATCAACTGTTACTGTTATGCCTATGTTACAGCGGGGAGTCTGGCTTATACGGAAGCCGGGATCGATGATGCGGAACTGGCCGACAAACAGATCGAAGCGCTGAACGGACTGAATATCAGGCTGACAGCATCGGAAGGATCGTATTCCGGGGAAGAGCCGAAAGAGCTGTTTACGACAGAGAATATCATTCTTGTTGACTGACCGCTCTCCCGAAGGCACTTGACTTTTTAAGGACAGGGGATTATAGTATGTGTTAGCACTCAGAGATAAAGAGTGCTAACACATTTTTGTTCAATAACTTCACATTATATATAAGGAGATGGGTAAACCATGGCAGAAAAATCGGGAAATCTTTCCATTAACAGTGAAAATCTGTTTCCAATCATTAAAAAATGGCTGTATTCGGATCACGATATCTTTCTTCGCGAACTGATCTCGAACGGTTCTGATGCCGTTACGAAAAAGAACAAGCTGATCGGCATGGGCGAGATCGAGCCTTCGGACGGAAAAGACAGGGTCGTTGTCGTTACTGATGAAGAAGCCGGCACACTGAAAGTCATCGATACCGGTATCGGAATGACTTTTGAGGAAGTGGATGAGTATATCAACCAGATCGCCTTCTCGGGAGCGACCGCGTTTATTGAGAAATATAAGGATAAGACAACGGATGAGCAGATCATCGGGCATTTCGGCCTGGGGTTCTATTCTGCGTTCATGGTCGCCGACAGAGTGACGATCGATACCTTATCCTGCCTGCCGGATGCCGTCCCGGTACACTGGGAATGCGACGACGGCACGCAGTTCTCCATGGAGCAGGGCGGAAGGACAAAAGTCGGAACAGAGATCACACTTTATCTGAATGAAGATTCCAAAGAGTTCGCGCATGAATACCGTGTAAGGGAAGTCATTACGAAATACTGCTCCTTTATGCCTGTCGAGATCTTCCTGTTCACACAGAAAAAATGGGAGGAGCAGCTGGAAAAGGAAGCGACTGTGGTCGTAGAGCCGGAAACAGAGGAGAAAGCGGAAGATTCCGCGGAAACAGAGGGCGAAGAAAAAGAAGAGAAGAAAGACGGGGAACCGAAGTCTCTTTCGGATACCGCGCCGCTCTGGACAAAGCATCCGAACGACTGTACGGAAGAGGAATATAAGGAGTTTTACAGAAAAGTCTTCATGGATTTTAAGGAGCCGCTGTTCTGGATCCACCTGAACATGGATTATCCTTTCAATCTGAAGGGCATTCTGTATTTCCCGAAGATCAACAACGAGTATGAATCGGTCGAAGGGACGATCAAGCTGTACAACAACAGAGTGTTCATCGCCGATAATATCAAGGAAGTCATTCCCGAATTCCTGCTGCTTCTGAAAGGTGTCATTGACTGCCCTGATCTGCCGCTGAACGTGTCCAGAAGCGCCCTGCAGAACGACGGTTTCGTGAAGAAGATCTCCGATTACATCACCAGGAAGGTCGCCGATAAGCTGAATGCGCTGAAGAACAGCGAGAGGGAGTCCTACGAGAAGTACTGGGAGGATATCCATCCTTTCATCAAGTTCGGCTGCCTGAAGGATGAGAAATTCTATGACCGCGTAAAAGACAGCCTGATCTTTAAGGATCTGGAAGGCAAATATCTGACGCTTAAGGACATTGAAGAATGGCCGTCTGACAAGAAGACGGAGCCTGTCTACGGCGGCAAGGAAGGCGAGACGAGGGAGAAAGAATATATCCCGGTCGCTTATGTCACGGATGAAGCCGTACAGAGCCAGTATATTAAGATGTATAAGGACGCCGGTCTGGATGCTGTCATCCTCCCGACCAACATCGACGTGCCGTTCGTTACACTCCTGGAGCAGAAGAACGAAAAGCTGGAGTTCATCAGGATCGATGCGGACGTAACAGGTTCGCTGAAGTCCGGCGAGGAAGCACTTTCTGAGGATGATAAGAATAAGCTGACAGAACTGTTCAGAAAGACCCTTGGAAAAGAGACGCTGACAGTATCCGTTGAGCCGCTGAAGGATGAAGATATGTCCGCCATGATCACGCTTTCCGAGCAGAGCAGAAGAATGCAGGAAATGATGAAGATGTACGGTATGGCTGACATGGGCGGTGAGACGCCTGTCACGCTGGTCCTGAATTCCGGTAATGCGCTTGTTAAATACCTGCTGGAGGAACCGGAAGGCGAGCATACGGACCTGATCGTAAAGCAGATCTATGACCTGGCTGCAATCAGCCACGAACCGCTGAAGGCGGAGGAGATGACGGCTTTCATTGCGAGAAGCCAGCAGATCCTGAAGATCCTTGCAGGAAAGTAAAAAAGCAGCAATAAGCGGCTCTCCGGGTATTCCCGGAAGAGCCGCGTTTCACAGCGTTATACGATTATGGGAGAACGCAGGTACTCATCCTTCAGGATGACGCCTGCTTTTTCTTTGGCCAGCATGGCGTACAGTCTGGAGGCTCTGATGTCAGCGGAGGCATCCGGGATGCCGGCGCCTGCAAGTTTTGTCACGATCGGGATCTCAGCACTGTCCTGCAGGACGCGGAGGACTTCCGAAGAATCCTTTCGGAATCCGAGCAGCCGTACAGCAGACGGTTCTTCACAGCCGGTGATTCCCAGTATAAGGTGCAGAAGAGCGCGGGAGACTCTCGCATAGGTGATGTTGCGTGTCTTGATCAGGGAGATCCATTCCCTGAAACTGTGCTTTTCGCCCGCATGGGAGAGGATGCGGAGCGCCATGTCTTCGGATATTTCCGGCACGGCAAGCAGATCTTCCTTTCCGGACATAAGCAGAACATAATTCAGGACAGAGGACAGATCATCTGCGCTGATATGATAATGCAGGTTCTGCTGCATTTCAGGTGTGATGTATTTTGCCGTATCTGTTCCTTCGAGAATTCCCTTCCGGATCGCCGAGGCAGAGGCAATATCGCTTTCGGGAAGAAGCGCGTTATCATTGTGGCCTGTTCCGATACGGGGAACAGTACATAGTTTTATCTTTGACGCTAGCCGGATCAGGGCACAGTCATATTCGACAGCAAGCGTATTGTTGGGAAGATCCAGGACGCTGCCGGTACCGGCCCTGACAGAATCCAGCGCTGATGAAACTGCGGCAGGATACGGCATTCCGGAAGAAAGAAGCTTTTTCAGTTCCTCTCTGAACGCCGCGGGTTCGTTCTGCAGTATTTCAGCAGCCTGCAGAATACTGCTGCTGTCCTCTGATTCCGTTCCGCAGCACAGACAGGATACCGCTTTCATACGGTCGAGAATGCTGACAGCGCCGTGGGCGAATACTGCTGCGCTTCCGGTCGAGACCTGCACAGGCATCATGAAAACGGCATCCGCGCCTGCTGCGAGAGCCGCTTCGGTACGCGCATATTTATCAATGACCGCCGGTTCCCCGCGCTGCACAAAATCACCGCTCATCAGGACGATGACGGCATTCGCACCGGTCATTTCACGGGCTTTCGCCAGATGATATTGATGGCCATTGTGAAAAGGATTGTATTCGGCGATCACAGCTGTTATTCTCATGACAGTCTCCGCAGGTAACATCAGACGGTTGGTGTCCGGACGGTTCATAAAAGGATATGGATCCGTTTCCGGCAATTCACTCACAATATAGAAAAGCGGAGCCGGAATGTCAAGAAAATGATCTTCAAAAAGAGAAAAAACCTGTTGACAAAGAAATGGCGTGTCTGTATAATTAGCAGGTACGACTTGGGAAAACATGACTTTATTACATAGATGGGAGGTTGGTCTTATGTCCATTTGTCCGAAAAATAAATCCTCTAAGGGACACAGAGATTCCCGCAGAGCGAACTGGAAGATGGCTAATCCCACATTGGTCAAGTGCAGCAAGTGCGGAGCCCTGATGGTTCCCCACAGAGTATGCAAGGCCTGTGGCAGCTATAACAAAAAAGAGATCATTCCTCAGGATTGATGAGCACAGGGGACTTCCGGACGGAAGTTCCTTTTTCGTTTTTCTTTATCTTACAGACAGATATTTTTAAAGGATATTCCTTGACCGGGATTATATAGACAAGTTATAATACAGGGTCGGAGGATATTTTTTTATTATTGTTATATTGCTGCGGCCTGAAGCTCCATGCGGGCCGGCTTCATATATTCCCATAATAAAAGGAGCTGACATATGAGCGAAAGATTAGATGACAATTTGATGGATGATTTTGAAGATGTAACGCCCGCGGGGAAGGATTCCTTTTCCGAAGCCGACAGTTTTGAAAGTGTAGAAACTGCCGGCCGCAGGGGAAGCCAGCCGGACAATGCAGCGGGAAGATATCTGGATCATCTTGATTCCATGGATGCTGCCGACGATGAATTCGAGGACGTGGCGGTTCAGCAGACGAACTCGGTAGCTGATGAGATCCGTGCAAGAGCTGCAATGGGAGACCAGGCTTATTCGCTGGCAAAGAGAAGAGCGGAAGAAAGAGAACGCAGGACATCCGGTAATACAGACGAAAAGTCCGGATCCGGAAGGCGTTCGGACAGAAAACGCAGATCCGGCAGAAGAGCGGAAGACAGACCTGCACGGGAAAGATACGAATCTCCCTACAGCGGGGGTTCCGGCGGCGGAAAGCGCGGCGGCGGTGCAGGAAAGGTGATCCTTGCGCTGGTGCTGCTTCTTCTGGTCGCTGCCGGCGCTGTGGCCGGTGTATACGGTTTCAAACGCATGAAGGAGCACAACGAGAAAGTTGCATTCTACGGGCAGCATTTTCTTCCCTACACCGTGATCAACGGAATCGACTGTACAGATAAGACGCCGGAAGAGGTCAAACAGCTTCTGGAGAGCCAGGTGGACGGATACCGGTTCACCCTGAAAACACTGGAGACAGATGAGATCATCACCGGAGAGGATGCGGATCTTAAGCTGAACCTGGCCGTAAATGTTGATGACATCCTCGCGGCACAGAATCATGAAGATTACGACCGGGAACAGGGATCCACGGAATCCGTTGATTCCGCGGTGGAGATCAACGAAGATAAACTGAGAGAGCTTGTAAGAGGGCTTCCCGAATTTCAGAATATGACTGAGACACAGGATGCGGCAGCGGTCTTTGATGAGGAGACCGGCATGTATGTCCTGAAAGAGCCGGTCACCGGAACGAAGGTAGACGTTGATGCAGTAGCGGACAGGGTTGTTGAGGCTGTAAAAACGCTCAGTGATTCCCTGGATCTTGCAGAAGAAGGGTTTTACAAGGAGCCGCAGCCGGCAACGCAGGAGATGCGGGACGAGGTCGAAAAGTACAATCGATATCTCTCGGCTGACATTGCCCTGACATTCGGTTCCGCCGGAACGGAAAAACTTCCGAAAGAGACGATCCTGGCCTGTCTGACACAGGGAGAAGAAGACCTTATTTTTGACAGTACTGCGATCGCGGAATGGATCGCGGGGCTGGCAGATAAATATGATACCTACAAAAAAGAGCATACGTTTACAACGACAGGCGGGAAGACCATTAAGCTTTCCGGTGCTTACGGATGGCTGATGGATCAGGAAGCCACCAGAGACAAGATCGTGGAAGCGGTCAAGGCGGGCGGCACGCTTTCCGAGGATCCGGAATACTCCCGTACAGCCAACAGCCATGGCGAGGATGATTTCGGCGGCACCTATGTCGAAGTGAACCTGAACGAACAGCATATGTATTATTATAAGGAAGGGTCCTGCGTGCTTGATTCCGGCGTTGTATCCGGCAACGTTTCGAAGCATAATACCACACCCACCGGGCTGTTCTTCGTTTATGCGAAACAGAGAGACCGGGTCCTTCACGGAGAGAACAACTCCTATAATACGAAAGTCAAATACTGGATGCCGTTTGACGGCGGGGTAGGTCTTCACGATGCATGGTGGAGAAGCAATTTCGGCGGCAGCATCTATCTGGAACACGGTTCTCACGGGTGTGTGAATCTGCCTTCCGGCGTAGCGGCGGAGCTTTATGAAATGATCAGCGTCGGCACACCGGTCATCGTTTTCGGCGGTGTACAGTCGCATGAAACAAAGGCTGCGGAGACCAAGGCGGAGACAACGGAGGCTTCCACGGAGGAAACAGCTGTAGAAGAAACGAGCGAACAGGAGACGACAACAAAGGCGGCTCCTGCCGATGATGAAGACGATGACGAGGATGATGAGCCGGCTACAAGGGCGGAGGAACCGGAAGAGGAAGAACAGCCGCAGGAAACTAAGGCGCCGGAGACCAAGCCGACCAAGAAGGAAACAGAAGCGGAAGCACCTGCCGATGACGATGATGACGACAGCGGCAATGACGAGGGCGGAGACGACGAAGTAGTCGGATGATATCTGCCTGTCCGTAACGGATCACGGAAACGGAGGATCATAAGAAATTGATAAAGACATCTTTTAAAATCGGAAGCAATGACCATCTTACGAAACTGAACGGACTGATCTGGAGACCGGACGGACAGCCGGACGCGGTACTGATCATCGTACACGGCATGTCGGAACATATCGCCCGCTATGATGAATTCGCAAGGTTTCTTACGGATCACAATATTGCCGTGATCGGACATGATCATCTGGGACATGGCGGTTCTGTGCGGTCTGAGAAGGAAAGAGGCTTTTTTGCGGCAAAGAACGGTGACAGGATCCTGCTGCAGGATATGCGGAAGATACAGCTGCTTGCTGAAAAACAGTTCCCGGATACGCCGGTATTCATGCTGGGACACAGTATGGGTTCGTTCTTCGTAAGACGGTATATGGCGCTGTTCGGGAACACCCTGAAAGGCTGCATCATATCCGGCACCGGCTGCATCCCTTATCAGGCGGCCTCATTCGGATACCGCCTTACCGGAAGCCTGATCCGCGTGAAAGGGGATCACGGATATGATCCCGTCGTGGATATGCTCTGCATTGGACAGTATGTTGCGCAGTACGGCAGCAGAAAGCATCCCGGTTCCTGGCTTTCCAGGAATACGGAGAACGTATCCGCCTATTCTGCAGATCCCCGCTGCGGATTCCGGTTCACGCTTGGCGCTTATCACGACTTCATGAAGATCCTGAAGGATCTGGCCGCGGAAAAGGGTTTTGATACCATTCCGAGAGATCTGCCGGTCCTCATGATTTCCGGCATGGAAGATCCGCTCGGAAATTATTCGAAGGATGTCCTTAAAGTTTATAACCGCTACATCGAGCTTGGCATGAACGATATGAACGTCATGCTTTATCCGGAAGACAGACATGAGATCCTGAATGAGACAGATCGTGATGTGGTTTATAACGATGTGCTTTCCTGGCTTACGGAGAAACTATGAACATCAGGGAAGAGCTTGAGGAACGGGAAGTCAGGGATCTGAGTCCTTACGCCGCCCATGCAAGGAACAGTCTCGGAAGAGATGAGTATGAGCCGCCGTGTGAGATCCGCACCGTTTATCAGAGAGACAGGGACAGGATCCTTCATTCCAAAGCGTTCCGGAGACTGAAACACAAGACACAGGTCTTTCTGTCTCCTTCCGGCGATCACTACCGCACCAGACTGACCCATACGCTGGAGGTCGCCCAGATCGCACGGACCATTTCGAGAGCGCTGCGGCTTAATGAGGATCTTACCGAAGCAGTCGCACTGGGACATGATCTCGGCCATACACCGTTCGGGCATGCCGGAGAGGAAGTGCTGAATACTGTCTGTCCGGATGGCTTCTCGCATGTGGAACAGAGCGTGCGCGTTGTGGAGGTGCTGGAAAAGGACGGGGAAGGATTGAATCTGACGAAGGAAGTAAGGGACGGCATCCTGAATCACCGTACGAGCGGCAGGCCGGCAACGCTGGAAGGCCAGGCCGTTCGTCTTGCCGACAAGATCGCCTATATCAATCATGATATAGATGATGCTATCCGCGCCGGCCTTCTTACGGAAGAGATGCTTCCGAGAGAAGCGACAGCCGTGCTTGGCCATTCCGTCAGGCTGCGTCTTGACACGCTTGTAAAGAGCGTGATCAGCAACAGCAGAGGCCGGGATGAGCTGGTGATGGATCAGGAAGTATTTGACGCCATGGCGGATCTGCGGAGCTGGATGTTCCGGCATATCTATACCAACAGCCTCGCAAAGGCAGAAGATGAAAAGGCAAAACGGATGCTGGCCATGCTCTATGAACATTTTCTGGAGAACATTGATACCCTTCCCCAGGAATACATCCATCTTATATGGATCAGACATGATACGGAAGAACGTGTGGTATGCGATTATGTCTCGGGCATGACGGATACCTTTGCGATAGATACTTTCAGGAAACTGTTCGTACCTGTCGGCTGGTAATAAAAAGGAGGTGAGGCGCGTGCGCTATAGTGAGGATCTCATTCAGGAAATCCGTACCAGAAATGATATAGTATCCGTGATCTCATCCTATGTGAAGCTGACAAAAAAAGGCGGCGGCTATTTCGGCTGCTGCCCTTTTCATAATGAAAAGACACCTTCGTTCCATGTGCATCCGGGCAGACAGACGTATCACTGCTTCGGCTGCGGCGTCGGCGGCAACGTGATCACCTTCATGATGGAATATGAGAACTATTCCTTCCAGGAGGCACTGAAAGCGCTCGCTGAACGGGCAGGGATCGCGCTGCCGGAAGAGGAGCCGGATGCAGAGGAAAGAAAAAGGATCGGGCTCAGGCAGCGTCTTCTGGACGTTAATAAAGAAGCAGCGACTTTTTATGCGAAGCAGCTCTATTCCGAAAGAGGGACCCGCGCCAGGGAATATTTTGCCGGACGGCGTCTTTCCAGAGATACCATGATCAGATTCGGCCTCGGCTATGCACCGCAGACGTCCAATGCGCTGTATCAGTATCTGAAGACACAGGGATATTCCGATGAGATCATATCCCAGGCGGGTCTGGCAAAGATCACGGAGAAACGCATTACGGACCGTTTCTGGAACAGGGTAATGTTCCCGATCATGGATTCGAACCGGCGGGTGATCGGATTCGGCGGGAGAGTCATGGGAGACGGGGAGCCGAAGTATCTGAATTCCCCGGAGACAATACTGTTTGACAAGAGCCGGAACCTGTACGGCCTGCACCTTGCAAAGAGAAGCAGAGCGGGACATTTTCTTCTCTGTGAAGGGTATATGGATGTTATATCCATGCATCAGGCGGGCTTTGACCAGGCGGTCGCGTCACTGGGTACATCGCTGACGGAAGGCCATGCTGCGCTGATTGCGAGATATGTGAAGGAAGTCGTGCTTACGTATGACAGTGACGGAGCGGGTGTAAAAGCCGCGATGAGGGCGATCCCGATCCTGAAGGCAGCGGGAGTGAATGTCCGCGTCCTGGATCTGAAACCGTACAAGGATCCGGATGAGTTCATCAAAGCGCTCGGTGCGGATGCTTTTAAAGAACGGATCGATGCTGCCATAAACGGTTTCCTGTTTGAGACGGATGTGATCCGCAGCGGATTCGATATGAATGATCCGGCTGAAAAAACCGCATTCTACAGACAGGTCGCCGGAAAACTTACGGAATTTACCGAAGAACTCGAACGGGAGAATTATCTGGTGTCCGCGGCGCAGAGACACGGTATACCCGTGGACGGGCTGCGCAAACTGGTCAGAGGCGCCGGTTATGGGATCGTGCTGAATGAAGCAGTCAATCCACGCGGAAACGTATTTCCGGCGCAGAAAACGGCAGGAGGCAGGGATAAGAAAAAAGCCGGTCTTCGGAGCGCGCAGATCCAGGTCTTGTATTTCGGCATGCAGAGTCCGGAAGCCGCCGGATGGGTGAGACGGGAACTGACGCCGGAAGATTTCCCGGAGGAGAGCATGGCAGCGCTTGCAGCGGATCTTTTCGGACTTTGGAGCGGGAATACTGTGCCCGACGCTGCAGGGCTGATCGACAGATATCAGGATAATGAACCGCTCAGAAATGCCGCGGCGGAAGTTTCCGCGGCAGCTTTTCCGGATGATTACAGATATCCGGATATTGCAAGGCTCATGAAAGAGAATGTAAAACGGATGAAAAAGGACCGTATAGACAGAAAGCTGCGCGATCCATCCGACGTAAAAGCTTTTCAGGAAGCGCTGAAGGACGCCGCACGGCTTGAAAAGCCGGGAAGCATTTCAGAACCTCCTGATATTCCGTGGAACGGAGGAGACGAATGAGCGCAAAACTCTCGCTGCGGCTTACGGAGATCGTCAGGCTTTGCGGAACCGGGAAGGTGATCGCTGATATCGGATGTGATCATGCCTTTGTCTGTATCCAGCTTATACAGACAAAGGCCTATGAAAAAGCCATTGCCATGGATGTCCGTTCCGGGCCGCTTGCAGCAGCAGAAATCAATATCAGAAGCACCGGCCTGGAAGACTGTATAGAAACCAGGCTTTCGGACGGGATGGAAAAACTGGAACCGGGAGAAGCGGACACAATCCTGATTGCCGGCATGGGAGGTGATCTGATCATGCGTATCCTGCGCTTCGGCAGGGACAGGCTGCCGGGTTTAAACAGGCTTGTACTGGGACCGCAGTCCCATGTGCCGGAAGTAAGGGCTTTTCTGCATGAAAACGGTTTCCGGATCACAGAAGAATCGTTCCTGAAAGAAGACGGAAAGTATTATTCGCTTCTCGCAGCCTGCCCCGGAGAGGATGAGGCGTATACGGAAGAAGAACTGGCATTCGGAAAACGGAATATCATCCATCGTGATGATACGCTGGAAGAATGGCTTGCAGACAGATGCAGGAAACTGGAAACGATCATTGACAGTCTTAAAGATAATCCGGCAAAGCACGCATCGGAAAGGATGCAGGAGCTGATGCACGAAAAGAAACTGGCTGAAGCCGCGCTTCGGCAGATAAGGAGAGAATGATGGTACTTGTTAAAACAGGCGGAAAGCAGATCAGGGTTAACGAAGGCACATCCCTTAAATTCCTTGCCATGAGCGAACAGGCGGATTATGAGAATGATATCGTGCTGGCGAAGGTGAACGGAAAGCTTAAGGAACTCAGGAAAAAGGTGACCGGCGACGCTGAGATCACCTTCATCACTACCGGGGAAACGACCGGCATGCAGACCTACCGCAGGTCGGCGCTGATGGTTATGATGAAAGCGGTTTATGACTGCGTGGATCTGAAGGATCTGGATTCCGTCTATTCGGATTTCTCGGTCAATAACGGTCTCTTTATCATGATCACAGGAAATGTGACCTGCGACGAAGCGTTCGCCGCCAGGATCAAAGAGCGGATGCAGGAGATCATAGAGGCAGACGTTCCCTTTGAAAAGTTTTCCGTGCCGGTCTCAGAGGCAAGGGCCATGTTCCGGAAGCTGAAGATGTTCAAGAAGGACAGGCTCTTCCGGTACAGGAGGAATTCTAAGGTGAACCTCTATTCCCTGGAAGGGTTCATGGATTATTTTTACGGATACATGGTGCCTTCCACAGGTTATATAAAGGTGTTCGATGTCATTCCTTATCACGGCGGGTTTATCCTGGCCCTGCCCAAGCGCAGGGATCCGAAAGTCATCCCGGAGGATACAGGGCAGGAGAAGCGGTTTGCCCTGATGATGGAGACCTCCCAGTGGTGCGACAGGATGGAGCTTTCCACGGTAGGTGAGATCAATGACAAGATCGCAGCAGGCCTGACAGAAGATATGATCCTCGTAGCTGAAGCCAGGCAGGAAGCAAAGATCGCGAAGATCGCTTCCATGATCGCCGAACGCAAAGACGTCAAATTCGTCATGATCGCCGGACCGTCCTCCTCGGGCAAAACGAGCTTTTCCCACAGGCTTTCGATACAGCTGCGGGCAAACGGGCTGAACCCGCATCCGATCGCTGTGGATGATTATTTCGTCAACCGGGAAGATACACCGCTGGATGAAGACGGAAAACTGGATTTTGAAGCGCTTGAGTGCGTTGATGTCAAACTTTTCAATGAAGACATGAAAAAACTCCTGGCAGGAGAAAGAGTGGAACTGCCCACTTTTGATTTCGTACAGGGGAGGAGGACTTATAAGGGACATTATCTGCAGATCGGTCCTTCAGATATCCTGGTCATAGAAGGAATCCACTGCCTGAATGACAGACTGTCGGAATCCCTTCCGCCGGAAGCCAAATTCAGGATCTATATCAGTGCGCTTTCCCAGCTGAATATCGATGAACATAACAGGATCCCCACGACGGACGGAAGGCTGGTCAGAAGAATGATCAGGGACGCCAGGACACGCGGCACCTCCGCCAGGGATACCATTGCCAGATGGCCGTCTGTCAGAAGAGGCGAGGAACGCAACATTTTCCCGTTTCAGGAGAGCGCAGATGTCATGTTCGATTCTTCCCTGATCTACGAGTTCTCCGTGCTGAAGCCTTATGCAGAGCAGCTGCTGTTCGGGATCCCGGAAGACTGTGAGGAGTATCTGGAAGCGAAGAAGCTTCTGAAATTTTTTGATTATTTCCTTGCCGTCAGCAGCGATGCGATCCCCGGGAACTCACTGCTCAAGGAGTTTATCGGCGGAAGCCTGTTCAAGGTGTGATGCAGTGAGCGGGAAGAAACGGTGAACACTCTGTGAAATGATTGATTTACGGAATTGTTTCTGCTAGAATACGTAAATGGTCCGAGCAGGATGAATGATCGCGGACGCAGACATGCCGGAAGATCCGGAACGGTCTGCGGATGAGGAAAGTCCGGGCTTCGCAGGGCAGGATGCCGGTTAACGGCCGGTGGAGGCGACTCCAAGGAAAGTGCAGCAGAAAACATACCGCCGGATATCCGGTAAGGTTGAAAAGGCAGTGTAAGAGACTACCGCCTGTACGGTAACGCGCAGGGCATTGTAAACCCCATCCGAAGCAAGACCAAACAGGGAGCATAAGGCGGCCCGTCTGCTCCCGGGTAGGTCGCTTGAGGCTGCCGGCAACAGCAGTCGTAGACAGATGATCATTCACGACAGAACCCGGCTTACAGTCCTGCTCGGCCGGCAGATCTTGAACTGAACCAGGAGGATAAACATGAAAAAGTGGACAGCGTTGATGATGACTGTAATTATGGTGTGCGCCATGGGCATTTCGGGATGCGGAAGCACGGGCGATGCAGCAGCCGATACGACTTCTGCGGCAGAGACCGGCGCCGCGGATGAGACAGCGGCAGAGAGTACCCAGGCTTCTGCAGAAACAGAGACCGGAGCCGGCACAGAGGCAGAGACGCAGGAGGCCATTCCGCCTGCGGAAAACCCTGATTTTTCCATGGGCCTCGATGAAGAAGGCAATCTTGAAGATAAGAGCGTAACGGACTGTGTCACACTGCCGGATTATAAGAACGCCGTTTTCGCAAAAGCGGAAGTAGATGTAAGTGATGAGGAAGTTCAGGAAAAGATCAAATCGATCACTTCTTCTTATTCCACCACAGAACAGGTGAAGGACCGTGAGGTAAAGGACGGCGATACCGTAAATATTGATTACGTCGGAAGCATTGACGGCGTCGAGTTCGAAGGGGGAAATACAAACGGAAACGGAACGGATGTCACAATCGGCGTGACTGCCTATATCGATGATTTCCTGGAGCAGCTTATCGGCCACAAGCCCGGCGAAACGTTCGATGTAAATGTTACTTTCCCGGATGAGTACCCCCAGAATACCGATCTGCAGGGCAAGGACGCCGTGTTTGTAACAACCATCAACTATATTTCCGAGACCGTCGAGCCGGAGATCAATGATGAATTCGTTGAGAAGAATCTGAAAGAATCCTTCGGCTATGAGTCTGTGGAGGATATGAATACAAAGGTCAGAGCGGATCTTGCAAAGAACAAGGCGTACAGTGTTGTCTGGAAATGGCTGCTTGACAAGAGTGAATTTTCAGAACTTCCCGAGACGCTTGTGACCGGCCATCTTGATATATATGAAGCTTATATGAATAAGACTGCATATAATTACGGTATGACACTTGCGGATTATCTGCAGGCAGCCGGGATCGGATCCGTCGAGGAAATGCGTGAGGGTTACAGGCAGAATGCTGAACAGACCACGAAGCAGTATATCATCACACAGGCGATCTCCGATCAGGAAAATATTACCGTTTCTGAAGACGAACTCAAGGAATTCTTCGGAGAAGAGCAGTACCAGACTTATCTGGATTTCTACGGAGCGGGTTATATCAAATTCAATCTGAAGATGTCCAAAGTCTCTGAGGTCATCATGGAGACTGCAACACTCACCGAAACGGAAGAAGAGTCAGCTGCTGCAGGTGAAGAAACGAAAGCAGCAGAAGAAGAGACTGCGGCAGCAGAGGAAACTGCAGTACCTGCAGAGGAAACA
>CAMOZZ010000006.1 GCA_946631165.1 uncultured Lachnospiraceae bacterium | reverse complement strand
GGCGAAGATCCTTCGTCGCTCCGCTCCTCCGGATGACAAAGACTCTCCTTTAATGCGGCCCTGACATTTCCAGGATCCTGTCCAGGATCTTATGCGCCACATCATCTTTGCTCATGATCGGCAATTCATCTTCCGCGTCCTTCGAGATCATGGTCACGATATTAGTATCCGTCCCGAAGCCGGCGCCGGCCTGCTTAATGCTGTTCGCAACAATCAGATCCAGATTTTTCTTTTCCAGTTTCTTCCTGGAATTCTCCAGAACATGCTCTGTCTCCATCGAAAAACCGCACAGGAACCATTTTTCTTTCTTATCCGCGCCGAGCGTTCCCAGAATATCCTTTGTCCGCGCCAGTTCCAGCGTCAGCTCACCGTCTTTCTTCTTCATCTTCTGATCAGCGGTTGTCTTCGGCCTGTAATCAGCTACCGCGGCTGCCATGATGAAAATATCCGTGCTGTCTGCTTCTGCCATGACCGCATCGTACATATCCTGCGCGGACGTCACCGGTACCGCCTTTACGCCTGCCGGCACTTTGGCCTCCATAACGCCGTGAACAATCACTGTTTCCGCACCTCTTGCTGCCGCGGCTCTGGCGATCGCGGTTCCCATCTTTCCCGTGGAATGATTTGTTATGAATCTCACCGGATCCATTGCTTCCCTCGTAGGGCCGGATGTGATCAGGATCTTCTTTCCTGCCAGATCCTTTTCATAGCCGATCAGCAGTTCCGTATATTCGGCGATCTGTGCCGGCTCTGCCATCCTGCCGGCTCCTGTCACGCCGCAGGCAAGCTCTCCGTAAGCAGTATCCATGATATGAAATCCGCGTCTGGCAAGCAGCGCAAGATTATCCTGCGTGGCAGGATTATCATACATCTTCGTATTCATCGCGGGCGCAATGATCTTCTCGCAGTCACAGGCAAGCATGGTAGTGGACAGCATATCATCCGCTATGCCATGTGCGAATTTGGCGATCACATTTGCATCCGCGGGAGCAATGACAAAAACATCCGCCCAATCAGCCAGGGAAATATGCGCCACCTTTACTTCAGCCGGACGCTCAAACGTATCTGTTATGCAGTGATGCTTTGAGAGCTGCTCAAAAAGCAGGGGAGAGATGAGCCTGGCGGCATTCTCCGTCATTACGACCTGCACTTCCGCACCGGCTTTTACATACTGTCTCACCAGTTCTGCGCTCTTATAGCACGCGATCGAACTTGATACACCGAGTAATATATGTTTTCCGTTAAGCATCATTTTCTCCTTACGATTTAAATCCGTTTGATGATCCATTGGGCGGAATCAGCTTGTTCTTGACAAATGCTACCCCATGAAACCAATAATAGAGGTTCTCTTCCGCTTATTATGGGTGATACATATTTTTTCCCAAAAGACGATACCCTTTATCAACTGTTCACAGCTGAAACAAATCTCTTGTTGGGGTATCTTCTTCCTTAAAAAAAGCCATAACGCCCGTTTTATTTAAAAATCCTGGAATTCTGATTCATTCCGGGGTATCTTCTCCCTTAATCACATCTTATATACCCAATTCGAACGAACGTCACAAATGAATCTCTTTTGTAAATATCAGCTGCGTCAGATCAGGCAGTCTGCAACCATCTTATTGGAACTGACCGATAAAGAGCTCAATTAACAGCCCGCTTTACACCCGGCGATTCAGATGGTATATTTAAGCTTGTAAACAAGCCGAATTCTTGTGGCTGTTCTATGTACTGCATGAACAGATACCACAACATTTAGTGTAAAGACTATAACATAGACAGAACACAATGTCCAGCGGAGCAGAGAGGGAATCGTGCTTTCAGGGAATACCTGGAAATCCGGCAATTCCTGCAAACCGGATATCTGATACGGGAACCGATAATAAGCTTCACAGCAGACGGAGGAATGAAATGATCTTCACAGTTGACGTAGGAAACACCAACATCGTGGCAGGGGTGATCGAAAAAGGGAAGCCCCGTTTCGTCGAACGCATCTCCACAGACCGCAACAAGACGGATCTGGAATATGCCGTCATGCTAAATACGATCCTTGAGCTTCATGATTTTACCTGGCCGCAGGTCACCGGAAGCATCATTTCGTCAGTCGTTCCGGCTGTCACCACCACGCTGAACCGTGCGATCGAAAAGCTGACCGGAAAACCCGCGCTGGTCGTCGGCCCCGGTGTGAAGACAGGCCTGAATATAAAAATCGAGAATCCGCAGGCGCTCGGCAGTGATCTGGTGGTTGACGCAGTCGCCGGAATTGCCGAATATCCCACGCCGCTCCTGATCATTGATATGGGAACGGCAACGACGATTTCGGCCATCGATAAGAACGGCACCTATCTCGGCGGCGTAATTATTCCAGGGGCCCGGGTAGCGCTTGATGCCCTGTCAGACAGAGCATCTCAGCTGCCGCACATCAGCTTTGAAGCGCCGAAAAAAGCCATTGGCAAAAATACCATTGAATGCATGAAGAGCGGTTCTGTACTCGGCACGGCGTCCATGATGGATGGAATGATCGAACGTATGGAGGAAGAACTCGGCTGCCCGGCGACAGTCATCGCCACCGGCGGTCTGGCGCCGTTCATCATCCCGCATTGCAAAAAGGAGATCATTTATGATGATTTCCTGCTGCTGAAAGGACTGTATATTATTTACAGAAAAAATACAATGAAATGATGTCGGGAAGGGAGACAGACTTTGTCTCCCCTTTTTGACAGGAGAAACGCAGGGGGCGGTTCACAAGAACCGTCCCCTGTGTCTCACAGCGCGGCTTCCAGCACGCGCTTCACATTCGCTTTGATCTCTTCATATCCCTGTCCGGGCTTCGCTTCATAAAGCTTCTCTCCGTCAATATACATCGTCGGCACCCTGTAATAATCATACCGGTCCGCGATTTCCGGATGCGCATTCTCTTCCACCCGCTCGATCTTCACTGCTGCATAGCGCGGATCTTCCGCGGTGAGCGCTTCAATCGCTTTATTTGCATTTCTGCAGTATGGACATCCGTTAAGATAGAAATACAGTATCTCCTTCATATTCACCATCCCCTCAGTTTTCTGTCATGTACCTTTGCCGAGATCACGATCGAGGATACCGGCGGGATCTCGATGCTGAGCATTCCGAAAAGTGCCCTGTATATTTTGTGTCCCTTATTGTAACCGGAACCGGAAGTAAGCATCAGCCTTCTGCATTCATTGTCTGTAATGCCGCACGTGGAAATGTCAATGACCTCCCGTCTGAATGCTTCCGTCGTATTGATGATCGTAATGACCGCATCCGCATCTTTTCTTCTTGCATAGACGATCATTCCGCGTTCTGCGAGCAGCGGGATCCATGCGCCCTGTCTGAGCGCCGGATGGTTCTTATGGATCCAGGTCATCTCCCGTACGAATTCAAGAAGCTCCCTGTTCTCATATCCCCATGGATAAGTGCGTCTGTCATCAGGGTCGGTCCATCCGCACACGCCGGCTTCGTCACCGTAATACAGGCCCGGCGCCCCCGGCCAGGTCATCAGCATCACGAGCCCCTGATGCATGATCCGCATATCCGTGCCGAAGGAAGCCGATTCAGGTCCGACCTCGGCAAGTTTTCCGGCCCGTTTATTCGTTCTGGTCAGGAATCTCGAGTGATCGTGATTGTCCAGCTGATTGAGTGCCGCGAACAGGGACGCCTCATCGAGGGAGAGCATGGCCTGCTTCACGGTCGTCATAAAGGCTTCCGCATTTCTGTACAGATCCGGCCGCAGAATCTCCGAATGCTTGTCGACGCCGGTCAGGAAATAGCTTACCGGATCCATAAAAGCATCGTAATTCATGACGGTATCCCATTCCCCGGCGGATATCCAGGCAGCCGGATCTCCGTAATGTTCAGCCAGCACGATGGCATCCGGATTTGCTTCCCGGATCGCTTTCCGGAACCGCTTCCAGAACTGATGGTTGAATTCTTCCGAATGTCCGAGATCTGCCGCCACGTCCAGTCTCCAGCCGTCGACATTGTAAGGCGGCGATACCCACTTTTTCCCGATGCGGATGATCTCTTCCTGCAGTTCTTCCGATCCTTCGTAATTCAGCTTCGGCAGCGTGGGCACATCCCACCACGCTTCATAATCGCCTTTTTTATCATAGTTGAAGTACGATCTGTAGCGGCTCCTTTCGGATCTGGCTGCTCCTTTTTCTGTCTCCGGAATGTCGTCTCTGTCATAAAAGCCCTCCATATCCATCCACTTGTTGAACGATCCGCAGTGGTTGAACACACCGTCAATAATGACGCGGATGCCTCTCTTATGACAATCTGATACGAACCCGGCAAACCACTCATTGGAAGCTTTCAGATTCTCCGGATCCGTGGTCCTGATGCGGTATCGTTCCGCCTTCGCATTGGAAAAGGAGAATACCGGAATCGCCTTCCCGCCGTCTTTCTTTATGACCGTAAGATGCGGGTCAATATGATCATAGTCCTGCACATCATATTTGTGGGAGGACGGCGATACGAAGATCGGATTCAGATAGAGCACTTCCACGCCCAGCTTTTTCAGATAATCCAGTTTCTCCCTTACGCCGACCAGATCCCCGCCGTACATCCTGCCGACGTCCGTGATCTCCGGCTGATCGCTCCACTTCCGTACTTCGTGTACCGGCCTGCCGTTGTAGATGTACTCTCTGTCCGTCACATTATTGGCCGGATTTCCGTTCCTGAACCGGTCGGTGAAGATCTGATAAACGACCGCACCGATGCTCCATTCGGGCACGTCCGCATTCGCCCGGATCCGGAACCAGATCTTCCCGTCAGCATAATCGGAAATGCCTTCCTTGGTGTAAACGAGGCTGTATGACGATCCGTTCTCTGCTGCCGTGATCTCAAAGAAGTAATACAGATCTTCTTCCGATCGCGGAAGGACCGTTTCAAGTATTAAAAGCTCTCCCAGCGTTTTTACCGGAGAGAGCTTAAAACATTTTCCTTCTGTATGAAGTTTTACATTGGTAACGGGATAATCCTGCGCATGGATCTGAAAGCGCACTCTTGTTCCCTTCTCCGCGTCCCGTATAACGAATTCCGCGGATTCATCTGTATATAATGACGAGAGCTTCATAAATCTGCTGCATTATTCTCCTCGGGTTTTTGATCCGCGAACAGTGCTTCGAACTCCTGCTGATCGATCTTTTCCTTCTCAAGAAGCAGCTTCGCGGAAGCATGAAGAACATCCATATGCTCTTCAATGATATTTCTGGCTTTTCCGTAACAGTCATCAATGATCTTTTTGACTTCATTGTCAATGACGGAAGCCATCTGTTCGGAATAACCTCTGGTGTGACCGAAGTCCCTTCCGATAAAGACTTCCTCGTCACTTCCGTAATTGATCATGCCGATCGTTTCGGACATGCCGTAGCGCGTGACCATATTTCTGGCCATCTCCGTCGCCTGCTTGATATCCTGCGAAGCGCCGGTCGTATAATCATCAAAGATCAGTTCCTCGGCAATACGGCCGCCGAGGGAGACCATGATATCCTGCAGCATGTGGCCTCTGGTCATGAACATTTCATCCTTTTCAGGCAGCGGCATCGTATAGCCGGCCGCCCCGATTCCGGTCGGAATGATGGATACTGTATGAACAGGACCGACATCCGGCAGCACATGGAACAGGATCGCGTGACCGGATTCGTGATAGGCGGTAATGCGTTTTTCTTTTTCGGAAATGATCCGGCTCCTCTTCTCAACGCCGATTCCCACCTTGACAAACGAGGCATCGATGTCTTCCTGGGTGATAAAACGGCGTCCGTCCTTTGCGGCAAGAATCGCTGATTCATTCATCAGGTTTTCAAGATCCGCGCCGGAGAAACCGGCCGTTGTCTGCGCCACACGCTTCAGATCAACATTATCAGAAAGGGGCTTGTTTTTGGCATGGACGAGCAGGATCTCCTCGCGGCCTTTTACATCCGGACGTCCGATCATGATCTTCCTGTCAAAACGTCCCGGCCTCATGATCGCAGGATCCAGGATATCCACACGGTTCGTGGCAGCCAGCACGATGATCCCCGAATTCTCTCCGAAGCCGTCCATTTCCACAAGCAGCTGGTTCAGCGTCTGCTCTCTTTCATCATGGCCGCCGCCCATACCCGAGCCGCGCTTCCTGGCCACAGCATCGATCTCATCAATAAAGACGATGCAGGGGGCATTGTTTTTCGCATCGTTAAAAAGATCGCGCACTCTTGATGCGCCGACACCAACGAACATTTCCACGAAATCAGATCCGGAGATCGAGAAGAACGGAACGCCCGCTTCTCCCGCAATGGCTTTTGCCATGAGCGTCTTACCGGTTCCGGGCGGGCCGACGAGAAGGACTCCCTTGGGGATCCTGGCGCCCAGCCTGCTGTATTTCTGGGGATCTTTCAGGAAATCAACAATCTCCGCCAGATCCTCCTTTTCCTCGCGCAGTCCCGCCACGCCGGAGAAATCCACATCGGTCTTTCCCTGGCTCATTACAGCCCGGCTCTTGCCGAAATTCATCATCTGCGAATTGCCGCCGCCTCCCATCTGGGAGTTGCGCATGACCAGGAAAATGATAACCGCAGCCGCTATGCCAAGCATCATGTAAAGGATCATGGAAGATCCTCCCATGTTCTGCGTAACGGCAGCCAGCACATAATCCTTGTATCCGGCATTCTTGCACAGATCGATCACATCGTTTACATCGCTTACCTGCAGCTGATACTGTGTCTCACCCACCGAATATCTGACATAACCGGTAGGAACCTCGGCATTCTGATGGATCTCTACGTCCGAAAGTTTCCCTGACGTGAGCGCCTCCTCAAAAGCCGACCAGGAAGCTGTCTCTCTGCCCGCATTTCCCGAAAAAAATGTGCCTGAAAAATAATACGAAATAAGCACGATTGCAAGAAGGATCAGATATACGGGAAAGACGGTTCTGCCTTTTTGCTGATTCAAGCTGTTTATTCTCCTTCTAATTCCATTATTCCTACGTAAGGCAGGTTTCTGTACCGCTGATCGTAGTCCATGCCGCAGCCTACCACGAAATGGTCTTCGATTTCAAAACCGCAGTAGTCCACAACGACATCTTTCTTGACGCGTCTGGCCGGTTTGTCAAGCAGGGTACAGAGTGCAAGGCTCGCCGGTTTTCTGTCCGCAAGCAGGCCCAGCAGATAGGAAAGCGTATTGCCGGAGTCGACGATATCCTCGATGACGAGCACATCCCTGCCCTCGATCGGCTCATCCAGATCCTTTACGAGCTTTACGATACCCTTTGAAACAGTTCCTGAACCATAGCTTGAACAGCTCATAAAGTCCATGGTCACCGGAATCGTCAGTCTCTTGGCAAGTTCGGCAGTAAAGAAAACGCTTCCTTTCAGAATGCATATAAGATGAAGGCTCTTTCCTTCATAATCTCTGTTAATACGGGCTGCAATTTCATCTGCTCTTTTTTCAACTTCTTCCTGAGGGATCAGCACTTTTACTCTTTCAGTCATGTTCTTTCCTCCTGCGCACACTTACCTGCAGTATTGTATTTGTTTCCGGACGCACCTGCGCAGCGGCGCTCATGCGCCAGCCGATGATCCAGAGGATGTGATGTCCGTCTGCAAGCAGAGGAACATCGTCCCGCTCGTCCTTGGGAATATGCGCGTCGATCATATATCTTGACACGCTTTTTCTGCCTACGCCCGCCAGCACAATATAATCTTCCGGCTGCCGTCTCCGTATGCAGAGATCACCGCTTATTTTATCATAATCAAACCATTTCGTATACTTCTGTCCGGGAATTTTTGAACCGGATTCATACGGAAAAACAGAATAAACGGCTCTTACGGGGAGCTCCTGCTCTCCTTTTGACAGAAGCGCTTTCGGTTCCGCTCTGGTTATGCGAAGACAGTTTTCCTCTCTTACCAGAAGTAGGCCTTCCGGAAGGGAGATCTGCGATCCCGTGTCCGACTGCAGCAGGCCTGCAGCGGCAGCCACATGCCTTCCCGTGATTCTGGATGCGCCTGCTTTGCCGATCAGCACGCGATACAGGATCTCGTTCTTCAGCGCTTCCGGCATTTCTGCCATCACGCTTACCGGCACTGCCGCAGGATCTTCAAACGTTTCCATTACTTTCAGGGCTTCCCCTCCGATATAATCAGTCCAGGCTCTTGCCTGTTCCGCCATCATGAAGAGGTGCTTTTCCGTCCGTGGATTGAGATTCTCCTTTAGGACGGGCATTATAATATTTCTTACACGGTTCCGGGAATAATCCGTATGGAAATTCGTACCGTCTTCTCTCCAGTCCTGTCCCTTTTTCCTGAGCCAGGCTTCTATATCCTTCCGTCTTACCGACAGCAGCGGCCTGATAATATTGTCTCTTACCGGCGCCATTGCACCGAGTCCCCTGATGCCTGCGCCTCTGCACAGATGCATGAGAACGGTTTCCGCCTGATCCTCCAGCTGATGCGCCACGGCGATCCTTACTCTCGTGCCGGGATGAAGATCCGCGTATCTGCGCGCTGCCTGGGAGAACCTCAGATATCGGATATCCCTGCCGGCTTCTTCCACGGAACACCGGTTGCGCCTCGCAAGATCCGGCACATTTTCCCGGAGGATCCGCAGAGGGATGTGTCTTTTTGTACAAAGTCTGTCACAGAATTCCGCATCCGCCTCTGCCTCATCGCCTCTGATGCCGTGGTGGATATGGATCGCGGACATGGTGATTCCCAGTTCGTCTTTTAAAGAATCCAGCAGAAGCAGCAGGCTGACGGAATCCGCTCCGCCGGAAAGCCCGATGATCACGTGATCTCCCGGCTCCAGCATCTTCTCCTGATATATATATTGTCTTACCTGCAGTCTGACATCCATGGCAGTTTCTTCAGTTCCTTTTAAGAGCCGTCCTGCTGATCAGGCACGCAGCCCTGTGATTCAAAAAGGAAGTGCCAGGGCACCTCCTTACTCATTTGGTTTGACAAGCATTTCATCAGGATCTATAAGCCCAAGCTTTTCTCTTGCCAGGCGCTCAATATAGTCCTGCGATTGTACATATTCTTTTGATTCTTCCAGTTCTTCCTTGCGCTGTTCTTCCGCTTCCAGTTCCGCTTCCAGTGCTGCCGCCTGTACCTCGTAACGATGGTCAGCCTCTTTCATCGCCCTGATCCGGAATCCCATCACTGCAGAGAAACACAGAACTGCCACGATTACGATCAGCGCGCCGGCATTGGCATTCAGTTTTCTTTTCTTTCTCCCGTAGGATCTTCTTTTCCTTGCTTTTTTAGCCACCTGTGATCACTCCCTGACGGATCAGAAACGCATGTTTGCAATATATCAACTTATATAGTAACCGAAATGGAACGAAAATGCAACCGTTATCTGTATTTTGGAGGGATTATAAGACGGTTTGGGCCTGCACACTGAAGATATCATGCCCGGTCTCCTGCACCTTAAGGACAAAGGGAAAGATATCATATCTTGTGCACAGGTGATAATCCGCTTCCGGGAAGACAGTCTGGTTTTCCGGTCTGAAAAATTTCATGCCGGACTCAGTGCCGCGAAGTATTTCCAGTTCCTTTACCATATTGAACGGCCGCTCTTCAAGCAGGCTCTTGATATACCGCGCGCACAGGAGATCTTCCGGCGCGGATTCTTTTCCGCCGAGGCCCATTGCCACCAGGCTGACATTTTCCGGGTCTTTTGACCGGATATATGCAGCGGCAGCTTTCGCATTTACAAGGCTTGCCGTGATCAGTTCATCGGCGCCTGCCGCATTGACGATTCCCTGTGTACCGGCACTGGTCGTATGGATCACCAGCCTGCCTTTCAGGTCTGCCTTTTCCGTCTGCGAAGGCGAATTTCCGTAATCAAAACCCGGAAGCTTCACGCCTTTCCGTTCCCCGATCAGTACTGCTTCGGGATTTTCCGCTTTCAGGCGTCTTGCCGTCTCTTCGCCTCCTACGGCAAGGATCTTTGCCGCGCCTCTTGAAAACAGATACGGTTCAAGGGAAAAAGCCCTGAAAACGTCTATAATAACGGTCAGTCCGTGTGCTTTGCGGGCGCCAGTTACAAGTTCAAAAATCTCAATATTCATTTTCTGTTTCCGTAAAATCTGATAACATTTTCCGCCTGCGCGCTCATGTTCTCAAGCATCATGTCCAGTATTGTCAACGCTGCCATCGCTTCCATGACCACCATGCCGCGGTATACGGTCACCGGATCGTGCCGGCCTGTAATTGACAGCGAAACATTTTCATGTTCGCTGTTTATGCTTTCCTGCGTCTTTGCAATCGAAGGGGTCGGTTTGAATGCGGCACGAATGATGATATCGCTGCCATCCGTGATGCCGCCAAGAATTCCGCCCGAGTGATTCGTAAGCTTTGATATTCTGCCAGCTTCATCTGCCCGTAAGGCATCATTGTTTTCCGAACCGCGGCTGCCTGCCGCAGCATAACCGTCTCCGATCTCCACGCCCTTCACAGCGCCGATGCTCATGACAGCTGCTGCAAGTCTTGCATCGGCTTTGTCAAATACCGGCTCTCCAAGACCGGCCGGAACACCGCTGATGATGCATTCGGCAGTTCCGCCGACGGAATCGCCTTCTCTTACTGCCGCATCAAGAAGTTCCCTGACCGTTTTTTCCTCTTCTGCCGGAATACCGCCGATCATTACCGGTCTGACTTTGCATGTGACGCCGAGTTCTTTCAGCAGTTTTTCTGCGACTGCCCCTGCAGCAACTCTGCATGCAGTCTCCCTGCCGGATGCCCTTCCTCCGCCGCGGTAATCCCTGATGCCGTATTTTTCATCATATGTATAATCCGCATGACCGGGACGGTAAACATCCCTGATCGCTGAATAATCCGCAGAACGATGATCCCTGTTTTCAATCATCAGTGAGATTGGCGTGCCGGTCGTTTTCCCTTCGAATACGCCTGACAGAATGCGGACGCGGTCTTCTTCAGCACGCGCGGTCGAATATTTTCCCTGTCCCGGTTTTCTTCGGTCGAGCATAACCTGGATGTCAGCCTCTTCCAGACCAAATCCTGCCGGACAGCCGTCTATGACCACGCCGACTGCCGGTCCGTGACTCTCTCCCCACGTCGTGATCCTGAATACTTTACCGAACGAAGAACCTGCCATTTCATCCTCCCTGCCTGCAGCAGCAAAACTACAGTCTGATCGTTTTAACCATCCTGACAAAATCAGCATTATTTCTGGTGCGCGTAAAGAGCCTGAGGACTTCCTCAACTGCCTCTTCCTGTTTCATGCCGTGCATGCCTCTGTGAATTGTTGCAACAGCTTCCTGCTCTTCCTTCGTCAGCAGCAGATCATCTCTTCTTGTACCGGATTTGATGATGTCGATCGCCGGGAAGATCCTGCGTTCCGAGAGCTTTCTGTCAAGCACCAGTTCCATATTTCCCGTACCTTTGAATTCTTCAAATACGACATCGTCCATCCTGCTGCCCGTATCTACAAGTGCAGTCGCCATGATCGTCAGGCTGCCGCCCTCGCGCATGTTCCTGGCTGCGCCGAAGAATTTTTTCGGCATATGCAGCGCTGCCGGATCAAGACCGCCGGAAAGCGTTCTGCCGCTGGGGGCTACTGTCAGATTGTATGCTCTGGCAAGACGCGTGATGGAATCCAGCAGGATCATGACATCCCTGCCGTGCTCCACGAGACGCTGGGCGCGACCGAGGACCATTTCCGCCACACGTTTATGATGCTCGGGTTCTTCATCAAAGGTTGAATAGATGACCTCTACATTGTCTCCCGGAATACTTTCCCTGATATCCGTTACTTCCTCGGGACGTTCATCTATGAGCAGAATAATGATATGCACATCCGGATGATTTGTCTGTGTTGCCAGCGCGATCTCCTTTAAGAGCGTCGTTTTACCGGCCTTGGGCGGCGAAACGATCATCCCTCTCTGGCCTTTGCCGACAGGCGAAAGCAGATCCACGATCCTCATGGCGACCGATCCGCCCGGCCGCTCCAGATGCAGGCGTTCATTCGGGAAGATGGGCGTAAGATCCTCGAAATTTTCGCGTTTGGCCGCTTTTTCCGGTTCCTCGTCATTAATAGCCTGTACATACAGCAGTGCGGCGTATTTCTCCGTACCGGTCTTGACGCGGATGTTTCCCGCGATGAAATCTCCGGTCTTCATGTTGAATCTGCGGATCTGCGAAGGGGATACATAGATATCCTCTTCGCCCGGCAGATAATTGTCACTGCGGATAAAACCGTAGCCTTCCGGCATGACTTCAAGGATACCATAGGCTTCCTGGCCTGAATCCAGCTTCTTCAGGTTCTGATTATTCTTCCGGACGCGGTTCTGGTCCTGGTCTTCCCGCTGGGATGTCCGGTTATCCTGCTGCAAAGGCCTGTTCTCCTGATGCACGAATCCGCTTTCCTGCTGCAGGGACCGGGGCTCCTGCCGGGAAGATCCGGTCTCCCGCTGCATGCCCTGGTCTTCCGCAGTACCGGAATTCCCGGCAATGTTCCCGGGAATATCACCCGTAATCGGCACAGCAGTCTCAGGTACATTCTCCGGCTCACGCGTTCCGATGATCATTACGCTTTCATTTTCCCTGTTTCCGCTCTGTTCTTCTTTTACGGCTGCACGTTCATTTCCCGAAATCTGATCCTCTGCCGCCTCGGAATAACCGAACCGGCGGATCCGCCGCTCATTCTTTCCGGGTTCCTGTCTGCGGTCCCGGCCGCTCTGGTTCTGACGTCTTTCCGGCTGCTGTCTGCGGTCTCTGCTTCTCTGACCGCGGTCTGAAGACTGCTGTCTGCCGGACTCCTTTTTCACAGCTTCACCCGGTTTCTTCCCGGCGGCTTCCGCTTCAGATACAGCCGGCTCTTCCGGCTTCTTCCCGGCGGCTTCCGCTTCAGGTATGGCCTGTTCTTCCGGCTTCTTCACGGCGGCTTCCGATTCAGGCGAAACAAGCTGTTCTTTTTTCTTCCCGGAAGAAGCTTTCCTGTTCTTTCCCTTTGCCGCTTCAGGTTTCGGTCTATTGCTGACGCCGGAGGATTCTTCCGCTTTCACAGCTGCTTCCGGTTTCTTTTCTGCTTCAGGCAGCGTTTCCGGAACCGCCGCATCCCCAACCTCTTTCATCTTCGCTCCCGGCAGATGTCTGCTGACAGCCTCTGCCAGTTCAGCCTTTCTTAACGAACTGATCCCCTTAAGCCCCAGTTCCTTCGCCAGTGCACGAAGTTCTGCCAACGATAACTCATTCAGCTTTTCCTGCATAATTTCCTCTCGAATCATAATCTGATAATGCAGGATCAGAAAACAGTAAAACAAAAAACTGCATGTATCTTCCTGATCCTGATAAACTTGAGATATAGCTTGTAATCCGTAAGAAGAATACTCTTACTCTGACACTGTCCCGCTAAACGCCGGATCTGTGTAATAGAACTGTTTACAGATGCGATCTCTGATATGTTTGCCTAGAGTATAGCTTAAAATCTGCACCTCTGTAAAGCATTTTTTCACTTTAAGGTTCTCTGCCTCCCTTTGGGAAGGGATCTGAAGAGAAGATACCCCTCCTCTGCTTTGATAAGCATAATCCTGTTGTCTTTTTCTGACATCTCCCCGTCAAACTATGATATAATTGGTTAAATGATTGGATGCAGAAACACTCTGCTGCCTGCTCTCAAAATAAAAAACCGGAGGTACGTGATGCAGTTTCGTATGGTTCACGAGAATTTCAATGTAAAGGATCTTGCTGTATCCATGGCGTTTTATGAAAAGGCGCTCGGTCTGAAGGAGGTCCGCCGGAAAACTGCCGAAGACGGCTCTTTTATCCTGGTATATGTTTCCAATCCGGAATCGGATTTCGAGCTGGAACTTACCTGGCTGAAGGATCATCCTGAGCCGTATGATCTTGGCGAAGGAGAATTCCATCTGGCCTTTCAGACGGATGACATGGAAGCGACGCATAAGCTGCATGAAGAAATGGGATGCATCTGCTTTGAAAATCCAAAGATGGGAATCTACTTTATTGAGGACCCGGACGGGTACTGGCTGGAGATCGTGCCGGTAAGGTAATTGATCAGCAAAAAAAACGGGTACTGAAGTCAAATTATATAACGTGCCTTCGGTACCCGTTTAAAGTGATATATTCTTATTCTTCTTCAGAACCTTTTCATGACCCGTGGCTGCTTTAAGCAGTTTATTACACCAGAAACGAACTCCTGTTTTCCAGCTTGTAACTGAAGCCAGAGCATACCCGCACACAGGTAAAGCGGACATTCGCATGCCGCTTCGCTGTATGCTCATAAACCTCAGCCACCTTCGGCGGCTTCTCAGGTGCAGCTTTCACTACACCTGAGACCAGCATCTTTCACCTTGTGACTCTGCGTCATTGAAAGTGAGGAATGCTTGTTCCCGGTTCAAATCAGTCGCTGTATCTTTCTGATATAGTTATCAGCATTTAAAAGATACCATCAATTCTTCTTCCCGGGTATTATAATTCCAATCAGCGAAATCAGAGCGCAGATCAGGCACCATGCTGACCATATCATAAGATCTGCAAATACCCCCTGACTTGCAAATCCAAGCAATGCTGCCAGCCCAAAAATGACCAGCGTTGCGATATGTCCTTTTTTGCCGGCATTCCTTGTGGCAACTGACACAATACCTCCTGCAAGCATCAGGACAGCAACTATCATACCTCCTCCTGCACTGAGATCAGTTGTATTCTCGTCAATAGCATTCACCAGTCCTGCCGCACAGGACTGAAAAGTCACGACTACGAAGAAGACGATTGACAAGATTCCTGATACAAGTTTCCATACCTTCATTGATACTTCCTCCTCTTTTTCATATATTATATTTCCTGCCTGATTATGATCATCGAGCTTCGACAACCGATCATAAAGGCCTTAAATATATGCCTTTGAATACTTCGGGTTTTTCAAACCTGCTTTCTTAAACAGTTTTTTATACTTATTTACTCCCGGGACTTCAAGCCTGATTCCTTTCTTTGTCCCTCTGAAGGCGTCTTTTCCTATACTCTTTATACTTGCCGATTTCAGGATTCTTACGGTTCCAAGTCTGCTGCATCCTTTAAAGGCGTTTTTGGATATCACCACTTTCTTTCCACTGATTACTACACCCATAATAAAAGACTCAGTTCCAAGCTTCCTGCAGTCCTGAAATGCGCCGGCTCCGATTTTCTTTACTTCTTCCGGAATGGAAATGCTTTTTATACTGCTTCCTTTGAATGCATACGCACCGATTGATGAAACCGTAAACTCCGTATCAAAATAATCAAGCACTTCCATGTTGCCTATGGTCTTAAAGTACTCTTTTTCGCTTATGTAGAAGTCAGTTTTCTTTTTACTGGCAATCTTTGACAGTTCAATACTGTAATTATCTGTTATCTTATATGTATTGCTGTCGGAATCCTTCACCTTCTTGCCTTTAGGATTATATTTTTCAACTTTAAAACTGTATTTTGTGTGACTGGCATTCCAGAATCGCAGGTAGTAAGAACCTGTATAAGATGCTCTGAACAGTTTCGATGTTCCAGTGTAATCACCATTGCTGATCGTGCTGCGGTTTTCGGTATTACTGTCTGTGCAAAGGTTTACGATCATTGTTTTCCAGCCATATTCGTCCAAGTCTTCCATTCCATAGACGGATATTTTATAAAAGTCACCTTCTTTTACAGAGAGCCTGTAATAGTCTTCGTCATCACCTGAATCATCATCCTTAACCAGACCGGTATATTCTGTTCCCGGGCTGATAGTCTGCGCATTCGCAGGTGTATTATTCGGTTCCGATTCCATCACTGCAGCATAAACAATATTTGCTGACATCAGTCCCAGAAATAATCCTGCTGCAATCAGACAGGTCCATATAAGTATCATTCTTTTTCTTCTCATAATAATCTTATCTCCTCTGATCAGCTATTGTGTTGAATAATGATATAATCAATAGTAGCATTTTGATAAATAGAAATCGTCCGCTGTACAGCGGACATTTTAACTGTCAGAAGTCAAAACACCTGCGGATCTTGCCCGCAGGTGTTCATAACAGAACCTATTATTATCTTCTTCCCAGCTGCCAGAATGCAACCGCACTCGCAGCAGCCACATTCAGCGAATCTACGCCGTGATACATGGGGATTTTTACCGTATAATCACATGTTTCTATCGTTTCCGGTTTCAGGCCTTCGCTTTCAGTTCCCAGTACAACAGCCAGCTTTTCCTGCTTCATCAGCCTGGGATCGTCGATGGATACCGAATCATCTTCGAGTGCCATGGCAGCCGTGCAGAATCCGTTTTCCCTGAGCAGCGGAAGTCCCTTTCGGGGCCATTCTCCGGCTTTCAGGACTGTCCACGGAATCTGGAAAACCGTGCCCATACTCACTCTTGCCGCTCTTCTGTACAGCGGATCGCTGCAGTTCTGCGTCAGGAGCACAGCATCCATGCCAAGCGCCGCAGCTGAACGGAAAATCGCGCCGACATTGGTCGGATTGACAATATCTTCAAGCACAACGATCCGGCGCGCCCCCTGAATCACCGACTCTGTATCCGGCAGCGGTCTGCGCCGCATCACACACAGCATACCTCTGGTGAGAGACAACTTCTCTGCTGAAAAATCCGCATTATTCTTAAAGATTTCCTGTCCGGCAATATAGACCGGAATATCTGAAAGCCGTGCGAGCAGCGCGTCGGCTCTGCCGTCGGCATACCGTTCTTCCATCAGCACTTTTTCCGGGACAAACCCTGCATTCAACGCGCGTTCGATTACATTCGGGCTCTCCGCGATGAAAATCCCCGGCTCCGGTTCATAATAATGAAACAGCTGCGGCTCCCCGTATTTCCAGAATACTTCCAGTTCCGGAATTGTTCTCTCATCTGCCTTTACTATCATTCTTCATTTCCACACTTTTCTTCTGATGCACTGTCACTCTATGACTGAAAGTACAAGTGCGAACAGCACGACCACCAGAAACGCCAGCACCATTCCCCAGGACAGGACAGCCAGCGACCCGATCAGCCCTCCGCGCCGGCACCCGGGAAACCGTCCCCGGATATTTCTGTAATTGCCCAGCCAGAATACCGTGAACACACAGGTGCAGAACCACATGATCCCGCTGTAGATCTGATAAAACGTATCTCCCGGGACTCCGTTCTCCGTCCATTCGACGGTTATGCTCATCCAGGCAATGAAAAGATAACCCAGAACAGCCGTGATCATGTGCAGGATATTTCTGCTTCTGAATCCTACCGGCAGGAAGGATTTCGTCACATCCGGAGGAAGATCGCTGTCTAAATCTGCCTTCAGATCTTCATTGCCGACATAAGCTTCCGGCATTTTTCGGCTGAACGCTTCTGCATAAGCAGCAAACCGTTTCCGGAAGGCTGCCTGTCCGTCAGTTCCGGGATCCTCATCGGGGACAACGGTTTCCTTCACATTCTGAAGGACTCTTGCAAGTTCATCCACATTTCCGAACCGGTCTTCCGGTTCAAGCCTGATGCACTTTTCTATGACCGTACGGATCGGTCTGTCCGGTTTCCTTACAGAGGGCAGTTCCCCGGTAAGCATCACATTCATCGTGACGCCGAGGCCGTAAATATCTGTTCTCACGTCAGACTGTCCGAAACCATACTGTTCCGGCGCGGCGAACTCCGGCGTTCCCATCAGCCTGGTGTCGCGGTTACTGTCCGGCTTGAGTTCCCTCACAGCATTGAAATCCAGCAGCCAGACTTCTTTGTTCTGCCCGATCAGGATGTTTGACGGCTTGATATCACGGTGGATCATCGGCGGAACCTGTGAATGGAGCTGTGACAGCAGTGTGCAGACAGCGAGCATGATCTGTCGGGTATCCTCAAATGGAAACGGACCGGTTTTTTCCAATATCTCATCTACTGTCATTCCATGGATGTATTCTTCAATAATAACGAGCGAATCATTTTCTTCAGAAATACTGACGATATGCGGCAGTCCCGGAAGGTCCAGTGCCATCAGGTGTCTGTATACTTCGATATCATAATTACGGACACATTTCCTGACATACAAACGGCCGTCCCGCTGATTCTTTACCAGCCAGACATCCTTGCCTTCCTTCAGCCTGGATAAGACCTCATATTTTTCAGATTCCAGAGACATACTCACTTGTTTTACCTCTGTTTACGTACACAGGTTCAGAGATCTTCCCTTGCGTACGTAGTTTTCAGGCTCTTCACTTCGCCTGCGGCTGCCTTTTTACGGACGCACTCTCGTATTCCTCCGTTTGCGTACGTAGTTTCCGGACTCTTCACACATCCTGCGGCTGTCTTTTTACGGACGCAATCTCGTATTCTTTCGTTTGCGGTCGTAGTTTCCCGGCGCTTCACGCATCCTGCGGCTGCTTTTTTACGGACGCATTCTCTTCTATCTTCCCTTGCATACGTAATTTCCGGGTTCTTCGCTCCTCCTGCAGCTGCCTTTTTACGGACGCATCATAAAAATGAACAATTTGCATACGTAATGCCGGCTCTCACAGGATAGCGCTCTGTTCAGAATATCGGAATTATGCTAATATTACATCGGATTGAACACATTCGCAAGACGGCGAAAGGAGCATATCATGTACAAGGATTCCACTACAGATCTTAATCATCGCCTTCTGAACGCTTCCGGGACGGATTCTGCAGCTGCTGTCTCAGAGGAAAACATTCTGCGGTCCGGGCGGGAGCTTATCGATGCATGGCTGCATGATCATAAAGAAACAACGCCGGCAGATGTTGTTCGCTCCTGCCAGGGTTATCTTTCAAGATCTTATATCTATGATATTCTGAGCGGCACAAAGACTTCCCCCTCCCGGGATGTGATCATCATGATCTGCCTGGCGCTCAGGACAGATGTCAAATCAGCGGACAGGATATTGAAGGCATTCGGGCACAGAGATCTGTATCCCCGGGATCCCAGGGATCTGGAAGTAATCTCGTGCATGAACGGAGGCATCACTGATATATCCGATGTCAACGACAGACTTTCCGCAACAGGAAACAGGCTGCTCGGTGAATGACCGGGCAGCCTGTTTTTGTGATGACCATCTTACTGACAGTAATATGCTTATCAGTATTCTTTTATTATTTTGATTCCTTCACTGTCACCTTCAGCGTTTTCCAGATACCGTTTACAGTATGTACATAGATCTTACAGCTGCCCGGCTTCACCGCTTTGACCAGACCTTCAGGATTGACTTTCGCCACCTTTTTATTGTCGGACAGATATCGCAGAAGTGAACAGTGCGTCAGATATTTCCTGCCGGGTACCACCGGTTTTATCTTTGCAGTAATCAGGAAGGTCTTCCCTTGCTTCAACGTCACTTTGGTCTTGTTCAGCTTCAATGATTTCGGATTGGTATATTTGGGCGTTTCATTTCCGCTGACAAAATGGCTCATTCTACTGCTCTTTATGATCTTATATTTGCCGTCTGTTTTCTGCTGGGCCTGTACTTTAAATTTATATTTCTGTCCCTTCTCCAGTCCGCTGATTACGCAGCTGATCTTAGCGCTGCCTTTGATCGTCTTCACTTTCTTTACGGTATACTTAACGTTTCTTGTACTGCATTTCGACATGCAGACAACATAACGGTCTGCCTGTTTTATTCTGTTCCAGCTGATAGTCACTTTTTTACCGCTTATCACAACCGCTTTTGACATCAGAGGACTGATGATCACGGTCTCTTCTTTCTTGTCTTCTGCGGCTTCTATCTCGAAATCCGCTTCTCCTTCCCAGGCTATATAATTCGTTGTTTCCGATATACGAACCCGAACCGTATAGAAGCCTGCTTCTGTCGGAACATCTGTCGAATAGGTGCTGTTATCAGCGCCTTTTTTCTTATATTCGATGGTCACAGTGCCATTTCCAGAATAGCCGGATAAGACAGGCGAATTGGCTTTTTCTCCTTCCTTCCATCCTGAAATGGTGATTTTAGGAGAAAAATCTCCCCGTTCGATACGCCAGGCAGCTGTCGCTGAATCTTTGTAATTCCCTTTTCCGGTCACAGTGACAGTATACGATCCCGCATCTGTTCCTCTGTCGCCGCTGACATCATAATCATCTTCTGTCAGTTTTGTGCCGTCCGGGAGCGTTACGCCGGTAACCCTTGTCTTCTGCTCAGCTTCATTGTACTTCAAGGGAGTATCTGCCGTCACTGTCGCGCCGGTAATGGATCTGGGTTCGATCGTAAACGTTATACTTGCTGTAGTTTTCCCTGCAGTTACGCTCGCCGTATACGTTCCCGCATTAACCGGTGAACCGCTCAGTTTGGTTGTTCCCTGCGCATATTCGATCTCGTAGGAGTCCGGGAATGCTGTTTTATCGTAATCTTTATTCAGAGAAGCTTTTTTTGCACTGCCATCATAAACCAGATCAGCCGGCTTGCTTATTTTCAGTTCCAGACCGCTGGTAATGTCACAAACCCCGACAGTATCATTACATTTTGCCGTGATAACAGCTCCATTTGCCGAATAGCTCCAGGAGTGAGCGTGTGATCTCACAAAAGACGGCTCGCTGGCATAGTCAGTCAGCTTTCCCCCATTTATCTTTTCGACAACGACATAAAGCTTCCAATCATCCTTATTCGCTTCATAATTCTCCGGCAGTGCAAAGGTTACAGTGCCGTTCTCTTTGTCAGGATCTATTGCTTCTGTTGTGTAGTATTGAACTGTCGCTCCATCGTTCCAGCCGCTCTCATCAGACCAGGTATCGCCCTTATTCGTAATGAATAAGGATATATGGTCCGCCGAACCGGTTTTTTCATACGGCACTGTGACAGTCCCGCTGCCATGTATAATTTTATCCGGATCGATCTCGACCGCAAGACTGCTGTCCAACACCGTAAGCTTATATTCATTGGTTGTTTCCGCAATCGGAGAAGCAAAGAGGATTGCAGCCAGACTGACATTCAAAGCCGGGGATACACCATATTTTATCTTGGAAATCCTGACCAGATTCTGCAGCTTCCCGCTATTGTTGAGACCTGTCGCATCAGAATCAATGGGCGAACGTAAAAACCAGGATCCTTTCGTACCTCCCAAATAACGTTTTACCAAACAGGAATTGGTATCGGGTTCCGGTTTGTATCCATATGATTGATTGTAAATATCCTCAACATCCAGCAAAAAAATCTTTTCCCCTGTGAGAGGGGTATAACTCCCGATATAATCAATCGCCCAGTAATCATCTTCATATCCGGGAATAATACCTCCATCAGCATACTTATGAGTTCCTATTGTACTCTCAGCAATGGCATTCTTTTCCGCGGATGTAAATGCATTGTTCAGAAAACTGTCGTCCCCTTCTATCAGGCTTTTTCGCACATCACTGTATAACCATTCATTTATAGAGGTTGCTCCCTGATTTGGGTCCCCATCTAAATCGTAATTGTATTTATACAGGATATTGTGGCAATCCAAAAGCATCGTACCGGATCCAAACTTTTCAGTGTTTGGATCCAGCACACGATATTTGACAGGTTCTTTCGTTCCGTCACTGGAAGAAGCATACCTTCCAAAATATACAAAACTTCCATTCCACGATTTTGTATGATCTTCCGGCACCTCCGGTTCTGTGATCGTCTCTGTTCCAAGACAGGCGATTTCTTTATCGCCATCTGCGGCATATATCTTTACAGGTGTATGCACAGTCAATCCGCAGAGCACAAACAATACCGTCAGAAATACAGCAAGATTCTTTTTTTTATAATTACTGCTCACAGGAGTGCCTCCTTCAACTTGAACGCAACCAATGTTACATACAATACAAAAGAATTGCTATTTTGCTGAAAGCTTAAATTTACAAACGAACAATTTATTTGCTGAAATATTCCACGCCGCTCTCGAACAGCAGCATCGTCTGGTTTCCATAGATGTTCTTCTGCAGTCCGGGCGTATATCTCTCATTATGCAGCATCTTTCCGAGGCACCGGCCGTCTGCACTGGTAATACCTTCTACTGCCATCACAGACCCGTTCGGGTTCCATGCCTCATCCATGCTCACATTGCCTTCGGGATCACAATACTGCGTCGCCACCTGTCCGTTCCCGAACAGCTTCTTCAGCCACTCTTCGCTTGCGACAAAACGGCCTTCGCCATGGGAAGCCGGATTCGTATACACGCCGCCAAGCTCCGCTTTTCTGAGCCAGGGACTCTTATTGCTGACGACTTTGACATAATCCATACGGGAAATATGTCTGCCGATCGTGTTGAAGGTAAGTGTCGGTGAATCTCCCTGTTGGGGAACGATCTTTCCTTCCGGTACAAGGCCCAGCTTGATCAGCGCCTGGAAGCCGTTGCAGATGCCGAGTGCAAGTCCGTCTCTCTCATTCAGAAGCTTTTCGACTTCTTCTTTGATCTTCTCATTCCGGAAAGCTGTCGCGAAGAACTTCGCGGAACCGTCCGGTTCATCACCTGCGGAGAATCCGCCGGGGAAGAAAATCATTTGTGCCTGCGAGATCGCCTTGCTGAACGCCTCTACGGAATCCCTGATATCTTCGGCAGTCAGGTTCTTCATGACAAGGACATTGGCTTTCGCGCCCGCATCCGTGACGGCTCTTGCGGAATCCATCTCGCAGTTCGTTCCCGGGAATGCGGGAATGAATACGGTCGGTACAGCCATCTTATGCTCGCAGATATAGATATCCTTCGCATCGTACAGCTTGCTCTCCACAGGATCCTTCTGGTCTCCGACATGGGACGGGAATACCTTCTCCAGCGGTGCGCTCCAGAGATCGATGGCTTCATCCATACCGATTGCGGCGTCTTTGTAGCGCAGGCAGGCGTCTGCGGTCACTTCACCGATCACGGTACCGATCGCTGCAAGCTCTCTCACCTTATCTGCCGGCACTTCCGCCAGGATATTGCCCCAGCCGGGTCCGAAGAATTTCTCTTCCGGGAAGTCTGCATCGATCTTCACGCCGAGCTTGTTTCCGAATGCCATCTTTGCGGCTGCTTCGGATACGCCCATTCTCTCCAGCGCATAAGCGGAAATGATATTTCCGTTCCTTATATCCTCAAAGATCTTTCTGTACAGATCCTTCGCAGCCTCGTAATCAGGCAGATCCTTCCCGTCATGCGGGACAGCAAAGAGAACCAGCTTGCTGCCGGCTGCTTTCAGTTCGGTGGAAATGATGGTCTTCTCCGAAGCCACATCCACTGCGAACGATACCAGCGTAGGAGGAACATCGATCTCATTGAACGATCCGGACATGGAATCCTTTCCGCCGATCGATGCGATCTCCAGAGCGCTCTGCGCCTTGTAGGCACCGAGCAGGGCTGAGAAAGGCTCGCCCCAGCGTTTGGGATCCTTGCCGAGTTTCCGGAAGAACTCCTGGAATGTGAAATGCAGCTTATCCATCTCACCGCCGGCTGCCACGATCTTCGCCACAGATGTCAGCACTGCGTACTGGGCCCCGTGATAAGGGCTCCAGCTTGACAGATACGGATCAAAACCGTAGCTCATCATTGTGACCGCATCGCATTTTCCTTCGGGAACAGGAACTCTCGCGACCATCGTCTGGATCTCGGAGAGCTGGTGTTTTCCGCCGTAAGGCATGAGCACCGTGTTCGCGCCGACTGTGGAGTCGAACATTTCAACAAGGCCTTTCTGGGAGGCGACATTCAGATCTGACAGAACGCTCTTCCAGGCAGCCGCAGTATCTTCCGCCTTGTAATTCTTCCTGAAGAGCGATCCGGAAAGCGAGGGCGATGTTACCGCAAGCTTTGTTTCCTGATGGGCGCCGTTCGTATTCAGGAAATCCCTGCTGATGTCCACGATGATCTTGTCTCTCCAGTGCATGACAAGACGTTTTTCCTCGGTCACCTCGGCTACCACTGTCGCCTCAAGATTCTCCTCATGGATATAGCCCATCAGTTCATTGAGATCTTCAGGGTCAATAACAACAGCCATACGCTCCTGGGATTCGGAGATTGCAAGCTCCGTGCCGTCCAGGCCGGCATATTTCTTGGGGACCATGTTCAGATCGATGAACAGACCGTCCGCAAGTTCGCCGATCGCAACAGAAACGCCGCCGGCGCCGAAGTCATTGCACTTTCTGATCAGCCTTGTGACTTCCGGACGGCGGAACAGTCTCTGGATCTTTCTTTCTGTCGGCGCATTCCCCTTCTGGACTTCGGCGCCGCAGGTGTGGATCGACTCGGTATTATGGGACTTGGAGGAACCGGTTGCGCCGCCGATGCCGTCTCGTCCGGTACGTCCGCCGATCAGCAGAATAATATCGCCGGGATCGGATGTCTCACGCATAACATTGCTGCGCTTCGCCGCGCCCATGACTGCACCGAGTTCCATCCTCTTCGCGACATAATCCGGATGATAAATCTCCTTGACATATCCTGTTGCAAGTCCGATCTGGTTTCCGTAGGAACTGTAGCCTCTTGCTGCTTCGGTGCAGAGCTTTCTCTGCGGAAGCTTTCCTTCAAGTGTCTCTGATACAGGCTTTGTGGGATCTCCTGCGCCGGTGATGCGCATCGCCTGATAGACATACGTTCTTCCGGAGAGCGGATCTCTGATGGCACCGCCAAGGCATGTCGCGGCGCCGCCGAAAGGCTCGATCTCAGTCGGGTGATTGTGTGTTTCGTTCTTGAAGTTGATCAGCCATTCTTCCGTCTGTCCGTCCACTTCCAGCGGAACAACGATGGAGCAGGCGTTGATCTCATCCGTTTCTTCCTGATCCGTCAGCTTGCCGTCGGCTTTCAGTTTCTTCATGGCGATCAGCGCAAGATCCATCAGGCAGACGAACTTATCCTTGCGGTCACCGTAAACAGCCTTCCTGTCGGAAAGATACTCGCCGTAAGTCTTCTCCATTTCTTCCTTCATATCGCCATCAAAGAATTCGATATCGGTAAGTTCGGTCTGGAAGGTGGTATGGCGGCAATGATCCGACCAGTAGGTATCAAGCACACGTACCTCAGTAACGGTAGGATCACGATGCTCTTCCTCCCGGAAATGATCCCGGATGAACAGGAAATCCGCAAATGTCATCGCCAGATTCAGGGAATCATAGAGCACTTCCAGATCTGTCTCCGGCATTTCCGTAAAGCCTTCAAATACCGCAACATCAGCCGGCTCGGGGAAAGACTGTACAAGCGTTTCCGGGATTGTTTCATCCGTGAAACGGGAATCGACCGGATTGACCGTCAGAGACTTGATCGCTTCCAGCTCTTCGTCAGTAATGTCACCCTCAATTACATAAGTGGTGGCGGAATGAATGAGCGGCTCCTCTGCTTCGTTCAGCAGCTTGATGCACTGCTCCGCGGAGTCAGCCCGCTGATCATACTGTCCGGGCAGGAACTCCACAGAGAAGACATGGGAACCCGCGACCTTCAGGAAACTGTCTTCATAGAGAACGTCTACGGGCGGCTCGGAGAATACCAGGCCTTTTGCTGCTTCAAATGTCTCATCGCTTACATTTTCAACGTCATATCTGATGAGCACGCGGACGCTTTCCACGCTGGTGATGCCGAGGAATCCGGTGATCTCAGACTTCAGTCCTGCCGCCGCGACTGCATAGTCCGGCTTCTTTTCCACATATAATCTTCTTACGCCCATATGGTCCTCCTGGGTATTTTATTAACTTTTATGATAAAGCGGATGTTTTGTTCCGCCTTAATTGCTTTTTCCTTCCGCGGCCTCCCGCTCTGCATCGCGGTTCGCAAATTCCGCGGCAGACAGCGAGATCCGGATCAGTTCTTTTACATTCTCCTCCGGCAGGCCCACCCGGTCCGAGAGTTCGAACAGGGAGGCTTCTCTTCCGAGTTCATCCTCCAGTTCCATGGTAGCCAGCAGCAGCTTGTTCGCTTCCTCCGCGATACGGTCAGCCGCTTTGATATGTCCGCTCTGTGCCGTGATTTCGCGTTTCATCACTTTTTCCACGCGGCCGGCGATATATTCCGGGAAGCCTCCTGCAAGCAGCATGCCGCCGGACAGGATCTCATCCACAGCAGTCACAAGCTCCACATTTCCCTCCTGGACCAGATCCCCGATCAGGACGCCGTTGCCGGCATGCTTTGTCGCGAGCTCCAGGACCAGATGAAGATGGCCTTCGATCAGCCTGTGCGCGACGGAATCATCGCCGTTCATCAGGCGTTCCGTCAGCATGGCAGTCTCGTCATCACTGCAGCGCCTGACAGCTTTCAGATCGTGAAGATACATTTTGAAGCTTTCCTTTTCAGAGCCGGTCAGTTTCGGTTCGGACAAGGATACGCTCCTGGTATCTCTCGGTTTATAATCCTCAATGATAATGCGTTCTTCCCGCGCGTACTCATAGATGAGCCGGATCTGGTCTCTGGTCAGATCCCGGTCCGGGAAGCAGGCGAGAATGTCGCTGATGGTGACACGCAGTCCCTGCGATTCGGCTTTCTGCTGCAGTCTCCGCAGCCCGGCTTTAAAGGCTTCTTTGTTTTCCATGTGATAACTCCGATATCGTATCTGTTGCTGCAGTAAAACCGCAATCTTCAGAGCGAGGATCCTTCGGCGCGCTCCGCTTGCTCAGGATGACAGACTTTCTTACTGCATTCTGTCAAGCGTTTTCTCCCGCAGCGTCACTTCATTTCAGTTGCAGTAAAACCGCAGTCTTCAGAGCGAGGATCCTTCGGCACGCTCCGCTTGCTCAGGATGAAAGACTCTCCCTACAGCAGGAATTCCGCCAGGACCGCGTTGCTGACATCGATGCCCGCGTCTGTCAGCGTCAGCCTCCCGTCTTCAAAGGAAAGCATTTTCTGACGCACAAGCCGCCTTATGACATCTCCGTATTTCTTCTCCATCTCTTCTCCGAAAGCATCGGAGAACTCCTTCACCGTCACGCCGCACCCGCGCCGCAGACCCAGGAACATGAATTCCTCCATGGCCGCTTTCTTCGTCTGCGGCTCATTCTCCTTTATCCTTGCGGCAAGCTTGGGGACAGCTTTCCTGTATTCATTCAGATCAGCCGGGTTTGCGAACCGTCTCCCATTCATGTAGGAAGACGCATTCACCCCAAGCCCCAGATAATCTCCCATGCTCCAGTATATCATATTGTGGCGGCTGTATCTGCCGGGTTTCGCGAAATTGGATATCTCATAACGTTCATAGCCCGCTGCTTTCAGGTACTCGCACGCATCGTGGTACATCTTCCTGTCCTCTTCCTCCGAGGGCAGCAGCGCCGCGCCTTCCGGCGTTCCGTATTTTTTCGCGAACGGCGTTCCCTGTTCGATCGAAAGCGCATACGCGGAAATATGATCCGGACCAAGGGCGGTCATATTGCGGATCGTATTCATCCACATCTCCGGCGTCTGTCCCGGCAGTGAATACATCAGATCCACGCTGATATTATCGAAGCCCGCCGCTCTGGCCGCTTTGTATCCGGCAAGAAAATCGTCATACGTGTGAATGCGTCCGAGCGTTTTCAGCAGCTCATCGTAATCCGACTGCAGGCCGATGGAAAGACGGTTGATCCCGATCTGCTTCCAGGCTTTCAGATTCTCACGGGTAATGGTCCCCGGATTCACTTCAATGGTGATCTCCGCGTCTTCGGCGACCAGGAAATGATCCCTGATCAGCAGCAGGATCCGCATCAGCTGGATAGGATCCGCTATGGAGGGCGTCCCTCCGCCGAAATAGATCGTGCGGATCAGATAGGTATTTCCAAGAATCTGGTATTCTCCCAACTCCTGCAGCAGGGAACGGAAATAGGCGTTCTGCACGGTTTCCGAGGCACGGAAGGAAACAAAATCGCAGTATGCGCACTTACGGACACAGAACGGGATATGTATATATAAACCGAGGTCTTTCTTCTTCATGCAGCCGTATCCTTCTCATTCTGTAAGCATTCCGCCGGGAGGCGGTCACTCGCTGTCCAGTTTCAGTACGCTCATAAATGCCTTCTGCGGGATCTCTACCGTTCCCACCTGACGCATTCTCTTCTTTCCTTCTTTCTGCTTTTCCAGCAGCTTCCTCTTTCTGGTGATATCGCCGCCGTAGCATTTTGCAAGAACATCCTTGCGCATGGCTTTTACAGTCTCTCTGGCAATGATCCTGTTGCCGACAGCTGCCTGGATCGGGATCTCGAAAAGCTGTCTCGGAATCTCTTCCTTGAGCTTCTCGCACATTTTTCTTGCCCGTTCGTAAGCGGTTCCCTCGAAAACGATGAAGGACAGCGCATCCACTTCTTCCCTGTTTACCAGGATGTCCAGCTTCACGAGCGGCGATCTCATATATCCTGCCATCTCATAGTCGAAGGATGCATAGCCTCTCGAACGCGATTTCAGGGCGTCAAAGAAATCATAAATAATTTCGTTCAGCGGGAGCTTGTATTTAAGGAGCGCCCTGGTGTCTTCCATGTACTCCATGCCCTGGTAAATGCCGCGGCGTTCCTGGCACAGATCCATGATCGGTCCGATAAACTCCGTCGTCACCATGATCTGCGCGTCCACGACCGGCTCTTCCATGTATTCGATCGACGTCGGATCGGGCATATTGGTCGGATTGGTCAGCTCGATCACCTGGCCGTCTGTTTTATGGATCTTGTAAACAACGCTCGGCGCTGTTGTGATCAGATCCAGATTGTATTCTCTTTCCAGCCGCTCCTGGATGATCTCCAGATGCAGAAGCCCCAGGAATCCGCAGCGGAAGCCGAAGCCCAGTGCAACGGATGTCTCGGGTTCATAGGATAAGGAGGCGTCATTCAGCTGCAGTTTTTCAAGCGCATCGCGAAGATCCGGATATTTGGCGCCGTCAGCGGGATAAAGCCCGCAGTAGACCATCGGAAGCACCTTCTTGTATCCGGGAAGCGCTTCCGCACAGGGTCTTGCCGTCTCTGTCACCGTATCGCCGACGCGGGTATCCTGCACCGTCTTGATGCTTGCGGTAAGATAGCCGACCATTCCTGCAGACAGCTCCTCGCAGGGATTGAACCGTCCTGCGCCGAACGTGCCGACTTCGACGACGTCAAACGCCGCACCGGTCGCCATCATCTTAATATTCATGCCGCGCCTGACTTTTCCATCCATGATGCGCATGAAAACGATGACGCCCCTGTAGGAATCATAGATCGAGTCAAAGATCAGCGCTTTCAGCGGTGCGTCCGGATCGCCTTCCGGCGCAGGGATCTTCTCAACGATCGCCTCCAGCACTGCTTCAATATTGATGCCGTTTTTCGCAGAGATCTGCGGTGCATCCTCCGCCTCGATTCCGATCACGTCCTCAATTTCATCGATCACGCGTTTCGGGTCCGCGCTCGGAAGATCGATCTTGTTGATGACCGGAAACACTTCCAGATCATGATCCAGCGCCAGATAGACATTCGCCAGCGTCTGCGCCTCGATGCCCTGGGCGGCGTCAACGACAAGCACGGCGCCGTCACAGGCAGCCAGCGATCTCGACACTTCGTAATTAAAGTCCACATGACCGGGGGTATCGATCAGGTTGAAGACATATTCCTGCCCGTCCTTCGCCTTATAGATGGTACGGACAGCCTGTGATTTGATGGTAATGCCGCGCTCGCGCTCCAGGTCCATATTATCCAGGACCTGCTCCTGCATCTCACGCTGCGTAAGAAGGCCGGTCATCTCAATAATTCTGTCTGCCAGCGTGGATTTGCCGTGATCGATGTGGGCTATGATGCAAAAATTTCTGATGTTTTCCTGCTTATATTCAGCCATGCGGTTCTCCCGTTACCATGATCCCATGGATTTTCCTTTTCTCTCGATCAGCTTCGGCCGGAAGCCGTTCTCTTCAAGCATCTTCACGATCTCCTGCTTATGCTCCGTGCCGAACGCTTCCATCGTGATCTGCAGTTCGACCAGATCGTTCCTGTTGATGCTGAAGAACTGGTTGTGTTCCAGACTGATGACATTCGCCTGCTTTTCCGCGATCAGCGTGGCAACTTTCACCAGCTGTCCGGGCTTATCCGGCAGCAGCACTGATACCGTGAACACTCTGTCCCTGGCGATCAGGCCATGCTGCACGACAGACGCCATGGTGATCACATCCATGTTTCCGCCGCTGATCACGCAGACGATCTTCTTTCCTTTGCAGTCCAGGTGCTTGAGGGCGGCAATGGAAAGCAGCCCGGAATTCTCTGCTACCAGTTTATGATTCTCCATCAGATCCAGGAATGTCACGATCAGCTCTTCATCCTCGATCGTAATGATATCGTCAACATTTTTCTGTACATACGGGAACAGCTTGTCTCCCGGCGTCTTTACCGCTGTGCCGTCTGCGATGGTCTTGGCAGAGGGAAGCGTAACGATATGGCCGGCGGCAAGCGATTCCTTCATGCAGGCAGCGTTGGCCGGCTCCACGCCGATCACCTTGATATTAGGATTCAGCATTTTGGCCATCGTGGAAATACCTGTCAGAAGTCCGCCGCCGCCTACCGGGACAAGGATCATATCGACCGTGGGAAGGTCCTGGATGATCTCCATCGCGATCGTTCCCTGGCCGGTAGCCACGGTCAGATCATTGAAGGGATGGATAAATGTCATCCCCTTTTCTTCCGCGAGCTTCATAGCATATGCACAGGAATCATCATAGACATCGCCGTAAAGCACGACATCCGCGCCATAGCTCTTGGTGCGGTTCACCTTCATGAGCGGGGTCGATGTCGGCATGACGACGGTTGCGGGCACGCCGAATGCCTTCGCAGCATATGCCACGCCCTGGGCATGGTTGCCGGCAGAGGCCGTAACAAGGCCGCGTTCACGCTCTTCTTTACTCAGCGTGCTGATCTTGTAATAAGCGCCGCGGATCTTGTAGGCGCCTGTTTTCTGCATATTCTCAGGCTTCAGATAGATTTTGTTTCCCGTCTGATTGCTGAAGAATTCCGAGTACTGGAGTTTGGTACGGTGGATGACTTTCTGTACGATCTCGGTGGCTTCTTCAAATTTATCAAGGGTAAGTTCGGTATCCATTATTTCAACTCCTACTCCGCGAAGATCGCTTCCACAAAGCTGTCCGCGTCAAATTTCTGCAGATCCTCTATATGCTCTCCTACGCCGATATACTTCACCGGAATGCCCAGCTCCGCCTGGATCGCCACAGCGATCCCGCCTCTCGCAGTCCCGTCCATCTTTGTCAGGATGATTCCCGAAACATCCGCTGCTTCCATGAACACCTTTGCCTGTGCCAGCGCATTCTGGCCGGTGGTGCCGTCCAGGACGATCAGCGTCTCCCGGTAAGCCTCCGGATACTCTCTGTCGATGATCCGGTTGATCTTCTTCAATTCTTCCATCAGGTTCTTCTTATTATGCAGTCTGCCGGCCGTATCGCAGATCAGGATATCCGCCTTTCTCGCTTTCGCGGCTGCGATCGCATCAAAAACGACCGATGCCGGATCGGCACCTTCCTGCTGCGCGATGATATCCACGCCCGCTCTGTGCGCCCATTCTGTCAGCTGCTCTATAGCGCCGGCCCTGAATGTATCCGCCGCAGCCAGCACGACCTTCTTACGGTCTGCCTTGAACTGCGCCGCCAACTTTCCGATCGACGTCGTCTTGCCGACGCCGTTCACGCCGACCACCAGCAGAACGGATGTTTTATTTTCATATTCATAAGCATTTTCGCCGAGATCCATCCGTTCCTTAATGGTATCCATCAGGAGCTGTCTGCATGCAGCCGGTTCGTGGATATGCTTTTCCGCCACCTGTTCCTTCAGCGAGTCAATAATATCCTCTGTGGCATGGATCCCGATATCGCTCATTATGAGGATCTCTTCCAGCTCCTCATAAAAATCGTCATCGATAATGCTCAGGCCGAAAACGGATGCAAATCCGCCTGCCAGCTGTTTTCTTGTTTTGGTAAGTCCCGAAAGGAGCCTCGCAAAAAGGCCCTGCTTTTTTTCTTCCATATTTTAAACCTCAGTCATTGGACTGACAGAATCTCCTGCTCTGTCAATCTAATATCTTACCATGCCGGACGGCCTTTGTAAAATAAAAATATAAGACTGCAGTCCGGATCATTCCATCCTGCAGTCTCCTGTTTTATCACTGTTTTGCCTATTTCCCGATCTGCTCTGCGAAACAGCGTACCTCATATTTCAGCTTCGGATTGTTTTTTGTCCTCAGGGAAAGATGCGCGGTATGCGGTACTTTCAGGTACGCATCCAGACCGTTGATCTTCTTTTCATAATCCGTACCGGCCATGTGCGTAACAACGAAGCACACATCCTCCGGCAGGTCATCCCTGTATTTATCAAGAAGCGCCTTTCCGACGATGGCAGGACCTTCCGCCCAGACAGGCATGCAGATGATCACCCGTTCATATTCAAAAGGAAAATGGGTGCCTTTGATATATACCTGCGGAAGCGTTTTCTTTAAAGCATCGATACAGCTTACAAGATATCCCCTTATCCCGCTCCTGTCCTTTCCGTCGGTATACTCTGCAAGATCCGCGTCAAGATGCTGCGCCAGCAGTTCCGCCGCCATTCTCGTAGTATTGGTCCTGGTGTAATAAAGGCAAAGTGTTTTCTTCATATCGGCACCTCCGTCTGCTTGTTCTTTCATATTATTATAAACAAAACCGCCCGAAAAACAATTGCTGTTGCATGGCAGTCTGCAGCTTTCCCATGGCAGCAGATCATCTGTAGAAAGCAGTCAGCCTTCCGTAAGAATCCCGCAGGAAGGATGTATCGCCCCTTCCTTTCACGCCATCGGTGCGCCTGACTATATAGGAATACAGTTTCTCTTTGTACTCCTCTTCCGTGATCGTGCCTTCCGCTACGCCGGACAGGCCTTTTTCCCAGCTGGCTGTCAGTTCCGGGTTCAGGAGCGACCTGAGAGAGTGATCCACGGCGTCGAAGATCATTTCTCCAAGGAAGGTCGGCGTAAGCACCTGGGTCTTTTTATTCAGCTTCATGTATTCGATCGCGACAAGCTTCTTCAGGATCTCCGCCCTGGTAGCCGACGTGCCGATCCCGCTGCCTTTGATCTGCGCGCGCAGTTCTTCATCTTCGATCAGCGATCCTGCGTTTTCCATAGCGAGGATCATGGAGCCCGAAGTATACCGCTTCGGCGGAGAGGTCTCTCCTTCTTTGATCTCAAAGCCTGCAGCCGCCGCTTTCCCGCCCTTTTTCAGGGAAGCAAGCCAGGCAAGCAGATCCGCATCTGCTTCGGTCTCATTTTCACCGTTTCCTTCGCTCTGATCCGCTCCGGCCGTTTTCTTCGGCATGCCTGCGACGGTCAGATAGCCCGGTTCTTTCAGTGCTTTGAAGGATGCAAAGAAGCTTTCTCCCCGGCGCGTAAAGATCAGCTGCCATTTTTCATATTCCGCCGGCGGGTAAAAGATCGAAAGGAAACGTCTTACGATCCGGTCGTAGACCGCCCTTCCCAGATCTCCGACTGAACCAAGCGCACCAAGTCCGTAGCCTGTGGGAATGATGGCATAATGGTCCGTGATCTGCTTGTCATTGGTATATCTGGTCTTCGCTATGTTCTTATAGCTGCCCTGGTCCAGGATCGTCTGTGCAAAAGGCGCAGCATTCTGATATGAAAGAAGCCCTTTGATATTCTTGCTGATCTCCTTCGCCACGGCAGTGGACAGCACTCTCGCATCTGTCCTGGGGTAGGTCACCAGCTTTTTTTCATAAAGCTCCTGGACGACCTTCAGAGTCTGGTCCGGCGAGATCTTCAGCTGTCTGGAACAGACATTCTGCAGCTCGGCCAGATTGAAGAGAAGCGGCGGGGTCTTCTTTTCCTTCTTCTTTTCTTTTTCTGAAAAATCCATTTCATAGGGGGGCAGTCCGCCTTCC
>CAMOZZ010000005.1 GCA_946631165.1 uncultured Lachnospiraceae bacterium | reverse complement strand
TCCAGGGAACGGATGGCTTTCTGGAAGGCTTCCTTGTAATTCTTGCCGATGCTCATGACTTCGCCGACAGCACGCATCTGGGTGCCGAGCTTGTCTTCCACGCCTTTGAACTTTTCGAATGCCCAGCGGGCGAACTTGATCACGACATAGTCGCCGTCCGGCACATATTTATCCAGCGTGCCGTATTTGCCGCAGGGAATGTCGGACAGATTCAGGCCGGTCGCGAGCATCGCGGAAACGAGAGCGATCGGGAAGCCGGTCGCCTTGCTGGCGAGTGCGGAAGATCTGGAAGTACGGGGATTGATCTCAATAACAACGATACGATCACTGACGGGATCGTGTGCGAACTGAACATTGGTGCCGCCGATGACCTGCACGGAATCGACGATCTTGTAAGCCTGCTCCTGCAGACGTTTCTGGACTTCTTCGGAAATGGTAAGCATGGGAGCGGAACAGAAGGAATCACCTGTATGAACGCCCATGGGATCGATGTTCTCAATAAAGCAGACCGTGATCATATTGCCTGCGGAATCACGTACGACTTCCAGCTCGAGCTCTTCCCAGCCGAGGATGGATTCTTCGACGAGTACCTGGCCGACAAGGGAAGCCTGCAGGCCTCTGGCGCAGACGGTCTTCAGCTCTTCCTTATTATATACAAGACCGCCGCCGGCACCGCCCATGGTGTAGGCCGGACGGAGGACGACCGGATAACCGAGTTCATCGGCGATCGCAAGTGCTTCTTCCACGGAATAGGAGACCTGGGAGCGGGCCATCTCAATGCCGAGCGCGTTCATGGTATTCTTGAACTCGATCCGGTCTTCACCGCGCTCAATGGCGTCCACCTGAACACCGATGACCTGGACATTGTATTTATCAAGAATGCCTTCTTTGGCAAGTTCTGCTGCAAGATTGAGGCCGGACTGTCCGCCGAGATTGGGAAGAAGGGCATCGGGACGTTCTTTTGCAATGATCTGCTCCAGACGTTCTACATTCAGGGGCTCGATATACGTAACGTCGGCAGTTTCGGGATCGGTCATGATGGTTGCGGGATTGGAATTGACAAGAACGATTTCATATCCGAGCTTGCGAAGAGCTTTGCATGCCTGGGTGCCGGAATAGTCGAACTCGCAGGCCTGGCCGATGATGATCGGACCGGAGCCTATGATCAGCACTTTATGGATATCTGTTCTTTTCGGCATAGATGGTCCCTCCTGTATTTCTTTTGAAATTTTATTTTTACTATTATACTCAAAGGAGGCTGTCTTGTCATCCGGTTTTTCAAAAAAATTCTATTACTGTATAAAGTGAAATTGATAAACGTTCCCATTTTTATTGACAGGAAAACAGGCTGATGATATAACAGACTGGAATTTATGGAAAAATGATCCGGACCGTCAGCGGTGCGGGTCAGCAACGGAGGAATAAGTATGAAGCGTTTAACGGCAGCGCTTATTATAATACTGATGCTTTGCGGCAGTCTCTGCTGCTGCAGTAAGACAGGTGAGATATCAACCGGTGAGAAGGATGCATCCGGAAGCGGATCAGACGTCGGAAAACTTAAGATCGTTGCAGCGATCTTCCCGGAATATGACTGGGTCATGAACATCCTGGGGGAAAAAGCAGCGGAGGCGGAGGTGACGATGCTTATGGATTCCGGTGTGGATCTGCACAGCTATCAGCCCACAGCGGGCGATATCCTTAAGATCTCTTCCTGTGACATATTCATTTATACGGGCGGTGAGTCGGATGTGTGGGTAGAGGACGCGCTGCAGGAAGCCGCGAATAAAGAAATGCTTGTGGTGAATCTGCTGGAGATGCTGGGCGATTCCGCAAAGGAAGAAGCTGTGGAAGGCATGCAGCACAGAGAAAAGGAAGAAGAGGAGCCGGAATATGACGAGCATGTCTGGCTCTCTCTGAAAAACGCGGCTGTACTTGTGAACGGCATCACGGAGACGGTCTGCGATGCAGATGAAGCAAATGCTGAAATTTATAAAGCCAATGCGGAAGCGTATATCGAAAAACTCAATGAGATGGATGCAAAGTATGAAGAAGCAATCTCTGCCGGTTCAGTAAAGACCCTGCTCTTTGGAGACCGTTTCCCGTTCCGTTACATGACCGATGATTACAATCTGGAATATTATGCCGCGTTTGCCGGCTGCTCTGCGGAAACAGAGGCAAGTTTTGAGACCATCACTTTTCTTGCACAGAAGATCGATGAGCTTGGCCTTCATACTGTTCTTACCATTGAAGGAACAGATCATCGGATTGCCGGTACGATCGTGCAGAGCACGCAGACAAAAGACCAGCAGATCCTGAGCCTGGATTCCATGCAGGGAACGACGCTGAAAGACATTTCTGCCGGAAGTACCTATCTGTCCATTATGGAAAGCAACCTGGAAGTGCTGAAGGAGGCACTGCAATAAAGAGGCAGTTTAATTGTACTGAAATATCAGCTGATCAGCCAAATGCACTTGACAAATCGGCAAAAAGAGTGTGAAATATAATGTGAATGTATGGGTAAGGGGATACTATGCCCATTCAAGAATTTGTTTGGAGGCAGTTTTAATGACTATTTATGATGAACTCGTAGCGAGAGGACTGATCGCACAGGTTACCGACGAAAAAGAGATCAGAGATCTCATTAACAGCGGTAATGCTGTTTTCTATATTGGTTTTGACCCTACAGCAGACAGTCTGCATGTAGGTCATTTCATGGCGCTGTGCCTGATGAAGAGGCTGCAGATGGCCGGCAATAAGCCGATTGCGCTGCTGGGCGGCGGCACCGGTATGATCGGGGATCCTTCCGGCCGTACCGACATGCGCAAAATGATGACGCCGGAGACCATCCAGCACAATATCGACTGCTTTAAGAAACAGATGAGCCGTTTCATCGATTTCTCTGACGGAAAAGCGATGATGGTCAACAACGCCGACTGGCTGATGAATCTGAATTATGTCGAACTCTTGAGAGAAGTCGGCGCCCATTTCTCTGTGAACAACATGCTTCGTGCCGAGTGCTACAAGCAGCGCATGGAGAAAGGCCTGAGCTTTCTGGAGTTCAACTATATGATCATGCAGAGCTATGATTTCTATATGCTTTACCAGAAATACGGCTGCAACCTGCAGTTCGGAGGCGATGACCAGTGGTCCAATATGCTCGGCGGTACGGAACTGATCCGGAGAAAACTCGGAAAAGACGCTTATGCCATGACGATCACCCTTCTTCTGAATTCCGAAGGAAAGAAGATGGGCAAGACCCAGTCCGGCGCGGTCTGGCTGGATCCCGAGAAGACCACACCTTATGAATTCTACCAGTACTGGAGAAATGTCGGTGACGCTGATGTGCTGAAATGCCTCCGGATGCTCACCTTCCTGCCGCTTGAACAGATCGATGAGATGGATACCTGGGAAGGCAGCAGGCTTAATGAGGCAAAGGATATCCTGGCTTACGAGCTGACTTCGCTGGTCCATGGTCAGGAAGAAGCGGAGAAAGCCAGGGCTGCTTCCAGAGCGCTGTTCGGCGGCGGCGGAGATGACGCGAATACCCCTTCTGTCGCATTGACAGAAGAGGATTTCGCAAACGGTGATCCTGACATCCTTGCGATTCTGGTAAAAGCAGGTCTTGCACCGACCCGTTCGGAAGCCCGCAGGAATACCGAGCAGGGCGGCGTGACCGTGGACGGAGAGAAGATCACCGATGTAAAGAAGACGTTTTCCAGAGAGGAGATCGGCGACGGAATCCTGGTAAGACGCGGAAAAAAGAAATACTGCAAAGTAACTTTGGGATAAGAATATCTTCTTCGGAGGGTAAGAATGTCAAAGAGATATGATAACAATCTGGGAGATACGATCCAGAGAGTCGTTGAGGATGCCGTCAATTCCAGTCAGTTCGGAGAACTGAACAAGGGCATCCAGGAAACGATCGATGCGATTTTCGATGAATTCGGATTCGGACCGTCTGACGGGAAGCGGACGTCTTACGGCGCCGGTACCTGGGCGACAGGCGGACGTACGGAGAATACGGCATCCGGTGCGGATCAGTGGTCTGCTTCGGGAAGAAGACCTTCCGGGAGATATGAATATACCGCTGCCGGTCAGAGAAAGACTTTCGAACAGCGATTCAGGGAGCGGAAGCCGGAGCTGTTCACAAAGAACCCTTCGGGCGCGTTCACTTCCCCGATCTGGATCGCGATAGGAGGCTTTTTCTCATTCGTGTTCGGATTGGCGGCAATCGGTACGATTGCAGATTTTTCGATTATTGGATTTGTTGTAACGCTTGCGTTCCTTGCACCTTCCCTGCTGCTTTTGCGATACGGTCTGAAGCAGAGAAAACTGATCAAACGTTTCCGGCAGTATGTCCGTACGCTTGCGGGCAGGAATTACTGCAGCATCAGGGAACTGGCGGCTGACGCCGGTGTTACCGAAGAGCAGGTGCTCGAAGATCTGAAGCAGATGTTCGATAAGAAGTACTTCCCTACAGGCCACGTCGATCTTCAGAAGACGACGCTGATGCTGGATGACGAGACTTACAGACAGTCTCTGGAAACCCAGCGGGCGTTTGAAGAGCGTGCGGCAAAAGAAGAGGAGACCAGAGCGGCGAACGAGAGTATTTTCGCAACAGGAACGGAAGATCAGGAACTCCGGGATGCCATTCAGGAAGGCGAGATGTATATCCGGAAGATCAGGGAGGCCAATGCAGCCATTCCCGGGGAAGAGATCACAAGGAAGCTCTCCAGGCTGGAGGAACTGATGGACAAGATCTTTGTGGTGCTTTCCCAGAAACCGGACGAGCTGCCGAAACTTCGGAAATTCATGAATTACTATATGCCGACGACGGACAAGCTGGTACAGACCTACAGGGAACTGGATGCCCAGCCTGTGGAAGGCGAAAATATCAGCAGGGCGAAAAGAGAGATCGAGGAGACGCTTGATACGATCAATAATGCGTATGAAAAGCTTCTGGATAATTTCTACGCAGAGGCTGCTATGGACGTCAGTTCGGATATTTCCGTATTGCAGAACCTGATGGCGCAGGAAGGCCTTGTCGGCCAGCCTTTTGAGCAGAAATTACAGTAAAAGATCTGTATCCATATATTATTTGAAGACGAACCTATTTCATATTTCACTGGCAATCCACAGGAGGTGCTATTATGAGCGAAAACACAAATGATATCAATCTTGAGCTGACATCACCGGAACCGGCAGCAGCGGCTGCGCCCGCCGATTTCCTGGCAGATCTCCAGGCCGCACCGAGCACGCCGATCACGCTTTCTCTGGGCGGCGTACAGGCACAGGAAGCGCCCGCGGAACCGGAGGAAAAGAAAGAAGAGCGCACTTATGATGACAGTATGCTCTCCGAAGAAGAAAAGAAGATGGTGGCTGAATTTGCGAAACAGATCGATGTCATGAATACCGCTCAGGTGCTCCAGTACGGTGCCGGCGCACAGTCAAAAGTCGCAGGATTTTCCGAGAAAGCGCTTGACAATGTAAAGACCAAGGATCTGGGTGAAGTCGGCGGACTGATCTCCAGCGCTGTTACAGAGCTGAAGGGCTTCGATGCTGATGAAGAGCAGAAAGGCTTTTTCGGAAGAGTAAAAAGAAAAGCAAACGATCTGACTGCCCTGAAGGCGAAATATGCCAAAGCGGAGACCAATATCAACAAGATCGTGGATTCGCTGGAGAAACACCAGGTCACATTGATGAAGGATACTGCTACGCTGGATCAGCTCTATCAGCTCAATCTTACTTATTATAAAGAACTGACCATGTACATTCTGGCCGGAAAGCAGAAGCTGAAGGAACTGGAGGAAGTCACGATTCCTGCGCTGCGGGAACAGGCGGCAAAGACCGGTCAGCCGGAGGATGCCCAGAAAGTCAACGATATGGTCGAGCAGGCGAACCGTTTTGACAAGAAGATCCATGATCTGGAACTCACCAGGACGATTTCCCTGCAGATGGCGCCGCAGATCAGACTGGTCCAGAACAACGACGTCATGATGTCTGACAAGATCCAGTCCACGATCGTGAATACGATCCCGCTCTGGAAGAGCCAGATGGTCATCGCGCTTGGTCTTGCCCATTCCGAGCAGGCTGCAAAAGCCCAGAAGGAAGTGACGGATCTGACGAACGCCATGCTCAAGAAGAATGCCGACAAGCTTAAGACTGCAACGATAGCGACAGCAAAAGAGTCCGAGCGCGGTATTGTTGACATGGAGACACTGAGACATACCAACCAGCAGCTCATTTCCACTCTGGAAGAAGTCACCAGGATCCAGGATGAGGGCCGTACCAGACGCCGTCAGGCCGAAGTCGAGATCCAGAAGATGGAAGACGAGCTGAAGGCAAAGCTGCTGTCGATGAAGTAAGGGAATTCTTATAAAAGCTTTTAATCCGATACAGGAGAGAAGATCTTTGAAGAATAAAAATCGATCCAATATTGGGGGGAGCATCGTTTGGCCTCTGGCACTTGTTTTGATCTTTGTGGGGCTGATCCTGCTCCCCATTCATTTGAGACGTCCGTTTTTAAGATTAATTGAGCAGCTCAAACCATATTCGCTGACTAATTTTGCATGTGTACTGGCAGCGCTTATTTTGCTGGTCACAAAAAGAGATTATACAAAAGCGGAATTCGCCTTATGCGGGCTCTGGCTGCTGCTTCTGATTCCCCTGTCTCTTTCCTGCAGGGAACAGCCGTTATACAAACCGGTAACGGCAGCATTGAACTGTTGGTTCCCCGCATTTCTGATCATACAGAGGATCAATTCTGAGAACAGGGAAAAAACGATCCGGATTGTCCTGTATGTTTTTGATCTGTTCGTTGCAGTGCTTTTCTGTATAGGGCTATATGAGAAGATGAACGGGCATATACTGTTCCGAACGCTGGAGGAGTGGCTCAGGGTAAACAGCCTGAAGTCAAATGAGTACACTCTTTTTGTCAGCATGCTGGACAGCGGTGTAGAGCGTTTCTTCTCATTCTGGGGACACCCTCTTACAAATGCAGTCCTGTTTAACGCCTGCTTTATTCTGAATGATATTTATCACCGGAGCATCAATAAACGGTATCCCAAGATCCTCTTTTTTGTCATTGCCATCATAGGAGATGCTGTTTTAAGTGTCGGAAAAACAGCTGTAGTAGTGTGTGCTCTCTACTTTGTATTGATCAACTGGAAGCAGAAGAGATGGTTTATCGTTTATATTTTGGGAGCCGCCGCCGCTTATTTCTCCGGTTTGCTGAATAACCTGATCGACCGGTTTACCAACACGACCATTACATCCGGCAGGGTAGACAGACTGATCGAGTATTTTTCCGGGGATCTTTATCCTTTGAGATTTTTTACGGGATACGGCTATGGGACAACATATCTGAAGGAGATGAAACATCTTTCTCCGGCGTTCGAATTCCCTGTTCTTATGTTCGCGCTTGATTACGGCATCCTGTTTTCGATTCTTTTTGTTGGTTCAGTCTTTCTGTATTACTCGTACCATTTCCTGAAAAGAAAACAGTATATGAGCTGGATCGGCATTTCCCTGCTGTTTGCCCAGCTTCATACTTATAATGGAATGTCTTTAAGGAATCAGGATATTGGATGGTTCACTGCGGTGATTCTTATGCTCGCGATCAATTCAGTTGCCCTGACAGACAACAGGGGTAATTCGGAACCTTCTGTACAGTAAGACACGATATCCGCGAAAGGAGATATTCTTTTTTGAATAATACCGGCAAAAAAAACTATTCGATAGAAGCGGTTCGATTTCTGCTGTGTGTTATTATCGTATATTTTCATATACTGCATGAAAACATTCTTCCCGCAACAAACGGAACAGAATTGTATCTGGTACTGAAAGACAGATCAGCCTGGGCAGCATGGTGTGTCGAAGGTTTTCTCCTGATCAGCGGATTCTTTTTATATGAATCTGTCTGCAGAAAAAAAGATACCGGGTTTGCGGAACTGTTCGTTGACAGATTTATAAGGCTCTGGCCGGTGTTTGCTTTTTATGCCGTCGTATGCCGGGTCGTGTTCGGACTGAAATTCGAGACATTTCTGTCTTATATAACACTCCTTCACTGTACCGGTCTTTCGTTATCTGAAAAAGGGATCATCTGGTATATTGCCCCGTTTTTCTGGAGCAGTATCCTGGTCATGTTCATTCTGAAAAGGCTGAAGAGAGCGGATGCTGCCTTCCTGCTGTCCCTTCTGGCTTATACAGGATATGCCCTGAATGTAAATGCTGCAAATGGAGGACTCGGGCGGGGGATCGCATACGGTTTTATTAATCTTGGTCTTGTCAGATGTCTGGCCGGTATCTCTTTGGGAGCCGTCATCAATATCGGAAAGAGATCGCTGAAGGAAACCTTTGATTTTTCTGCGTTTAAAGGATGGAAAACGGCCCGCTTCCTGCTGTGTTCGTTCGCTGAAACAGGAATACTGCTGTCACTGCTGTATCTCATGCTGGTATCTCATTTTCGTTTAAAAAATGTTCTTGTCATGGTAATCCTGTTCTCTGCTTTGCTGATCTGTTTTGATGAAAGAGCAGGGATCGTATCAAAATTGCTGGATATATCGTTTATGGGTTTGCTCGGGAAATATACCTACGCCATTTACGTGATGCAGCAGGTATCCTTTAATATTTTGAAACGAACATTCTGGAAGAACACGGCATTTCTTGTAAATCATGTTTATGCAAGTATCGTTCTGTCGCTGCTGTTTTCAATACTGGTCGGGATCATAATATATTATATGATAGAACGGCCGGCAGCAGCCTGTTACAATACGGTAAAACGACGTATAAGGATGAAATGCGGCTGATTCTGATGATAAGGCATACTATTTTTGGATCAAATGAAGCAAAAACAGATTAAACCAATTTTGATATATACATTATTATTTTTGTTTATTGCGGCGATCGGATACGGACCGATGCTGGCAAACGGTCATTCCCTGATCTGGAGGATCGACGGCATTGGTCAGTATTATCCGGCTTTTTTGTATATAGGAAAATATATACGTACATTCTTAAGCGGTCTGCTGCATGGACAAATCGTACTTCCTTTATATGATCTGTCGATCGGATTCGGCGAAGATATCATCGGTACACTGAATTATTACGGCTTTGGGGATCCGCTGAACATCCTTGCAGTCTTTGCAACGGCCTCAAACGGTGCCTATATCTTTACAGGCCTGTTTTTTCTGCGCGGATGGATCGCAGGGGCTGTCTTGTACCGGTTTTTTAAAGAACTCGGATATAAGAGCGTTTATGCGGTCTGCGGTGCGCTGTCTTATCCGTTCTGCGGGTTCTCTGTTTTTGGTGCCGGAAGATATGCACAGTGGTATGATCTGGTCATTATCATACCGCTGCTTTTCCTGGGATGTGAACTTGTACTGAACAGGAAGAAAAACGGAAAAGTCTGCCTGGCATTGTTTGCTGCTTACGCCGGTCTGTGCAGTATTTATTTCCTGTACATTTCTGCGATCCTTCTCTTTCTATACTGTCCTGTCCGATTAACCCTCAGGTATGGTCTGAGAAATTGGAAAACGGCTTTGAAGAACTGCGTTTTGCTGCTCCTGATATGCATGGCAGGCGTTCTTCTGTCAGCACCGATACTGTTTCCTGAAGTATCGTCGTTCTTTGGAAGTGAAAATTCTGAATACTCTGTTATCCATACGATACTGAATGGTAAGTATTATATACCGGTCAGCTTCCCTGAAATCTGGTATTCGCTGATAAACCCGTTTTACTGTACTTCCACTTATTCCTATGCCGGCGGCATTCATCTGTTTGAAACGGCGGCTATTGTTATCCTTCTGATAAAAAGAAATAAAACAGCCCGTGAAAAAGTGATTGCTGCTGTATTTGCAGCGGAAATTGCAGCACTGCATTTCCCGATCGTCGGTCTTGTTTTCAATGCCTTCAATGAGACAAATAACAGGTGGATCGTTATTTTGCACCTGACAATAGCTCTGATCTTTACACATTGCATGCAGTTCGTATTCGAGGAGAAACTGGCGGTATTAAAAAAACAGAAGCTGGTCCTGCCTGCTGTCTCACTGCTGACTGCTGTAAATATCGGTGTGATCGTGTTCCTGTCCTTTTCTCCGCTTGGTCTGAACTGGGGGAGAAGATTTATCCTGTTTGATGAAGCATATTCCGTATATATTGATTCGCCGGTCTGTTATTCGGAAATCGTTGAGAACGACAGCGATCTGTTCAGGGTTTCTTCTGCTTTATTTACAAGGATCAACAATCGGCCTCCGAATTCCGCTATGGTATGCGGATACAATTCTCTTCAGTACTGGTTTTCCGTAAGCAATACCTATACACAGAAGCTTGTGGATTACAGCTATGATGCCGAACAGGTCGGACGTGCCTACGGTGTGAATAAAAACCGGTATCTGAATTCGCTGTTAGGAGTGAAATATTATTTTGCGAGAAGCTGGCAGCGTCCGCCGGGATTCCGAAGGAAAGAGACAATATATTTTAATTCCCGCCGATGGATCGTCTATGAGAACAGGAACTATAACGGCATGGCATATCTCAGGAATGCGGACAGGGCGGACAGAATATGGTCTGATTTTGAGAATGACAATGATTTGGATCGCTGTTTCAAAAGAATATACAGGCTATACAGAAAGTATACAAAAAGAGATAAGCTGGAACTGAAATACATTACAGACAGATTCATATGCAGTGCACAAGCAGAGGGTAACGAGGAATTGGTTTTTGCCATCCCTTACAACACCAATTGGAAAGCATATATTGACGGGAAAAAGGCAGAAACAGAACGCCGGGATATTATGTTTACCGCTGTCAGATTAGAGAGCGGAGAACATGAAGTAGTATTGAAGTATGTCCCGGTCCCGTTTTATCTCGGCTGTATCTGTTCCGCAATGATCGTAATAGTTTATCTGATCAGGAGAAGACTCTTAAAGCGTACAGATCAGGCTGCCTCCTGAAGAAAAAGAACGGATGATATCATCCGTTCTTTATTTTCCCGGGCAGCCACATCAGGGCGTGTCCGACTTTATAGGAATTGGAATTAAGGGTCTCATCAAGCTTTTTCTGCAGTTCACCGAGTTCTTCCTGCAGACTGCTTTTGTCAGCGCTCAGGGCATCTCTTTCTGCCTGTAAGGCATCCAGTTCTTTACGGAGCTGCTTCCCTTCCGAAACGGCTTCCTTCAGATCCGCTTTGACATTTTTTAGTTTGCCTTTCGCATCAGCAGCTTTCTGCTTCTGTTTGAGCCGCTTGGCGTTGGCTTCTGTAAGCTTTATGTAGGTGTAATGAAACAGGTAGGCCATGAAATCCTGCGCGTCATCCTGTTTTATATGATCCAGACAATCAGAATGCCAGGGATCAAAGAAATCGGAAGGATCCGCCTGGTCAAGGCCAAGTCCGGTGATACCGACGTTTTTCAGGTAATCATATGCACCGGAGAAGGCCGTAAATGATCCGGATGCATTTCTAAGCATATAGATCATGCTGCTCATCACTTTATTCCTGAAACTTTTCGCAGGAAAGGCATTTCGTTCCATTAAGGTATCATGGATGGCGATCCAGGCATCCACCGGCGCAGTCGGGGCAGAAGAAAGTGTTCCGACAAGGGAATCTGACTGGTTTCTTCTGTAGCAAAGAAGTGGTTCATCCACATAAGTTACTTTGTCAGCCAAAGCAAGCATGCATTCTACAAAATAGACATCGTTCCCGTTGCGCACAGCCTGAAAAAGGATGCCCGTGTCCGATACAAAATCATGTCTGAACAGCTTCGTCCACGGAGCAGCATTGATGATATTCAGGATAATATCGGGATGTGTTTTCCTGGAAAACGGCGTCTCTGCGGGCAGGTGTTTATGATTCAGATACATACCGCCTGTCGTTTCAAAATCGATTCCGTCATAATACTGATCAGCATCACACAGACAGATGTCAGCATGATCCTCCTCGGCTTTGGCATACATTTTTTCCAGCGCCTCAGGATAGAAATAATCATCCGAGTCCCAGAATGCCAGATATTTTCCTGTCGCATGGCTCATTCCGTTGTTGCGGGCAACGCCTGCGAAGAGATTCTGCTGATGGTAAATCCGGAACCGGCTGTCAGAAGCAGCGTATTCTTCGAGAATGGCCGGTGAAGAATCTGTGGATCCGTCATCCACGCAGATGATCTCGATCTCTTTAAGCGTCTGACCGGCAACGCTGTCAAGGCATTGCCGCAGATGCTTTTCGGCATTATAAACGGGCATGATTACTGATACTTTAATGTTGCACATAATATCTCCACTTACTGAATACTAAGCTGCTTTGAAACATGAAAAAGGGAAGATTACTTTCCTGCTTTCTGGTCGCAGTAAATGCATCTGTATACTCGGTTCTTCCGGTCGACCAGGCGGAAGATATGGTCGATCTCCTGCTCTGTAGACGTAATGCAGCGGGGGTTTTTGCATCTTGCTACATTGACGATCTTCTCGGGAAGTTCCAGTTTCTTCTTCTCAACAGTCCTGCCGTCTTCAATAATATTTACCGTAATATCCGGATCGAGATAGCCGAGAACATCCAGGTCCACATCGATACGGTCGGCAATTTTAATAATGTCCTTTGTTCCGTATTTTGTGCTTTTGGCACGGCGCATGATGGCGACGGTGCAGTCAAGATCATCAAGATGAAGGTATTCATAGACCTGCATGGATTTGCCGGCTTTGATATGATCCAGAACGATTCCTTTTTCTATGGAGTCAACTTTAAGCATGGTATTTCCTTTCCGTACGAATGATAATGATCTGAAACGGCGTAATCAATCAGAGCGACAGGCCGAGCAGCTTCATGATGAGTGCTTTTCTTACGATCTTGCCATATTCCGCCTGCTTGAAGTAAAGCGCACGCGGGTCGGCATCGACTTTGACGGAGATCTCGTTTACTCTGGGAAGCGGATGCAGGATCTTGAGCGATTCTTTTGCATTCAGCAGTTTTTCGGGATCCAGGATGTAGGAGTCTTTCAGTCTGATATAATCCGCTTCATTGAAGAAACGTTCTCTCTGCACTCTGGTCATATACAGGATGTCGAGTTCGGGCATGACTTCCTCCATGCGCTCCACTTCGATATAATCGGCACCGGAGGCTTCAAGCACTTCGTCCTTGATATAATCCGGGATGCGCAGTTCTGTGGGTGAGATCAGAATAAAGCGGATATTTTCATATCTTGAGAGTTGCTTGATCAGTGAATGAACGGTACGTCCGAACTTCAGGTCGCCGCAGAAACCGATCGTAAGATCGGAAAGCCTGCCGGTCTCTTCCCTGATCGTAAGCAGGTCTGTAAGCGTCTGGGTAGGATGAAGATGACCGCCGTCACCGGCATTGATGACGGGGATATCGACATTCATGGCAGCTACAAGCGGAGCGCCTTCCTTTGGATGCCTCATGGCAATGACATCGGCATATTTGGCAACGGTTCTTGCGGTATCAGCAACACTTTCGCCTTTGGCTGTAGAACTGGAATCCGCCGTAGAAAAACCCAATACCGAGCCGCCGAGCTCGAGCATGGCAGCTTCAAAACTGAGCCGTGTGCGGGTGCTGGGTTCGTAAAAAAGCGTAGCGATTTTTTTGCCGTCGGCAACATGTGCATAGGCCTCTTTATTCTTTATAATATCCTCCGCAAGCGACAGGATATCGTCTATTTCGGCCAGTGTAAGATCAGTGGGATCGATCAGATGTTTCATGAGCACCTCCTGATGTTGTTTTAAAAATTATAAAGTCTGCGGATTTGTTTGTAAAGGAGTTTTGCTGCCGGCGGGGAAGTATTTCAGGAGACCTTTGATAACAGACATCCGGAAAGCAGGCCGTACCGGTCGAAGAAAAAACAGAGGAGATTGGAAGACAAGGATCGAATTTGAATAAATATTCATTGTCTATTGAATTATCCGCGCATAAATGATACAATCGCTCATAAATATTTATTGCATTACACGGAGGTCTTTATGGGAATAAATCTTAGCGGCAGAAGCTTTCTGAAGCTCCTGGATTTCACACCGGAAGAAATGCGGTATCTGCTCGATCTGGCAGCGGATTTTAAAAAGATGAAGCGCTGCGGTACACCGCACAGATATCTGGAAGGAAAAAATATTGTCCTTCTTTTTGAAAAAACGTCCACCAGGACCCGATGCGCTTTTGAAGTGGCCGGTATGGATCTCGGCATGGGCGTGACATATCTGGATCCGGGCAGTTCCCAGATGGGAAAGAAGGAAAGCATTTCCGATACGGCGAAAGTACTCGGCCGTATGTATGACGGCATCGAATTCCGCGGATTCTCGCAGGAACATGTCGAAGATCTTGCAAGATGCTCCGGCGTGCCGGTCTGGAACGGTCTTACGGACAGTTTCCATCCGACACAGATCCTGGCGGATCTGCTGACGATCGAAGAGAAGTTCGGCGGGTTAAAGGGCGTCAGATTCACGTTTATGGGAGATGCCAGGAATAATATGGGCAATTCCCTCATGGTCGGCTGCGCAAAGATGGGCCTTCATTTTACGGCTTGTGCGCCGAAGGAACTCTTCCCTGATGAAAAGCTCGTGGAGGAGTGCAGAATAATTGCAAAAGAGACCGGCGGAAGCATCACGCTGACCGATGATGTTGCGGAGGGTGCTGCCGGAGCTGACGTTATCTATACCGATGTCTGGGTGTCTCTTGGTGAGCCTGATGAAGTATGGGAGCAGAGGATCTCCCTGTTGAAACGGTATCAGGTAAACCGCAGGGTGATGAATTTTGCCGCGCAGGGCGCGCTGTTCATGCATTGCCTGCCTTCCTTCCATGATCTGAATACAACGATCGGCCGGGAGATCAGCGAAAGATTCGGGCTCAATGAGATGGAAGTGACCGATGAGGTGTTCAATTCAAAAGCATCCGTTGTATTCGACGAAGCCGAGAACCGTATGCATACGATCAAGGCCGTGATGTATGCCACGCTGAAATGAGGCGGAAGAGATGGGTGAAGGACGTCAGGGGATCAATGAAAGGCGCGAAGGCATTCTGAGGATCATCGCAGAGGAGCCGGTTTCCACGCAGACAGAGCTGATGCTGCTGCTGAAGAAAAAAGGATTTCATGTCACACAGGCGACCGTATCGAGGGACATAAGGGAACTGAAACTCGTCAAGACGCCTGACGCGGACGGCAGGTCTGTATATACGGCGCCGGAACTGCAGATTCCGGAAACAGCCAGGGATTATCACAGCGCCTATCCGACTTTCGGGGAAGCGGTGATATCTGTAAGCAGCGCAGGAAACATCGTGGTCATAAAAACAAGCGGCGGTATGGCGCAGGCTGTCTGTGCCGCAATGGACCGGACAAAATGGGACGGTATTCTCGGGACTATCGCAGGAGAAGATACAATATTTGCTGTTGCAGCAACGGAAAAACACGCGGCTGCTGCCGTTGATAAACTGAAGGATTTCTGGAAATGAAAAAGGCGCGCCGCTTAATGGCGCGCCTTGACTCTTCTTTCTGACTATTACAGCAGCAGTCCGCCGATCTGAATGAACAGAGGAGCGAAAACAAGGGATACTACCGTCATCAGTTTGATGAGGATGTTGATGGAAGGGCCTGAAGTATCCTTGAAAGGATCGCCGACGGTATCGCCGACAACGGCAGCCTTGTGGGCGTCGGAACCCTTACCGCCGTGATTTCCTTCTTCAATGAACTTCTTTGCATTGTCCCAGGCGCCGCCGGCATTACTCATGAAGATGGCGAGCATAACGCCTGTTACAAGCGCTCCGGCAAGCAGTCCGCCGAGGGAAGCCGGTCCGAGAAGGATGCCGACAGCTACAGGAACGATAACGGCCATCAGACCGGGAACAAGCATCTCGTGAAGAGCGGCCTGCGTGGAAATGGAAACGCACTTGGTATAATCGGGCTTTCCGGTGCCTTCCATGATGCCGGGGATGGTACGGAACTGACGGCGCACTTCCTCGATCATCTTATAGGCAGCCTTGGAAACGGAATCCATGGTCATGGCGGAGAATACGAACGGAAGCATGCCGCCGATCAGAAGACCGATCGTAACGTTGGAATCAAGGATGTTGATGCCTGCTTCGCTGATGCCGACAGCCTGTGCGTAAGATACGAACAGGGCAAGTGCGGTAAGAGCGGCAGATCCGATCGCGAATCCTTTACCCATGGCAGCTGTGGTGTTGCCGACTGCATCGAGCTTATCCGTGATCTCACGGACGGATTCGTCCAGACCGGACATCTCGGCGATACCGCCGGCATTGTCAGCGATCGGGCCGTATGCGTCGACCGCGACGGTGATTCCGGTAGTGGAAAGCATTCCTACTGCTGCGAGCGCGATACCGTAAAGGCCGGCTGTCTTGAAGGAAATGAAGATGCCGAGACAGATCAGAAGAAGCGGTACGCAGGTGGACATCATTCCGACGGCAATACCGGAAATGATCGTGGTTGCGGAACCGGTCTCGGACTGTTCTGCGATCTTTTTGACAAATTTGTAATCGCCGGATGTGTAGATCTCTGTAACTTTACCGATGATCAGACCGACGACCAGACCGGCAATCACAGCAATGCCCTGATTTACACTGCCGAAGATACGCATGGAGAAGACCAGCGCAAGAATTGCTACAACAACGGCGGAAGCATAGGAACCCATCGTCAGCGCAGCCTGCGGATTGGCGTTCTCGCCGCCTCTTACGAAGAAGGTTCCGATGACGGAAGCGATGATGCCTACTGCCGCAAGAAGGAGCGGGAATACAGCAGCATCGCCGGCAATGCCTGACTGCACGAAGGCGGCGGAAGTGGCACCGAGCGTTACTGCGGAAACGACGGAACCGACATAGGATTCGAACAGGTCGGCGCCCATACCGGCTACGTCACCGACGTTGTCACCGACGTTATCAGCGATAACAGCGGGATTACGGGGATCGTCTTCCGGGATGCCGGCTTCGACTTTTCCGACAAGGTCAGCGCCTACGTCAGCAGCCTTCGTATAGATACCGCCGCCGACACGGGCGAACAGGGCGATGGAAGAGGCACCGAGTGAGAAACCGAAGAGGATTTCATAATTCCCTGTGATCATATAAATGAGCGAGCAGCCGAGAAGTCCCAGACCTACCACGCACATTCCCATGACGGAACCGCCGGAGAACGCTACGGAAAGCGCTTTGTTCATACCGGATTCCTTTGCGGCGTTTGCGGTACGGACATTTGCCTTAACGGCAACGGTCATGCCTGCGTAACCGGCTGCTACGGAGAACAGCGCGCCGATCAGGAAGCAGACAGCTGTCATCCAGCTTCCGATTCCCAGTCCGATCAGGACAAAGAGTACAACGATAAAAACCACGAGGATCCTGTACTCTGAAAAAAGGAATGCATGGGCACCTTCGCTGATTGCGGATGCGATTTCCTTCATTCTGTCCGTGCCTTCGGACTGCTTGCTTACAAAGCTTGCCTTGTAGAGGGCAAAAAGCAGTGCGATCACTGCACAGACAGGTGCTGCATAGATTAGATTCTGCATAGTTGATACACCTTTCTCTATATTTTGAGATACTCTGCCAGCAGCAGAAATACCCCGTATCATACCTTACAGAATACATCATTTGGCAATTCATAGCAAGCTTTTTGATTCATTATTTGGCTTATTTGAATTCATTTATTAAGGAAAACAGAAGGAAACATATGTTTGATTCTTTTTTGCCAAATCGTAAATATCGTGCTATAATACATCAAATGCGGATCAGAACCGGATCCGTACGGAGGAATCGGTTTGACGAAAAACAAGAACAGAACAAAAAAAGCCGACGCACAGAAAAAGACTGCGTCGGCAAAAAAGAAGAAACAGCAGACAAACAGGACATCAGGCGCATCGTCCCAGAGACCGGTGCTTTATACGGATGTCGTTCTTTTGCTGTTCATAACACTGTGCGTTCTGCTGCTTTTGGGAGATCTGGATCTGGCGGGCAGTGCCGGAAAGGGACTCAGGAATTTTCAGATGGGCCTTTTCGGGACCTGCGGCTATATCTTTCCGTTCTTCCTTTTGTGGGCGGCTGTGCTGGTACACATTAATTATAAGGAAAAACCCGGTCTTACAGCCCTGAAGGTCGCTTCGGCTTTTGTGGCGCTGATCTCGGTCTGCGGGATTCTGGAGCTGATCAGCGGAAACAGCAGCCAGTTGACCATGACCCTGAAGGATTATTACGCTTACGGCGGAGACGGGCTTACCGGCGGCTTTTTCGGCGGTTTCTTCTATACCATGCTGTATCCGCTCATCGGTATCCCCGGGACTTATCTGGTACTGATCGTCCTCTTGCTGATCGGACTGGAATTTGCCAGGGGCCGCTCGCTGATCAGACCGATCAGGGAACGGGGACTGGAAATGTATGAGGATGCACAATCCGAACGCGAAGTCAGGAAAGAGATCCGGGCGCTGAAAAGAGAAGAGGAAGAGCTTCAGAGAAGGGAACGGCTGAAAGAAATAGAATCGAAACGCGCTGAGATCCATGTAAAGAGCCTGGCCTTCGGGGAAGAGACGAAGCTGGAAGAGGATGAGATCACCGAACAGCGTATTCCCGAACCGAAGATTTCAGGCGGAAAGAAAAAACAGCAGAATACGCTTCCGGCTGAGCAGGTGAACAGAACGGAAAAACACGGGATCGATCCGCGAGATCTGCCGAAGCGGGATAAGCGGACGCTGGCGGAACTGGAGTCACTCGACCGGAAAGCAGGACCGGAAGCGGAGAACACCGGTTTTGCCGGAAGGAATCTGTTTACTGATATAACAGAGGAAGATGCCCCTGAAGTAAGCAGATCCGGCAGGAAAACAGGAACTGCAAAAACACCTGCATCTGCGGAAACAGCGCTTCAGCCCCCTGTGTTCGAAGAAGAACCGGAAGTGAAATTCGAGCCGGTCATTCATATGCCTGCAGCTGCTCATCCGGCCGAAGAGGAACCGGATATTGAAGACAGCATGGCTGCTTATGATGATTTTGCCGCAGCGCCGGTTCCTACAAAGGATGATATTGAAAAAGCCGGGGCGAACAGGGAAGAACCTGAACAGACTGCTGTCCGGAATACCAATGCAGGCAGGATGACCGCACACGTGTCATCCAACAGCCATGCCGGGAAAACAGGAAGTACCGGAAGCCGCGGCAGTTCATCGAACGACGGCGATATCTGGCGGAAAGGCGAAGCCAAGGACGGCAATTCCGGCGTGACATTTACAGCGCCGGTCAGACCGGCTGAGCCGGAGAAGCCGGTCGTGAAGCGGGAGTATGTCTTCCCGCCGCTCAGCCTGCTGAAAGCGGCGGACCAGTCATCGGATATCTCCGCGGATTCCCTGAAAGCGACTGCGCTGAAGCTGCAGCAGACGCTGAGGGACTTCGGCGTGGGCGTTACGGTCACGGATATCAGCTGCGGCCCTTCTGTCACGAGATATGAACTCCAGCCTGATCAGGGCGTAAAGGTCAGCAGGATCACTTCCCTTGCTGACGACATCAAGCTGAACCTGGCTGCTTCGGATATCAGAATTGAAGCGCCGATTCCCGGGAAGGCAGCCGTCGGCATTGAGGTACCCAACAAGACCAAACAGATGGTCCGCTTCAGGGAACTGCTGGAATCTCCGGAATTCAAGAAGTCCGCTTCCAGGATCACGTTCGGTGTCGGCAAGGGCATTTCCGGCGATATTATCGTAACGGATCTGGCAAAGATGCCGCATCTGTTGATCGCGGGCGCTACAGGATCGGGAAAATCCGTCTGCATCAATACGCTGATCATGAGCATCCTTTACAAAGCCCATCCGGATGATGTAAAATTCATCATGGTCGATCCCAAAATGGTCGAATTATCCGTTTACAATGGCATTCCGCATCTGCTGATCCCAGTCGTGACGGATGCAAAGATGGCCGCCGGCGCGCTTAACTGGGCAGTGGCAGAGATGACGGACCGTTATCAGAAATTCGCTGATTACGGCGTGCGGGATATTAAGGGTTATAACAAAAAGGCAATGGAAGAAGAGGATCCGGATCATCCCAAGCTTCCGCAGATCGTGATCGTCGTGGACGAGATGGCGGATCTGATGATGGTCGCCGCGAAAGAAGTCGAGGACGCCATCTGCCGTCTGGCAGCGCTTGCAAGAGCGGCCGGCATCCATCTGGTGCTCGCTACCCAGAGACCTTCGGCGGATGTTATTACCGGCCTGATCAAGACAAATGTGCAGTCCAGGATCGCGCTGTCTGTACAGTCTTCCATCGACTCCAGAATTATTCTCGACCAGAGCGGTGCCGAAACGCTTCTCGGGAACGGAGATATGCTTTTCTATCCTTCCAGCTATCCCAAACCTGTCAGAGTGCAGGGGGCATTCCTGTCGGATGAAGAGATCGCGGAAGTTATCCGCTTCCTGCAGGATCAGACAGAGGATGCGCCTGTTTCCAACAAATCGATCGAGCAGCATATGGCTGCTTCGGCAAAGGATGCAGGAACCGTGGGAGCGGGAGAACGGGATGAACTGTTCGCGCAGACGGGCAGATTTATCATAGAGAAGGAAAAGGCTTCGATCGGCAATCTGCAGCGCGCTTTCAGGATCGGATTCAACCGCGCAGCCAGGATCATGGATCAGCTGGCGGATTACGGCGTTGTCAGTGAGGACAATGGGACCAAAGCAAGAGAGATCCTGATGAGCATGGATCAGTTCGAAGCGCTTCTTGAAGAACTTGGAGAATCATAATCAAAGGGGGATTATAAAATGATCAGAACAGCAATAGCAGGTTACGGGAACCTCGGCAAAGGTGTGGAAGCAGCGATCGCAAGAGCCGATGACATGGAACTCGTCTGTGTGTTTACAAGACGTGATCCGGAATCGGTGAAGCCCGCAGGGGACGTCCCGGTGGTATCCATGGGCGAGATGGCAGCATGGAAGGATAAAGTGGATGTAGTCATCCTCTGCGGCGGCAGCGCAACGGACCTGCCGCACCAGACGCCTGAAGTCGCCTCCATCTTTAATGTGATCGACAGCTTTGATACGCACGCCAGGATCCCGGAGCATTTTAAGAATGTCGATGAAGCAGCGAAGGCTGCCGGTACCGCAGCGATCATTTCCTGCGGATGGGATCCGGGCCTGTTCTCCGTCAACAGAGTCTATGCCGAGTCGATCCTTCCCACCGGAAACACTTATACTTTCTGGGGCAAGGGCGTAAGCCAGGGCCATTCCGACGCGATCAGAAGGATCCCGGGTGTGAAGAGAGGCATTCAGTACACGATTCCCGTACCGGAAGCGCTTGATGCCGTCAGAGAAGGAAAGAATCCGCAGCTTACGACACGTCAGAAACATACAAGGGAATGCTTTGTTGTTCCGGAGCACGGCGCTGACAAAGAAGCTATCACCGAAGCGATCGTCACAATGAAGAACTATTTTGACGAATACGACACTACCGTACATTTCATTTCCGACGAAGAGTTCGTCAGAGACCATTCGACGCTTCCGCACGGCGGTTTCGTAATGAGGAGCGGAATTACCGGCAAGGCAACGAAGCAGCACATTGAGTATTCGCTGAATCTGGGCTCCAATCCGGAGTTTACCGCGAGCGTCCTGGTCGCTTATGCCAGAGCGCTTAAGAGACTCAGTGAGGAAGGAAAGACGGGAGCGCTGACAGTATTCGATATCGCGCCCGCCTATCTGTCCCCGCTGTCTGCGGAAGAACTCAGAAGCCATCTGCTGTAAGGAACGATTACATCCGGGCGGCAAACCCGCCCGGTCTTTTTTACAATAAGACCTGCAGGATAGTCTGCGGGAGATTCGAGGATAGTATGAAGAAACTTTCTGAATTACTGGAAAAAATCGATTATACGCATGTTTCCGGACCCGCGGATGCGAATATATCCGGTATTGTCTATGATTCCAGGAAAGACTGTAAGGAGGCGCTGTTCATCTGTATCAGCGGAACGACTGTCGATGCGCATAAATTCATTCCGCAGGTCATAGAAAAAGGCGCCGCGGCGATCGTCGTCGAAAAAGAAGTACCGGAATATGACAATGTAACGGTCGTCAGGGTACCGTCAGCCAGGAAAGCGCTTTCCATGATCTCGGCGGCTTTCTTCGATTATCCTACGGAAAGAATGGTCACCATCGGCTATACCGGAACAAAAGGAAAGACCACGAGTACCTATATGCTGAAGACGATGCTTGAAGCTGCCGGGAAAAAGGTCGGTCTGATCGGGACGAACGGCGCTGTGATCGGGAACGAGCATTTCGAAACGAAAAATACCACGCCCGAATCCTATGAACTGCAGCGGTACTTCCATGAAATGGCGGAGCAGGGCTGTGACGCGGCGATCATGGAAGTTTCCTCCCAGGGACTGATGATGGACCGTGTAGCCGGCATCACCTTCGATTACGGCGTATTCACCAATCTGTCGCCCGATCATATCGGGAAAAACGAGCATGCGTCCTTTGAGGAATACAGATACTGGAAGGGGACGCTGTTCAAACAATGCAGGATTGGCATCGTGAATGCGGATGATCCGGAGACAGAAGCACTTCTTGAAGGGCATACCTGTGCGATCCGTACTTACGGCATCCGGGAGGAGGACTATACTGCTTCGGATATCCGCCCGGAGAAAAACGGTCCTTTCATGGGCGCAGCGTTTGAACTGAGCGGGAAAGCGCAGGCGCATGTGAAAGTCGGGATCCCCGGCGTCTTCAATGTGTACAACGCGCTGTCAGCACTGGCGGTGACGGCCGAGATGGGACTCCTGAATGAAAGAACGCTTGACGCACTGAAAGAGATCCGTGTAAACGGCAGAATGGAGCTGGTCTATTCTTCAGATGCGTTCAGCGTGATCGTGGATTATGCGCATAATGGCGTCAGCACGAGGAGCCTGCTGAAGACACTCAGAGAGTACAAACCCGGAAGGATCGTCACGGTATTCGGCTGCGGCGGGAACAGGGATCCGCACAGAAGGTATGAAATGGGCGCCGCTGCCGGAGAGTTGTCGGATCTTTCCATCGTAACTGCCGATAACTCCAGAAATGAAGCCGTGGAGAACATCATGGCCGATATCCATATCGGGCTTGATCCGACGGGAGGAAAGAGCATCGATATTCCGGACAGGCGGGAAGCCATAGCCTATGCGATCAGGAATGCACAGCACGGCGATGTGATCGCCATCATCGGCAAAGGCCATGAGACCTATCAGGAAGTAAACGGGGTAAGGACCCATTTCTCCGACAGAGAGGAAGCGGAAGCAGTTATCAGAGCACTGAATAAATGAAATTCGATCCGGATATTTATCCGGATTTTTTATTAAAACATCTTAACACTTTTCAATGAACTGAAAAAATATAACATTTTGGGGCGGTTTCGGAAGAAAACAATTTCAGATCCATAATTTTATTATATATAAAAAAAGTTTACCGAAAGATAAAAAGGGTATTCCACAAAACAGAGCATTTATGTTAAGATAAATAAGACGCAGAATTTAATTAAATTCGGCGTTCTATCACAGCAAAGCAGTATTAATAAAGGGGGTCTGTATGAAGACATACGGCATCGAAAAGCTGGGTATAATCGGAGCAAAGGCTGTTTATCGTAATCTTTCACCTGCTGAACTTACGGAAGCCGCCATAAGAAGAGGAGAGGGAATGCTGAGCACTTCCGGTGCACTGGTCGTTACGACCGGGAAATATACCGGAAGAAGCCCGAAAGATAAATTTATTGTCGACACTCCCGGAGTGCATGATGACATTGCCTGGGGCAATGTGAACCGTCCTATTTCCAGAGAAAAATTCAACGCTATCAAAGGCAAGATCACCGCTTATCTGCAGAACCGCGAAGTGTTTATCTTTGATGGTATGGCAGGCGCTGATCCCAAGTACCAGAAAAAGTTCCGTATCATAACCGAGCTGGCAAGCCAGAGCCTTTTCATGCATCAGCTTCTTCTGCGTCCTACGGAAGAAGAGCTTGAGAACTACGGCCTTGCAGATTTCACCCTGATCTCCGCACCCGGATTCAAGTGCAGCCCGAAGATCGATGGAACACATTCCGAAGCGGCGATCATGATCGACTATGAAGCCCATATGATCGTTATTGCCGGAACACAGTACTCCGGAGAGCTGAAGAAGAGCGTGTTCTCCACGATGAACTATGTCCTTCCGAAAGAATTCAATGTGCTTCCCATGCACTGCTCCGCCAATATGGATCCCGAGACGAAGGAATCCGCTGTCTTCTTCGGTCTGTCCGGAACAGGAAAGACGACTCTTTCCGCTGATCCCGACCGTCTCCTGATCGGTGATGACGAGCACGGCTGGTCTGCGGACGGCATCTTCAATATCGAGGGCGGCTGCTACGCAAAATGTATCGGTCTGGACCGCGATGAAGAACCTGAGATCTATGACGCCATCCGTTTCGGCACCCTGCTTGAAAACGTTGTGATAGACAAGAATACCAGAGAACTGGATTTCGAAGACGGTTCTCTTACCGAGAATACCCGTGCAGGATATCCGGTAGAGTATATCCCCGGCATCGCAAAGCCTGCCATGGGCGGCATCCCGAAGGTCGTGATCTTCCTGACCGCCGATGCCTACGGTGTACTTCCGCCAATTTCCAGACTGGACAGAAACGAAGCCATGTATCACTTTGTAACCGGCTTTACTTCAAAGCTTGCCGGTACGGAGCGCGGCATCAAAGAGCCTGTGCCTACCTTCTCCACCCTGTTCGGAGAGCCCTTCATGCCGATGGATCCCAGCCATTACGCAGAGATGCTTGGTGAGAGGATCGACGCTCATGATACGAAGGTCTACCTGATCAATACCGGATGGTCCGGCGGATCGTTCGGCGTAGGCAAGAGAATCAACCTCCATTACACCAGAGCGATGGTCACAGCTGCCCTGGAAGGCCTTCTTGATGATGTCAATTATGATTATCATGAAGTCTTCAAACTCCATATGCCGCACGAGGTACCCGGCGTTCCTTCAGAGATCCTGAATCCCAGAAGGACATGGGCTGACAAGGACGCATATGATAAGACAGCAAACATGCTGGCAAGCCTGTTCCAGAAGAACTTCGCCGAGAAGTATCCGAACATGCCGAAGGAGATCGTAAATGCCGGCCCTGCACCGGTCGAGAAATAAGACTTAACATGCAAAAGGGATGACGGTCAACGTCATCCCTTTTTCTTTACCCGGGTATATGTGCAGAAACAATAGGAAAGACCATCGGATATCGCATCTTCGCCCTGCGCTGTCAGTTCCCACGCCGGATCCGCATCCAGATCAGGAAAGAATACGTCAGCCGGCACTTCCTTATGTATTTTCGTAATGTACGCTTTGTCGCAGTATGGCAGGAATTGTTCGTAGATCATTCCGCCGCCGATCACCCAGACGTCATCCGGGGGCAGCTGACGGGCTTCTGCGAGCACATCCTGAATACTGTGATATACTTCGACCCCTTCCGCGCTGAACAGCGGATTGTTCGTCAGAAGCAGATGCCTTCTCCCTTTTAAAGGCTTTCCGCCGGGGAAGGATTCCAGATTTTTCCGCCCCAGGATCACTGTTTTCCCCTTTGTCATCTGCCGGAAAAATTTCATATCCTCCGGGATGTGAAAGAGAAGATCGTTTTTTTTCCCGATTCCCCAGTTCTCAGATACCGCTGCAATAATATTCATGGCTTCCTCACTTTAAAACAATTGTACTTTGCATAACAGTTTAGCACAGACGGCTTCAAACCGGAAGAATAAGTTTTATTGACACGGAACGAGAAATAAAGGTATACTGTATTAGTCTATGCAAAAAAGAGAGCATGGGAGGGACTTCTGGTGGAGACGTTATACAGACAGCGTTTTCAGAAAGGTCGGAAAGGAATATTCAGCATCTTATTCAGCCGCAAGGTGATCATGATCCTTTTGGTCCTCCTGCAGGTGCTGGCACTGTGGGCTTTGTTTGCCTGGCTCTCCCGGTTCGTACTCTATGTATATGGTGTATTCCTGTTCATACAGCTCGGCCTTGTCATTTTTATTATGAACAGACGGGGCAGTGATGCTGCGTTCAAGATGTCCTGGATGGCCCTGATCATGACGCTTCCTGTCGTCGGCGTGCTTTTCTATCTATTTGTGGAAAGCCAGACCGGCAGCAGGCGGATCCAGAAAAGGCTCAGGAACAATATCACTGAGACAAAAGACTATCTTACGCAGAATCCGTCTGTCATCCGAAAAATGGATGAAGAGGAACCGCACAGCATCGGTCTTGCACTGTATATGGACCGGTTCGGCGGATATCCGGCTTATACAAATACGGATCTGAAGTATTATCCGCTGGGCGATGATTTCTTCCCGGATCTGCTTGAGAAACTGGAGGAAGCAGAATCCTTCATTTTCATGGAGTTCTTTATCCTGGACCGGGGAGTAATGCTGGAAGCTGTGCTGGATATCCTCAGGAGAAAGGCGAAAGACGGTGTTGATGTCAGGATCATGTATGACGGAACATGCTCGCTCAGCCTGCTTCCGTTTAACTACTCCGAAAGACTGAAGGCGTATGGCATATCCTGCAGGGTCTTTTCCCAGGTGATCCCGATGTTCTCGACTTATCAGAACAACAGAGATCACCGGAAGATCGTCGTCATAGATGGAAAGACCGCTTTCACCGGCGGCGTAAATCTGGCAGACGAATATATCAATCTGAAGGAACGGTTCGGGCACTGGAAAGACAGTGCTGTAATGCTGAAAGGCGATGCTGTCAAGAGCCTTACGGTCATGTTCCTGCAGATGTGGCATGAGAGTGCAGAACAGGAAAATTACAGTAAATATATCATGCCTCCCGTGCCGGCGGGAGACAGGCAGGGCGGGTTCGTGATGCCGTATGCGGACAGCCCTCTTGACGATGAGCCTGTCGGGGAGTACGTGTATCTGGATATTATCAATCATGCAGAAAAATATCTGCATATATTTTCTCCGTACCTGGTGCTTCCCGATGTAATGATGAACGCACTGAAGTTCGCTTCCAAAAGGGGCGTGGATGTGAAGCTCATCTTGCCGCATATTCCGGATAAAAAATATACCTATCTTCTGGCCAGGATCGCTTACGAGGAACTGATCCCGGCCGGAGTGAGGATCTTTGAATATGAACCCGGATTCATTCATTCCAAATGCTTTGTTTCCGATGACAGATGCTGTACGGTCGGAACAGTCAACATGGATTTCAGGAGCCTGTATCTGCATTTTGAATGCGGTGTCTATGCGTCAGCCCATCCAATGGTCGCTGATGTGGAAGCCGATTTTCAGGAGACGCTTCGGAAATGCACGGAAATCACTGAAGAAGATATAAAAACTTATCCGTTCATAAAGAGAATGACCGGATATATCCTGCGGGTGGTTGCGCCGCAGATGTAGGAGGAAACATGAAGAAAGTAGTCAAATTCGGCGGCAGTTCGCTTGCCAGTGCGGAACAGTTCAGAAAAGCGGCTGACATAGTCAGATCGGATATCTCCAGAAGATATGTGGTACCTTCCGCGCCGGGAAAGCGGGATTCAAAGGATACCAAGGTGACGGATCTTCTCTACCGCTGCTATGATCTTGCGGAGGCAGGAAGAAACTATCATGAGGAGCTTTTCCGGATCAGGGGAAGATATGATGAGATCATCAAAGGGCTCGGGATGGATATGGATCTTTCGGAAGAATTTCTGGAGATCGAACGGAAAATTGATTCCCATGCCGGACGCGCGTATGCGGCTTCCAGAGGAGAATATCTGAACGGAAAGATCATGGCGGCTTATCTGGGATTTACGTTTGTGGATGCAGCCGAAGTCATCTATTTCAATGAAGACGGTGAATTCGATCCCGAACTGACAGACAAAGTACTGGCGGATAAGCTCTCCGGCATTGAGAAAGCGGTCATTCCGGGCTTCTACGGTGCAGATCCGGAGGGCCGTATCTGTACGTTCTCCCGCGGCGGTTCCGACATTACCGGTTCCATCGTTGCCAGAGCGATCAAGGCTTCCCTTTATGAGAACTGGACGGATGTTTCCGGATTCCTTCTTACGGATCCGCATATTGTAAAGGATCCGGTGATCATCAATATTATTACTTACAAAGAGCTCAGAGAGCTTTCTTACATGGGCGCCGGCGTGCTTCATGATGAAGCGATCTTCCCTGTGCGGAAAGCCGGTATTCCGATCAATATCAGGAATACGAACGACCCGGATGCGCCCGGCACCATGATCGTTAAGACGACCGGCGCGAAATCCAGATATACCATCACGGGAATTGCCGGAAGAAAAGGATTTGTTGCGGTAAATGTCGAGAAGGACCGCATGAATTCCGAGATCGGTTTTGGCAGGAAGGTGCTTGAAGCATTTGAAAAGTACGGTATTTCCTTTGAGCATATGCCTTCCGGCATCGATACGCTGAGTGTATTCGTGGAGCAGGAAGCATTTGAACCCAAGGAACAGGCTGTGCTGGCGGCAATTAACCGGATGGCTGCGCCGGATGTGATCAGCATTGATACGGATCTTGCACTGATCGCAGTAGTCGGCCGTTCGATGAAGGATGCCAGAGGCACAGCCGGAAGAGTATTCGCTTCGCTTGCCCATGCACGGATCAATGTCAGAATGATCGACCAGGGATCTGACGAGGAAAATATTATCATCGGCGTTAAGAATGATGATTTTGAAGCAGCCATCAGAGCCATCTATTCAATTTTTGTGGATACACGCATCTGATCGCAATCTTTTTCAGGAGAGGAAGTACAGAAAATGGAGAAATACTGTTTCGGCGTTGACGTTGGAGGGACAACGGTTAAAATCGGTCTGTTTCAGGATGACCTGCAGATGGTCAGCAAATGGGAAATTCCGACCAGGACAGAAGAGAACGGAAGAAATATCATCCCTGATATCGCGGATTCGATCAAACAGGAGATGAAGGACAAGGATCTGAAACCCGAAAATGTACTCGGTATCGGCATCGGCATCCCGGGACCGGTACTGGAGGAGTCTGTTGTCAACAACTGTGTCAACCTCGGCTGGGGCGTGGTAAACGTCAAGAAAGAGCTGTCTTCCAAGCTGTTTTATCTTCCGGTAAAAGCCGGAAATGATGCAAATGTGGCTGCGCTCGGAGAAGCGGTTGCAGGTGCCGGAGAAGGCAGGAGGGACGTCGTCATGCTGACGCTGGGAACCGGCCTGGGCGGCGGCGTCATTATCGAAGGAAAAATCCACGCAGGAGCGCATGGGGCTGCCGGAGAATTTGGCCACATGCCCATGTTTGACAAAGCAGTCGATTATTGCGGATGCGGGAAGCGGGGCTGTACCGAACAGATCGCCGGCGCAAAGGGGATGATCTCTTATACCAGGCATCTGATCGCAGGAGGAGAGTCGCGCTCCGGATTATCCTTCCTGAGAGAATTTACCGCAAGAGATATATTCGATTTTGCAAAAGACGGAGATGAACTTGCCAATACTGTCGTGAATGAGATGGTCGAGACGCTGGGGAAAACGCTCTCCATTCTCGGAGTCGCCTTCGATCCGGAAGTGTTCATTATCGGCGGAGGCATGAGCCGTGCCGGAGAGTGGCTTCTGGAGAAAATAAGAGCCTCTTATGCGGAAAAAGCTTTTCATGCGGTAAAAAATATCGATATTATAGGCGCAACGCTGGGAAATGATGCGGGTATGACAGGAGCTGCTGCACTGATTATCAGGGGGTAAATCTCAAAAAATAAATAATAAATATAATAAAAATATTCTAAATTGCTAGAATTCGCCATATAAACTATAATTGTGATGGAAAGTCGGGGGGAAAAATACAGCTGGAGGTTGATATGAATTTTACCGATTTATCCGATCGCGAGCTAATGGTTATGAAATGTCTTTGGGAGTCAGGCTCTCCTATGACAGTAGGCGAACTGATCATCAGCATAGAAGAAGCGTATAATATTGTTTATAAGGAAACTACAGTTTATACCTTTCTGAAAAGGCTGAAAGACAAAAAATACGTAAGCTCCTACAAGAAAGGAACTTCGCGCTTCTCACCGAAAGTGGGAGAGACGGAATTCCTTGAGGACTATGCTGCAAGAATGGCAGATTTCTGGAGTGCGGATGCGTCAAAGACATTTTTGTCTGCTTACGGACGTTTTATGGAACAGTCGGAGCGGGACTGATCTGTTCGTATGAAAAGAATTAATTAGCGAAAAAGACTGTGCAGGAAGACCTGCACAGTCTTTTTTTGAAGGGGAGAGCAGTATGGGCTGAGAGCAGTATGGGCTGAGAGCAGCACAAGCTGAGAGCAGTTGTTCGAACAAAAATCAGAGATTTTTGTTCTCAACACGGCTGTCGCCGTATATAATGAAAAAGGAAAGCCGGGTTACAAGTAAACTTGTCTCCCGGCCTTCCTTTTTCATTATGCACTGCTCTCAGCGAACGCGATCATTCCTTCTCCGGAATCAGTCCCGATCTGTAGCACTCCAGAAGGGCCTTGAGATCCTTCAGCTGCATCCGGATCCTGGTGCCGTGTTCGGTATCTCTTACCGATTTGCGCTTGCGCACGCCTTCCACGACCATCGTCTCGGAATGGATGTCGCTGCCGTTCCTGATCGCATCTTCCTTTGATGTAAAGGGCTCATGATAGACCAGCTTCAGTCCGTAGGAATTCGAGATCAGCGTATAGCCGGCAATACCGGTGGTCTTCTGGTAAGCTCTGGAGAAACCGCCGTCGATCATCAGAAGCTTGCCGCCGCATTTGATAGGGGATTCTCCCTTCTTCTGCTTGACCGGCACATGGCCGTTGATGATATGGGATTCTTCCCAGTCGAGATCGAATTCGTCGAAGATGCGTTTAATGACTTCTTCGTTATTGTACAGTTTGTAATAAGGCGTCTTCGGCTCGTTGTGCGTTTCCTTATCTTCGATAAAGTAGCGCTCAAAGGTCGTCATCTTATATTTGCCGAACAGCGGTGACAGCGGATGCGTCCACAGGAAGTAAATAACATCTGTCGCATAATCTTTATCCGGTCCTGCAGGAAGGTAATAGCCTTTGCGGACATAATTGTCCAGGACATCCATCACTTCCCTGCCTTTATAGCATTTGTCCCCGAGCGGAACTTCAGCCAGTTCTCCTTCTTCCGTAAGAGGAATGCTGCCGTGGAAGAGGAGATTCTGGTTGTAGATCAGATACAGCCTTCCTCTGTTCAGCAGGAAACGGACATGCCGCTGCAGCCGTTCACTGTTCATGAAGCTCTTCTGAAGATGGAGCATCACGTCTTCTTCCTCTGCAGTAAGGGCGTAGGGATCTTTGGGATCCACTGTAGGGAAGCCCATTTCCTTCATGGGATATTCTTTGCCGTAACAGTTGATAACGCCGCGCTCCCAGTCGATCTTATCGAGCAGCAGACGGTCTTCCATATGCCATTCGGGGTGTCTCTTGATGAGCTGGCCCTCCAGCTTGAACTGGATGACGGCGATCGCCTTGTGCATCTTGATATCCTGCTCCAGATCGTTTATGTCATAGGTCTTTTCATCATACTTCAGGCCGAAACAGCTGCAGGGATCATCCTTGTAAGCGTCCATGGCAAAACGCATCAGCGGGATCAGGTTGATGCCGTAGCCGTTCTCCACGGTGTCCAGATTGCCGTAACGGGCAGTCAGACGAAGGGCGGTAGCGATCAGTGTGAGATTGCCGCAGGCAGCGCCCATCCAGACAACGTCATGATTTCCCCACTGGATGTCAAGATTCTTGATGCCCATCATGGTATCCATGATAATATCCGGACCGGGGCCTCTGTCGTAGATGTCGCCGATGATATGAAGGTGGTTGACAGTCAGCCTCTGGATGGTCGTCGAGAATGCCACGATGCATTCTTCCACACGTTCGGTCTGGATAAGCGCTTCCAGGATCCTGTCATAATAATTATCCTTGTCCGCGTAATCCGTTTCGCTCATCAGTTCTTCGATCAGATAGGCGAAATCTTCCGGCATCGATTTACGGACTTTGGAACGGGTGTACTTTTTGGCGGACTGCCGCGCCATGCGGATGAGACGCAGCAGCATGGTACGATACCAATCGTGCATGTTTTCCCCGGATTCTTTGACAAGCGCGATTTTCTCCTTCGGATAATAGATCAGGGTAGCGAGATCCTTCTTATCCTGCGGGGTAAGATTGAAGCCGAATTCGTCTTCAATTTTGCTTCTGACAGCACCGGAACCATTCTTCATGATATGAACGAACTGCTCATATTCACCATGGATATCTGTCATAAAATGTTCGGTCTCTTTGGGCAGCTGAAGGATCGAGCAGAGGTTGATAATCTCTGTACTCGTTTTGGCAATAGACGGGAAGCGGTAAGAGAGCGCTTCCAGATATTTCATGTCATAATCGTTGCTTTCGTGCATGCTTCGTGCTCCTCCTTGAAAATGGGAAAAATCCCTTAAATTAGTGTAACACAAAGGCTATATCGTGTCAAAGATAAGAAATATATGGTAAAATTCTGCTTCCTTATTGATCCGACTTTGGTTATAATAGACCGGATGTATAAAAAGAACGGAGAAAATGATCAATGAAATATTTTATTGTATCGGACATTCACGGATCGGCCCGTTACTGCAGGATGGCGCTGGAAGCATACAGGCGGGAAGCAGCTGACAGGATGCTGCTTCTCGGAGATATTTTATATCACGGCCCCAGGAATCCGCTGCCGGAGGAATATGATCCGCCGGCTGTCGCAAAGATGCTGAACGCCATGAAAACGGAAATCCTGTGTGTACGGGGAAACTGTGAAGCGGAAGTGGATCAGATGGTGCTGGACTTCCCCGTGCTGGCGGATTATGCACTGATCGCCGCGGGTACACATATGATCTTCATGACCCATGGCCATCGTTTTAATAATGACCAGCTTCCGCCGTTAAAGGACGGCGATATCCTCCTGCACGGACATACCCATCTGTCTGTCTGTGAAGACCATGGCAGCTATGTATACATGAATCCCGGCTCTGTCTCGCTTCCGAAGCAGGACCATCCGCGCGGCTACATGACATTTGACGGGAACGAATTTTTGTGGAAGACCCTTGACGGAGAGATATACAGAAGACATAAACTGTCGTAACAGAAAGGCTGTTTCCGGATGACCGTCCGGGACTTTGGATGTTATAATACAGGGGCAGGGCAATATGAAAAAGAATTACAGGATCATCCTTTCCTATGACGGTACCAGATTCTACGGCTGGGAACATCAGCCGGATAAGGAAATGACGATACAGGGAAAGCTGGAGAGTGTTCTTGCAAAGCTTGCCGGCGAACCGGTTGAAGTGCTGGGAGCAGGCAGGACGGATGCCGGCGTGCATGCGCTCGGCATGGTCGCAAACTTCAGGCTTGATACGGATCTTTCCGACACGGAACTGAAAGCTTATATGAACCGTTATCTGCCGGAGGATATCAGCATCAATGAACTGGTGCAGGCAGGAGACCGTTTTCATGCCAGGTACAATGCGACAGGGAAGACCTACAGATATACCTGCTATGTCGGCGATGAGAAGCCTGTATTTGAAAGACGTTTCGTTTATGTGCCGGAATTCCGGCCGGATGTTGAACAGATGAGGGCTGCGGCGGAATATCTGAAAGGCACGCATGATTTCGCTTCTTTCTGCAGTAATCCGCGGATGAAGAAAAGTACGGTAAGATGTGTGGATAAGATCGACATCGTCAGCAAAGGCCCCTGGCTTACATTCTATTACCACGGAAACGGATTCCTGCAGCATATGGTGAGGATCCTGACCGGCACACTTCTCGAAGTCGGTGCCGGAAAGCGGACGCCGGAAAGCATGCAGGAGCTGCTGGAAGCGAAATGCAGAGCGCTTGCCGGTGTTACAGCGCCGGCAAAAGGGCTTTGTCTGATAAAGGTAGATTATGATTGATCTGATTTATAGTGAACCGGCATCGTCTTTTTACCGGGATAAGGATATCCGGGATGCTTATGTTGAGGATGATGGAAGCGGACTGCCGCTCCTGCGGTTTCACAGCCTTGATGCGCTGCCGGGCATAGATGCAGCGTTTACGACAAGATACGGCGGCGTAAGCACGGGACATCTCTCTGAACTGAACCTGGGTTTTGACCGCGGTGATGCACCGGAAAATGTACTGATGAATTACCGGAGAGTGATGAGAAGGTTTGGCGGCGCTCTTGACGATGTGGTCATGACGCAGCAGGTGCATAAACTGAATCTGCAGAAGGCATCCCGCGAACTGGCGCTTGGTGAAACGCTTACGCTGAAGGTCAGGGAAACAGACGGACTGTATACGGATGAGCCGGGGCTGATCCTTTCCGCGACATTTGCAGACTGTGTGCCCGTGTTCCTGGCGGACAGGAACGGAAGATGCATCTCGCTCGTTCATTCCGGGTGGAAAGGGACTGTCGGCAGGATCGCGGAACGCGGTACAGCAGCGATGGGCACGATGGGCTGTCCTCCGGAGGATATCATTGCAGTGATCGGACCATGCATTTCGGGAGATCATTATGAGTTCGGCACAGCAGGAGCGGAAGTATTCAGAACGGTCTTTAAAGAGTGTGCGTGTTCTGATATAATAAAAAGAATTGATGACGCGCATTCGCTCGTGGATCTTCCTGCCGCAGTCTGGCATACGCTGGTCTCGGCCGGCGTCAGACCGGATCATATTCACTTTTCGGGACTGTGTACAGCGGAGAACAGTACGCATCTGTTCTCGCATCGTGCGACCGGCGGAAGAAGAGGAAACATGAACGCGTTCCTGAGAATACGTGCGTGACATATCATCGGATAAGGAGAACAACAGACTTGATTAATGTAACGGTGAAGGATATTGCTGAAGCAGTAAAAGGCACGCTTCTGTGCGGTGACCCGGATAAAATCATAGAACATATCAGCATTGATTCCCGCACAATGAAAGGGAATGATATCTTTGTGCCGATTATTGGCGCAAAGGTGGACGCTCACAGATTCATTGACGGCGCTTTTAAAGCAGGCGCAGCAGCGACATTTACCATGGAACATGATGAGATGGATGATCCGCATCCGTTCATCCGTGTGGAAGACACTGTAAAGGCGCTGCAGGATCTCGGCGCATGGTACAGAAGAAAATACAGCGGCATGGTGATCGGCATCACCGGCAGCGTCGGTAAGACCAGCACCAGATCCATGATCATGGCGGCCCTCGGCGCCGCGCTGCGTGTGACCGGAACGGCAGGAAATAACAACGGACAGCTCGGCGTACCGATTACGGTGAGCGGACTGGACAATACGTACGATGCCGCCGTTATAGAAATGGGGGTCAGTGAGCCGGGAGAGATGAGCCGGATCAACAGGATCGCCTGGCCGTCACATGCCGTGGTCACCAATATCGGCGACGCCCATATAGAAAATCTCGGATCCAGGGAAGGGATCGCAAGGGAGAAACTCCGGATCGCGGATCTCATGCCCCCGAAAGGCTGCCTCATCCTGAACGGAGACGATGATATGCTCATGAAGATGGGCAGGGAGTACCATGACAGAGTATTGTATTTCGGCCTGTCGGAAACGAATGATCTGAGAGCGGAGAACATTCACCGGGACGGAACGGAAACGGTGTTTACCGCGAAACTCGGCAGGAAGGAAAAAGAGATCAGGCTGGCTGTGCCCGGGGAACATCAGGTCATGAATGCGCTTGCAGCGCTGGCTGTCTGCGAAGTCATGAGCGTGGACTGGGACAAGGCAGCTTCCGGGATCGCTTCCTATACCGGATTTTCACACAGGCTTGAGATCGTCAGAACTGCATCGGCTGTTTATATAGATGATACCTACAATGCCAGCCCGGCATCCATGAAAGCGGCTCTCGGTGTTCTTTCGGATATGCAGGCGGATGGCAGAAGGATCGCCGTTCTGGCAGATATGCTGGAACTGGGACCGGATGCTGCGAAACTGCATTATGAGACAGGTGCTTTCGGAAGCAGTCTCAATATCGATCATGTCGTTGTGATCGGGACGCTCGCGAAAAACATCGGACAGGCCTATGCGGAAAAGAATATTCCCGTTGACAGTTTTGAGGACAATGCTGCGGCGATTGACTTTCTTCGATCGTTTAAAGAACCGGGCGATGTCATACTGCTGAAAGGTTCGCACGGAATGCATCTTCTGGAAGTGCTGGATGCGCTTCGTGAAGCAGATCAGAAATGATGCATTCCCGGGCGGCCTTCATGCAATCGGAAAGCGGAAGGAAAAACATTGAAATTTGCCGGCGTCATAGTTGATATTTCAAATAAGGATGTAGATAAAAGCTATACGTATATCATCCCGGATGATATGCGATCGCTGATCTCCGTCGGGACGCCGGTCACGGTTCCTTTCGGAAAACGGAAGATCAGCGGCTTTGTTACGGAGATCACGGACAGCACGGATGTTGCGCCGGAGAAACTGAAGCCCATAGAAGCCGTCAATACGAAAGAAGCATCCATAGAGTATCAGCTGATCCGGCTGGCTGTCTGGATGAAGGATACCTACGGCTGTACGATGAATCAGGCGCTGCGGACGGTGCTTCCGGTGAAACGGAAGGTGAAAGCCAGGACGAAGACGGAAGAAAGCCTGCCATGCGGAAATGAATCTCCGAAGCCGCTGAACGAAGAACAGCTTGCTGCGGTAAACGGGATCCTGACTGAATTCCGGCGTCCGGACAGAAGGCCGGCTGTCCTTTTCGGTGTGACCGGCAGCGGAAAAACGGAAGTCTATATGGAGCTGATCAGAAGAGTCCTGGCCGCCGGAAGACAGGCAATCCTTCTGATTCCCGAGATATCTCTTACGTATCAGAACCTTTCCAGATTCACGAGGGTGTTCGGGGAACAGGTCGGCGTTGTTCATTCAAAGCTGTCCGCGGGAGAAAAATACGAGTGCTTTGAACGGGCGCGCAAAGGGGAGATTTCGATCATGATCGGCCCCAGATCTGCGCTGTTCGCGCCGTTTCCGGATCTTGGCATTATCATCGTGGATGAAGAACATGAAGGCGCGTACATATCTGATTCCGTGCCCCGGTACAATGCAGTGGAAGCGGCTGTAAAAAGAGGGGAACTGGCCAGCGCCGGCGTTGTGCTCGGATCCGCCACACCGTCCCTGAATACATTCAATACTGCAATGGACCGGAAATATTCCATATTCCTGCTGAAACACCGCGCTGCTTCCGGAAGCATGCTTCCGCATGTGGATATCATCGATATGCGTGAAGAACTGAAGGACGGCAACAAGGGGATGTTCAGCCGGAAGCTCGAAGAGGGCATCCGGGAACGGCTGGAGAAGAAGGAGCAGATCATGCTGTTCCTGAACCGGCGGGGCTATTCAGGCTCCATATCCTGCAGATCCTGCGGAAAAGTGATCCGGTGTCCGCATTGCGATGTATCTATGACAGCGCATAAAGGCAATATTCTGAAATGTCATTACTGCGGTTATACGGCCGGCATGCCTGACCGCTGCCCTTCCTGCGGTTCCCCGTATATTGCCGGGTTCGGCGCCGGGACACAGAAGGTCGAGAGCCTGAT
>CAMOZZ010000004.1 GCA_946631165.1 uncultured Lachnospiraceae bacterium | reverse complement strand
AAAAGAATTAATTCCTCAGGCACATCAAATCAACAGAAAGGAGGTTATACAGTGAAACTTACATTTATTTCATAAGAGGGCCGTTCGCAGGAGATGGAAGCGGGCGGCCCTTAAAATTTGTCTTCCTTTTTCTGTACAGCCGTCGGCAGGCTCTTTTTTTATGCCCGGATTTGGGCTATAATAGCCGTATCAAACCATTCGGAGGCGAAAATGTACGATTATCTGATTGTCGGAGCCGGTCTGTTCGGGGCCGTTTTTGCAAGGGAAGCTGCTGATGCAGGGAAAAAAGTGCTGGTGATCGACAAACGCAGCCATATCGGCGGAAATGTTTATACCAAAAATGTCTGCGGCATCAATGTGCATGAATACGGTGCGCACATTTTCCATACCAATAATGAGGAAGTGTGGCAGTATCTGAACCGTTTTACAGCGTTCAACCGCTTTACGAATTCACCGGTTGCCAATTATAAAGGAGAACTTTATTCCCTTCCGTTCAATATGTATACATTCAATAAAATGTGGGGCGTGGTCACGCCGCAGGAAGCTGCGGAGAAGATCGCGGAACAGCGGAAGGAGATCACCGGGGAACCGCGGAACCTGGAGGAACAGGCTATATCCCTCGTCGGCAGGGACATCTATGAGAAACTGATCAGGGGATATACGATGAAGCAGTGGGGACGTCCCTGCAATGAACTTCCTTCCTTTATCATAAAGCGGCTTCCGGTCCGCCTGACCTTTGACAACAATTATTTCAACGCGCGTTTCCAGGGAATCCCCATCGGCGGCTACACACAGATGGTGGAACACATCCTGGACGGCATAGAGGTGCGGCTGGATACGGATTACCTGAAAGACAGGGAGCTGCTGCGCGGACTTGCGGATACTGTCGTATACACCGGTCCGATCGATGCTTATTTTGATTTCTGTCTCGGCAATCTGGAATACCGTTCCGTCAGATTCGAGACAGAACTTCTCGACATTCCGAATTTCCAGGGAAATGCGGCTGTTAATTATACCGACAGCGATACACCTTTTACCAGGATCATCGAGCATAAGTGGTTCGAATTCGGGAAGGATGCCGATGGGAACGACATTGACAAAACCGTGATCAGCCGTGAATACAGCAGCGAATGGAAGCCGGGAGACGAGCCTTATTATCCGGTGAATGATGAGAAGAATTCCTCCCTTTACGCGGCGTACAAGGCGCTTGCGGAAAAGGAGGACGGCGTCCTCTTCGGCGGAAGACTGGGGGAGTATAAATACTATGATATGGACGCGGTCACGGCAGCCGCGCTCGAAGCAGCAAAAAAGTACATAAAATGATCGGCAATCCGGGCAGAACAGGGCGGTCTGCCCGGGTTTTTGATGACAGAAAACGATTCCTGTGATACTATTGCGTTATGAAACTGAAGGTCAGACAGTATATAAAAATGATCCTGCAGCATTTTCTGCTGCCGCTTGTATATGATCTCCACAGATTCGGGAGAACGGACAAGAGTCTGGTGGTCTTTGCGGATGCGCATCATGAGAGCCGTCCGGAGAGCATGAGGCTCCTTTATCATGCCCTGGTCAAAAAGGGGATCCGGGTAAAGGAATACTATTATGACAGCGCGAAGATGTCGTCCGCGGCGCAGCTTGGGGCGGCGCTCGCATTTATGAAGCTCTATGCAAAAGCGGGAACAGTCGTGATCTGCGACAATTTCCTGCCGGTGTCTTCCGCAAGAAAGAAAAAGCGTACGAAGGTGATCCAGCTCTGGCACGGGCCGGGCGCCTTCAAGAAGTTCGGCTATGATACGGAAGACGACATCCCTTCGTGGTATAAGGGGAATGTGTTCTGCAATTATGATCTCGTCACGGTGAGCGGCAGGGCGGCTGTCGCACCGTTTAAGAGCGCCATGCGGCAGCCGGACGGCGTGGTAAAGCCTTTGGGCATCAGCCGCATGGATGTGCTGAAGAGCGAAAAGTATATAGAAAAATGCAGAGAGGAGTTCTTTTCGCTCTATCCGGAAGCAGCCGGGAAAAAGATCCTGATCTATGCGCCGACATTCCGGGGGAATGCAGGAGATCCCAGGACCGAAGGCTTCCGGGAGGTGAAGGCGCTGAAGGAAACGATCGGCAGTGACTGGTTCATCCTGATCTGCCCGCATCCGCATCTGTATGCGAAGCTTGGCGCAGACATGATCCCGAAGCTTCCGACGGAGCGGGCGCTCCCGGCGGCGGACGTATTCGTGACGGATTATTCCTCGGTCTTTTATGATGCCTGCGTGCTGGGAAAGAAGATGCTGTTCTTCACGCCGGATCTCGGCGACTATATGAGCGGCAGAGGGTTTTATATCTCCATGGCGGAACTGCCGGGCGAGGTGGTCATCGAGGAAGAACGTCTGCGGGAGGCAGTCCTGCGGGCGTATGAGAAATATGATTTCCATTATCAGCGCCAGTTCGTGCACAGTTATCTGGGCGCCTGCGACGGGCATGCGACAGAGCGGATCATTCAGTTTATAGAAGGCGGGAAATGAGATGGTGATCGCAAACGGAGAAAAGCTTTATGTGTTCGCACTGGTCCTGGGCGGCGGTTCGGGCAGAAGAATGACCGGATCGGACGTTCCGAAACAGTATCTGATGCTGGGCGGCAGACCGGTGATCATGCATTCCGTGCAGCGGTTCCTCCGGAATGAAGAAGTGGACCGGGTTATTATCGTATGTCCGGAAGACCATCTGGAATATACCGCAGCGCTGGCGGCGCAGTATCTGGAAGATGATTCGCGTGTTTCCGTGACGGCCGGCGGCGCGGACAGGAATGCTTCCCTCAGGAAGGGGATGCTGAAAGCGCGGGAATTCATGAAGGACGGCAGTGATGCCGTGGTGCTGACGCATGATGCCGCCAGACCGTTCCTTACAGACCGTATTATTGAAGAGAATGTTGCGGCTGCGGCGGCTTACGGTGCATGTACGACAGCTGTTCCTGCCGTGGACACGATCATGCGGAGCGACGACGGACAGGTGATCTCCGAGATCCCGAAGCGGAGCCTGATGTATCAGGTGCAGACGCCGCAGAGCTTCCGGTTCAGCGTACTGTTCAGCGCCATGAACAGTCTTTCACCGGAAGAACTCGGGATCCTTACGGACGCGTGCGGGATCATGCAGGCAAAAGGGGTCCCGGTGCGGCTCGTCCGGGGAGAGAATTATAATATCAAGCTGACATATCCGCAGGATATGGTCACTGCGGAAGGAATTTTGAAGAGTCTGTCATCCTGAGATTTGTTTAAAGCATAAAAGGAAGTGAGGCCTGATTCCGTTCAGCATTTTGTCAGTGCTGAAACAGGGGCTGCTGCGGTTGCTTTGCTGCCTGCACATCCCGCCTTTACAGCCGCCCAGTAACTGTATGAAAGGGAAGTGAGGCCTGATTCCGTTCAGCATCTTTTCATGTCTGAAACAGGGATCGCTGCGATTGCTTCGCTCGCGGACGAAATATCTGCACACCAATTTTTCAACGAATAAAGCGTGTTGAAAAATTGGAGACAATTTCGCCGTGAGCTGTCGCTCTCCGCTCTACAGTTTCAGCCATGAAAAGATGCTGAACGCGAAGTAGGGATGCATGGAAGCAGGGATGCACGGAAGCAGGGCATGACTTTGATGAAAATGAATATTATAAAAACACTCACAAAAAAGATAATCTTCGGAGGCCTGTATCCGGCGATCTACCGGCATTTCTGCTGGAAAAATACAGTGGACGGCGGTATTCTCCTTCTCGAGCTCCGCTTTGACCGCCTGTCGGACAACCTGCTGCCGTACTACAGGCATTATAAGAAGGTCGGGAAAAAAGTTCGTATGCTGTGCCTGGACACCGAGAATAAAAAAGGTGCAGCGCTGCTGCGGGCGTACATCCGCCTGTTCCGGGCAATCAGCCGTGCACGCCTCGTTTATCTGACCGAAAGCAGCAATGTCCTGGCCGCCGTGAAGATCAGACCGGAGACAAAGATGATCCAGGTGTGGCATGCCTGCGGGGCCTTTAAACGGTTCGGCTACGGTCTGTATGATGCCCCGAAGGAAGCGTACTATAATGATTATGATCTGACGCCGGTAAGCGGAAAGCGCATCGAAGAGATCTATGCGCAGTCCATGCATCAGCAGCGGGAGAAAGTAAGAGCGCTGGGCGTTGCCAGAACGGACATTTGCTTTTCGGAACCGTTTATTGCTGCGGCAGGGAAAAAAGTCAGGCAGGCGGTTCCGGTTTCTGCAGGGAAGCAGATCATCGCGTTCATTCCCACCTTCAGGGGCAATGTCGCCTGCGCGCAGATGCCGGCGCTTCCGGATATTGAGAAGCTTTGTGCTGCATGGAAAGACAGCGCCGTCCTGCTGTACAAGGGACATCCCGCCGTGCAGGAAAGGCCGGAGATCCCGGCAGCTGCCGCTGATTTCTTTTTTGATGTCACGGACCGTTTGGAGACGGAATATCTGATGGCGGCTGCAGATATTCTGATCACGGATTATTCCTCTGTCATATTCGATTATTCGCTTTATCAGAAGCCGATGATCTTCTATACATATGATCTGGAAGCCTACGACGACGGCAGAGGTTTCTATTTCCCGTTTGAGACGTTCATCCCCGGCAGGATATGCAGGAATACGGAGGAACTTATTTCCGCCGGCACAGAGGCGCTCTGCGGCGTATGGGACCGGGAGAAGGTCAGAAAATTCAGAGAGGATTTCATGGGAGCCTGCGACGGGCATTCGCTGGAGAGAATAACAGATGCAGCTGAAAGGATCGTCCATCAGAATCAATAGGATCAGGCGCGAACGCGTGCAGCTGATCTTTTCCTGCGGCATGACGGAAAACGTCACGCCGGGTCTTTTTGTACTCTTCGATGAAAAAGGAAGAGGCGCTGCGGCGCTTAAAGTGAAACAGACCGGGGACGGTGCTTTTGACCTGATCCTGAATTTGGCCGATGCAGGAGACGGCACGATGCTGCCATCCGGCAGATATCGTATAGCGGCACTGCATGAGAGCAGAGGGACAGCGCCGGAAGGCAGTTATATCGCGGCAGACGACGGGATCTGCGGTTATAAGGAGTCTCTTATATATGGAAGAAAAGGCTTCTCAGTCGATCTTGCTGCTGAAGCGGATGAGAACGGGAGCCTGGTCCTTTCGGTCACGGATACGGCCGGCCCGGTTTTATACAGCCCGGCGGATCCGAGGACAGCTGCAAAGGAAGCGGTTTTCAGGAACTGGTACAGGATGTGCAGGCTGAAGCACGATTCTTACAGAGGAAAGCCGGCAGTGCTTTTCTATACCGAGCAGTCGGAGACGCTTACCGAAAATCTCAGGATCCTGAAAGAGGCGCTGGAGAAGCGCAACGAAGAGGGCCGTTTCCGGATCATGACATCCGCCAGAATGGCTGTCACCGATCAGCATCTCGGCATGAAAAGCTGGCTGGATATGCTTGCAAAGCTTGCGGAAGCGGATTATATTTTCATGGATGACCATGCACCGGTGCTTGACAGGCTGAAGCTTTCCGGGGATACTGTTATAACGCAGGTCTGGCACGGCGGGCTCGGGTTTAAGGCGACCGGTTACAGCAGGTACGGCCGTCCGGGGGCTTCGCCGCCGTTTTCGTGTCACCGGCAATACACCTGGGGGATCGCGCCGTCGGAAGCCCTGATCCCGGTGTTTGCAGAGATGTGGGGCATACCGGCGTGCAGAGTGCTGCCGTTCGGCATGCCGAGACTGCAGCTTATTCCCGGTGCGGAGGAGCAGGCTGAACGAAAGGCAGCGCTATGCAGACGGTTCCCGGGGCTTGCGGGCAGAAAGATCATCCTGTTCGCGCCGACATACAGGGGCGGCAGCCAGAAGACCGCGCATTATCCGTTTGACAGGATCGATTTTGATGCGCTGGCGCATTTTTGCGGTGAGACATACGCGGTTGTATTCAGGATGCATCCGTGGATCACGGAACCGGTGCCTGTTGAGGGATATGACAATCTGTTCGATCTTCCGGCAGAAGACAATATGGATCTGTTTTCCGCGGCGGATCTCATGATCACGGATTATTCCTCGACCATTTACGAGTTCTCCTTATTCCGGAAGCCGATGGTCTTCTACGCCTTTGATGCGGCGGATTATGAAGAGGAAAGAGGTTTCCATCTGGATTACAGGGAAGCGGCGCCCGGCCCGGTCGCGGAAAGTTTTGAAGAATTGCTGGAAGTGCTGAAAAGCGGGCAGTATGAGGAAGAGAAGGCGGAACGTTACCGGCAGACCGCTTTCGGCGGGACCGCAGGAAACAGTGCGGACAAGATCCTTGATGCCGTCCTCTTCGGAAAAATGCCGCAGGATATCACAGACGGCGTGCAACGCAATGAGAAAAAAATGAAAATGATCAGGAGCCTGCGGGATGACAGGATCGTCCCTCCGGGCGCCGGAATAGCATAAAGGAGCGAGCCATGAACATAGCGATCATATTTGCCGGCGGCAGCGGCGTGAGAATGGGCGCCGGAATCCCGAAACAGTTTCTGGAGATCAACGGGAAACCGGTCATCGTGCATACCCTGCAGCTGTTCCAGTATCATAAGGAGATCGATAAGATCTACATTGCCATCATCGCGGATTATCTGGATTATATGAACACGCTGGTAGACGAATACAGACTGTCGAAGGTGGCAGGAGTGCTGCCGGGCGGCACCAGCGCGCTGGATTCCGTTTATAACGCCCTGAAGGCGGCGGAGAAGGAGAATCCCGGGGACTCGGTCGTGCTGATCCATGACGGCGTGCGGCCGTTCATCTCCAGGGAAGTGATCTCCGCGAACATCAGAGGCGTAAGGGAACATGGCAATGCGATCACCTGTACGCCCTGTTTTGAAACGATCATGATCAGCGAAGATGGCAATATTGTGGAGGATGTCCCGAACCGGAAGAATACCTATGCTGCCCAGGCGCCGCAGAGTTTCCTGCTTGCGGATATCCTGCAGGCGCATGAAGAGATCAGGAAGAGGCCGGAAGGCTATAAGGATCTGGTGGATTCCTGCAATATGATCAGACATCTCGGGAAAACGGCGCACATGGTCGAGGGCAACCGCGGGAATATCAAAGTTACCACGCCGGAAGACGTTTACATGTTCAGGGCCCTGATCACATACAGGGAGAATGAGCAGGCATTCGGTCTCGGCATCACGAACCGGATCGGAAACGGACCGCACTGAGAACAGGAACAGGAAAATGACAGATAAGGAATTGCTTATGGAAGCGAAAGGAGATCCGGTATTTGCGGAGGATCTCCTGCGGATCGCGCACACGGCGCTCCCGTACGAAACACTGGACGGGAAGAAAATACTGGTGACCGGCGCTACGGGACTTGTCGGACAGGCGCTTGTCAGAGCGCTGCTGACGGTATCCAGGGAACATGGTATCCCGCTCACCGTCTATGCCCTCTGCAGGGATGAGGCGAAAACACGGAAACTGTATCAGGGACTTCTGGAGAGGCCGGCGCTTGTCCCGGTATACGGTGACGTCAGGGATGCGGGACTGCCGGAGGATACGGATATCATTATCCATGCGGCTTCCCCTACAGCCTCAAAATTCTTTGTCACGCAGCCTGTTGAAACGATGGAAATCGCGATCGGCGGCACAAAGAATATGCTGGAACTCGCAAAACGTGCCGGCGCAAAGATGGTCTACATCTCTTCCATGGAGGCGTTCGGCGTGACGGATCCGGAAAAGGACAGGATCCGTGAAGAAGATCTCGGCTATATTGATCTTAAGAGCGTCCGCAGCTGCTATTCGGAGAGCAAGAGAGTCTGCGAACTGATGTGCGCCTGCTATTACCGGGAATACGGCGTGGAAGCTGTTAGCGCGAGACTGGCGCAGACTTTCGGCGCCGGCGTCGATGTCTCGGAAGGCCGTGTTTTCGCACAGTTCGCGAAAAGCGCAATGGCGGGAGAGGATATCGTGCTGCACACCAGGGGAGAATCCTGGGGAAATTACTGTTATACCGCGGATGCAGTGACGGGGATCTTCACGATCCTGTTCAAAGGGGAGTGCGGGACTGCTTATACAGTCGTGAATCCGGCAACATCCATCATGATCCGGGATATGGCACAGCTGGTCTCTGCACAGATTGGCGGAGGCAGGAGCAGTGTGATCTTTGATATACCGGAGGATGCACTCAAATTCGGCTATGCGCCGGATGTGAAGATAAAACTGTCCGCTGACAGACTGATGGGACTCGGCTGGAAACCTGCAGTCGATCTGCCCGGGATGTATGAAAGACTGTGTGCCAGTTTCAGACATCAGCGGGAGGCCATGGAACAGTAAAAAGCGGCGCGCCGTTATTATAATACAGAAGAAACGTGGGGAACCTGTATGAGATATTCTGTTATTTGGAATGTAACGAAGGATAAGGATAACAACGAAAAGACAAAAGCTTTTCTGGGGAAGGAACTGGCATCGTACAAACAGGATGTCCAGTTCCTGCTGTACAATGCGGCGGAAGATTTCACCGCAGGGCTCGGGCTTCCCGAAAACGCGAAGATCGAGACCGTGAAGGATTTTGCGGACAGCGGGGAAGCTGCGATCATAAAGGATGCTGCCGCAAGGGTCCGGGGCGATTTCGTGACGGAGATCACCAGCGGCGACACATGGTCCGACGGGACGCTTGCGGAAATGGATAAAAGAAGGAAGCAGTTCCCTTCCCAGTCGATCTTTTTGCTGCAGAAGATCCGGCCGGACGGAGAGCCCGACAGTTTTGCATGGGATGACACCGAAAGGGAATCGCTGCTTATTGACCTGAACGAAAAATACAACTGTTATCCTTTTTATTTCGGCGGAACGTTCATAAAGAGCAGCCTGCTGAAAAACACGCCCGTTTTCCCCGAACTCGGACTGGACGCGGAACGCAGGTTCTTCCTTGACATGCTCGCAGAGAAAATGTCTGTCGTTTACGTGAAATGCAGGAAGTATTTCAATGTCAGGGAAAGAGAGGGGGATATCCGGTATTTTCACGGCGTGTATGAACCGGATTTCTATACAAAATCCTATACGGATTTCTGGATTCCCTATCTTACGGAAAAGAAGGAAAAACAGGGAAGCATTCCTTTCTTTATTCAATACCATGCGATGTTCTCCACCCAGAAGAAGCTGACCGCAAATCTGAATAACAGAAATAAGCATGTGGTCCCGGAAGGACAGGAACGGGAAGTGCTGGGCCTTATGGGCGATATGATCAGCCTGCTCGACGATGATCCGATCCTGAATGCGCACAGGATCCCTGAATGCGTGATCGGCGATTCTTTCAAGTGGACGTTCTGCATGTTCAAATACGGAAAAGAGTACCGGTACAGGAAACAGTATCTCGCCGGAAAGGCGTATTATTCCGGCGGCAGGGTACTGATGAACACGATCGCCAACCTGAATACGAATATTGCCTTTATGGATTACCGGGAAGGTATCCTGCATATTGACGGCACGATTCATCCGCTGGTTTATTCCATGGCTTCGGATGTGTATTTCCTGGCCGGCGGCCATAAGATCAGGCCTGTTTACAATGAACGTTACGGCCTTGAAAAAGTGTTCGGCGTCAGCATCTACAAAAATCATTCATTCCATCTGGAAATACCGCTTGCGTCTGTAAACGATATTCATATTTTCTGCATGGCGGATGTGGAAGGCGAACCGATCAAGGTCAGATATAAATTTGAATCCCATTTCAGCCGCATGAGCGACCGCTTTACGAACAGCTACTGGTGGTTCGGAAAAGAGACGCCGTTCCTGATGACAAGGCGTGAAGACGGTCTGCGTGTCCGACGGATGAACAAGGAAACGGAGAAAAAAGACCATCGGGAAAGAGAAAAGATGCTCTTAAAAGAGATGTTCCGCGCACGGACGGACCGGAAAAGGGCATGGGTCTTCATCCTGATCCGGCTGGCTTACTGGTTCTTCCGGCCGAGGATCAAGAATAAGCCAGTATGGATGTACCTGGACAAGATCTACAAGGGCGGCGATTCTTCCGAATATCTGTACCGTTATGCATCTGCACAGAAAGAGGATATAAAGCATTACTATCTGATCGATAAAAAGACCTCGGATTATAAACGGCTGAAGAAAGACGGCTATAAACCGCTGGTCCGCGGAAGTATAAAACACAGGCTGATCTTCATGATGGCCGATATGATGGTCATTTCAAACTCGACCGTCTACGCGTTCAACAATTTCGGAATGATCAATTCCAGTTATATCAGGGATCTTCCGGATTTCCATGTATGCTGCGTGCAGCACGGCATGAGCGTACAGAAGATCGCCGTGGCCCAGCAGCGGCTGCGTGATAATACCAGGCTGTATTTCTGCGCTTCCAAGTATGAGATCCGGAATCTGATGCATCCTGTCTATGATTATCAGGGATATGATGCGATCAAGCTTACCGGTGTTCCGCGTTATGACGGCCTCGTCAACGACGACAAAAAGCAGATCATGATCAGCCCGACCTGGCGGATGCAGGCAGCTGCGCCGGTCCGTACAAGTGAAGGCGAACAGAGAGATTACAACCCGCTCTTTAAGGAAAGCACTTATTATAAGGTATTCAATTCGCTGATCAATGACGAGCGGCTCATTTCCGCCGCCAGAAAATACGGCTATAAGATCAAATATGTCCTGCATCCCATCGTCAGTTCGCAGGTAGATGACTTTGACAAAAACGATTATGTGGATATCATCCCGGCTGTAGGTGATATGAGCTACGAGCGGATGTTCTGTGAGTCTTCCCTGATGGTGACGGATTTCTCCGGCATTCAGTTCGACTTTGCGTATATGCGGAAACCGCTCGTTTATCTGCATCATAAGGATATCCCGCAGCATTATGAAGAAGGAAGCTTCTTCTATGATACGATGGCGTTCGGCGAGATCTGCCATGACAATGACGAGCTGATCAGCCTGCTGACGGAATACATGGCAAACGGCTGCAGGATGAAGCCGGAGTACGTCGCAAGAGCAGATGATTTCTTCTATTACAGCGATCACAATAACTGTGAGAGGATCTATAAGGAGATGCTGGCGTACCAGGATAAGTATATCCTGAATGAAAAGGATATTCATCCCGTCCCGCTGCTGACACTGGATGTCAATGAGAGAAAGGCGGCGGCAGAACGCTGCGACGCGCTTCTTAAAAAGGAAGGCATGACGCCCGGAAGAAGGACGATCAACGATCAGTATTTCGACAGGCCGGTCGAGCCCAGAACGGCCCTGATCCTCGGACTCGGCAAGAATGTGCGCGGAAATATGCAGTATATCCTGAATGAGATGAATCATTCTTCGTATTTTGCAAATTATAAGATCTATGTCCGCGGCGATTCGGAAACGAAGCCGGTCATTGATGAATATATCCGGAAGAACGGATGGAACAGGACTTCTGTGGTCACCAACGATGGTGATTACGCAGTCCTTATGGAAACCTGCCAGGTCCTGATCACGGAAGTCTATTTCCCGCAGGGATGGGTCAAGAAGCCCGGGCAGATCGTCATCAATACATGGCACGGCGTGCCGCTTAAGAAAGTCGGCCTCGCAAAGAACTCGAAGAACATCCACAAGGACGGCAATACCCAGAGGAACTTCATTGAAGCGGATTATCTGCTTTATCCCAACGATATCACCAGGGATATTATGTTAAAGTCCTATGCGGTAAGAGATCTTACCCATGGAAAGGCTGTGATGCTGGGCTATCCGAGAACAGGCGGCATGCTTTCTGTCAGTGAAGAGACCGGCAGCATTATGCGTTCCGTGCTTGCGCCGAACGGAGAAAGGCTTTATGCGTATATGCCCACCTGGAAGGATTATCTGGACGAGGAGAAGGTCGTGGCGGATTCCAGGGCGCTGCTTGATTATCTGGATGAGCATCTGCCGGATGACAGGATCCTGTACTGCAATCTGCATCATAAGATCAACGATTCGATCGATTATTCAGCGTACAGGCATATAAAACAGTTCCCGAAGACGATCGATTCCTATGCGCTGCTGGCCGTGACGGACGCGCTGATCACCGATTACTCAAGTGTCTTCTATGATTATCTGGCCTCCGAAAAGCAGATCATCCTGTTCTGTGACGACTATGAGCTGTATATGAAGAAGCGCGGCATGGGCATGGATCTGATGAGCCTGCCGTTTGATATTGCCAGGACAAAGGAAGAGGTCGTGGAAGCGCTTGCCAGGGGCAAGACGTATGACGATACGGCTGCGTTTAAGGAGTTCTGTGAATATGATTCTCCCGAGAGTCCCAGACTGCTGTCCGAACTGATCATCCACGAGCATATGAACGATATCTGTCTGGAACCTGTCGAGCGGACCGGGAAGAAGAAAGTCATGGTCTTTTCCGAAAGCTGCCAGCGCTCCTTCGCGACGGACCAGCTGTACGCGGTCAGCGATGCGCTTGACCGCGAAAAGACAGAACTGTATATGTCCTGCGAGATGCTGGCTGTGGATGCCAACAAGAAGAGCGCTTATCCGCTGCTGCGTGTCAATCCCGTGATCGGCGTGATGAAAGAGTATCATTTCGGCGCGCGGGCAAAATGCCTGCTGGATCTCTATCATGCCGGGAAGGTATCCCTTAAAGACGCCATGGATTACCTGCAGTATGAGTTTGCCCTGCATGCAAAACGCATGTACGGCAGCGCGGATTTTGATACGGTGTGCATCTATGATGTCCTGACGCCCGAACTGCTTTTGAGCCTTTCCTTTATGAAGGCGGATATCCGGCTGTTCATTACCGATGATATGGCTGAAGCCGTAAACGGCGGGGATACCTTCTTAAAGGATGCCATAGAATATGCCGCCGGAAAGTGCAGCGCAGTATACCGGCTGTCTGATCCCGGATCAGATCCCGCAGGATCCGGCGATGTGCTGAAGGGGATCCCTGTATTAACAGATCCCGCAGCTGTACAAAAGGCGGTTGTCGGCTGAGAATGAACGGAAATATGATTTATAAGGAGGTCAGATCGTGACCATACTCGATTATCTTTACAAACAGGCGGAAAGACTGCCGGACAAGACGGCTTTTTCCGACAGCAGGAGCTCGATCACCTATAAGGAACTGCTGGATGTTTCCGAAAGGATCGCCTGCGGGATCGCGGAAACGATATCCGGCATCAGACGCCCGGTCGCTGTCGTGATCGACAGGAACATTGAAAGCATCAGCGCATTTCTGGGCATTGCCATGAGCCGGAATTTCTATGTGCCGATCGACAATTCGCAGCCGAAAAAGCGGATCCTGACTATCCTGGAACAGATGCAGCCGGCAGCGATCGTGCTTGCAGCGAAGCTGTCTGATGAGGTCAGGAACGAGATCAGCATTCCCGTGATCACTTATGAAGCGCTGGCAGGTACGGAAACGGAAGAGGAACTTATCCGCGCCCGCAGAGAGTCGGCAATGGATACCGATCCGCTGTACGCGATCTGTACGTCCGGTTCCACCGGCGTGCCGAAAGGCGTGCTCATTGCCCATCGTTCGGTCATGGATTTTATCCCGGTCTTCACAAAGACATTCGGATTTACGGAGAACGATATCTTCGGCAACCAGGCGCCGTTTGATTTTGACGTATCCGTGAAAGATATCTATTCCTCCCTGTATCTCGGGGCGACGGTCCATATCATTCCGAGGCTGTGCTTCATTATGCCGAAGCTGCTGATGGATGAACTGGACAGCAGGAACATCACGGTCATCGTGTGGGCCGTCTCGGCGATGTGCGTTGCTGCGGAAACCAATGTGCTGGAATACAAAGTGCCGCATGCACTGAAAAAGATCCTGTTCTCCGGGGAAGTAATGCCGATCAAGATGCTGAATATCTGGAGGGATGCGATCCCGGATGCCATGTATGTAAACCTTTACGGCCCGACGGAGATCACCTGCAACTGCATGTATTACATCCTGGACAGGGAATTCGGCCTTACCGACAAGATCCCGCTCGGGAAAGTGTTTGAAAATGAGGCGGTCTATGTACTGAACGACAAGGATATGCCTGTCACCGTCGGGGAGACAGGGGAGATCTGTGTGACCGGCACATGCCTGGCTGCCGGCTATTACAGAAATCCTGAGAAAACAGCAGCGGCATTCGTGCAGAATCCCCTGCAGAGCGATTTCCCCGAGCTGATGTACAGGACCGGCGATATGGCAGAGCTTGCACCGGACGGCCAGTATTACTTTGCCGCCAGGAAGGATTTCCAGATCAAGCATATGGGCCACCGGATCGAACTGGAGGAAATCGAGATCCATCTGGGCGCGCTGCCGGGCGTTTCCCGCGCCAGCTGCCTGTTCGATACGGAGAAGAACAAGATCGTGGCTTATTATACGGGTACCCCGGATAAAAAGGAGATCGTCAGAGGCCTGAAGGAATCCCTGCCGGCATATATGGTCCCGAATATTTTCATAAAGCAGGAAAAGCTGCCGCTGAACAAGAACGGGAAGATCGACAGACAGGCCCTGCGGGCGGATTATGAAGCCGGAAAAAACAGCTGAATACCGAAAGATCGATGTTGCATTAATTCCGCCGGAATGATATGATGTCCAGTAATGCTTTATAAACTGATGCTTTCCGCAAAAATAAGGCTTCCTTCCTTATAATCAGGATTATCCGGAACCGGAAGCCCCTTTTTTCTGTGCAGGAAGTATCAGCTGCTGATTTATTGCCGTAAAGGCCGTCTGCAGCACCTCTTTTCCAAAGGACAAACAGATCATGAAGCTGAGAACTGTTTTTTTAAGAGTCATAGTATTTCTCTGTATTCTTGCCGTACTGACAAGGGCTTCCTGCAGGCTCTTCAGGATCCAGGATTACAGAGTTTTTCAGATGCTTGAAGGGATCAAGAAAGAACCGGCCGGAACGATAGACTGTGTGTTCATCGGCGGGAGCAATGTTTATTCATACTGGAATCCGCTGCTGGCGTATGAGGATTTCGGCTTTACTTCCTGGACGTATGCCGTGCCCGGACAGCCGAACCGGATCATGAAAAACATGCTCATAGAGGCAAGAAAATCGCAGCCGGATGCCTTGTACGTCCTGAGCCTGAACGGATTCAAGCGTATGATCTTCCCCGTTGAGCGGATCCATATGGCGGTGGATTATGTCGGGCTTTCCGCCAATAAGCTGAACATGATCGATATTTTGTGCGATGCGCATGAGATTCCCCTGAAGGAGCGGCTGGAATATCTGCTTCCGGTCATCCGGTTCCATTCGGGGTGGTCCACGCTTACTTCGGAGGACTTTGACCATCCGCTCGAAGAGCTGAAGGGAACGGTGACCGGCGTAAAGAACTTTGTAAAATCGACCGATCAGTCCTCCAAGTACATCATAACCGATGACAGAAGCGAGCTTTCGGAGGAACTTCTGTACTATCTGAACGATCTGCTTGACTACTGCCGGGATGAGAACATCAATGTGATCTTTACCATGGTACCGCAGGCGCTGGGGAGAATGGAAGAAGCCACGCAGCTCAATGCGGTGACGGATTATGTCAAAGCGCAGGGCTTTACGGTGCTGGATCAGATGCAGCAGGCGGAAGACATGTCGCTGGACATGAAAACGGATATGAGGGATCATATCCATGCCAATATCCACGGCGCGATCAAATATACTGCGTTTACCGGAAAGATCCTGAAAGAGATGTACGATTTCCCCGACGCGAGGGAAGACGGCAGGGCCGAAAGCTGGAACAGATCCCTGGCGGATTACAGGGAGATCATGGATCCTGTACTGTATCCGTTCGAGCGGGTGACTACGGACAGAGACCTGAACATCGCTTTCCCGGGAGAATTTTCCGTGGAATCCGCGGGAAAGGGAATCACTGTCAGATTCGGTGCTGTAGCAGGGGCTGAGGGATACGAGATTTACCGCCGCAAACCCGTGAAAAAGGGAGAACTGCCGAAAACAGCCTGGGAACTGGCTGCTGATGTGAAGGCAGAGGAAAGTCAGACGGAATATGTCTATACAGACAGGAAAGACATCGAAATCGAAGACAGTTATGAATACTCCGTCGTTCCCTACGGGAGCAGGAACGGGGAAAAGATTTACGGCGAATGCTGTTACAGCGGAAGCAGTGCCTCTGCCGGGCTGGATACACCGGTCCTTCTGGGCGTCAGCATCCGTGAAGACGGAAGCAGGGAGCTTGCCTGGAGCAGTGTAGACGGCGCGGAAAGCTATGTGGTATACAAGAAAGCGGAAGGCGGGAAATACTCAAAGGTCGCTGTGGTAAAAGACGGCTGCACCTATACGGACGCCGAAACGGACCAGCCTGAGATCTATACAGTGCGCGCAGCCTGCAAGGGTTCAGGCGGAGATACGGTATACAGTGATTACGATAAAGAGGGAGTAAGGGCAGAATGACGTTTGTTTCCTTTCCGTTCATTATATTCATAGCAGCGGTGGCGCTTGTCTATTTCCTGGTGCCGAAGCGGTTCCAGTGGATCGTACTGCTGGCCGCGAGCTATTTCTTCTATTTCCTGAACAGCGAATGGCTGATCCTGCTCCTTTTTGCCACTACCTTTGTGACCTTCATGGTCGGCCGGAAGATCGGCGCCATGCAGGATGCGGGAAACGCAGCCATCGAGGCGGCGGGGCTTGCAGGCAAAGCAAAAAAAGAAGCCAGATCGAAGAACAAGAAGAAGACCCTGCACGTTCTCTGGATCGGCGTGGCCTTTGATCTGGGCATGCTGCTGTTCCTGAAGTATTTCAACTTTTTCGCCGGGAATGCCAACATTATCCTGAAGCATTTCGGCTGGACATTCCCCAAACTCCATCTCCTGCTGCCGCTCGGCATATCGTTCTATACACTGCAGGCGATGGCGTATATGATCGATATTTACAGAGGCAAGATCAGGCCGGATACGAACCTTGCCAAATTCATGCTGTTCATGTCCTACTTCCCGCAGATCGTCCAGGGTCCCTTTGCGAGATACAGACACCTGGCGAACCAGCTCTACGAGAGCCACAGCTTTGATTATAAGCGGATGGCATTCGGCGCCCAGCTGATCCTGTGGGGCTTTATGAAGAAGACCATCATAGCGGACAGGCTGGCGGTGCCGGTAGAGTATGTGTTCAATCACAGCGGGAACTATACGGGACTGATCATGTTCCTGGCCGTCGCGGGATACGGGCTCCAGGTCTACGCGGACTTTTCCGGCGGCATGGAGATCGCCAGAGGCGTCTCGCAGATCCTGGGCATAGAAATCGAGCTGAACTTCAGACAGCCGTACTTCTCCAATTCCATTGAAGACTTCTGGCGGCGCTGGCATATCACGCTCGGCGCATGGATGAAGGATTACATCTTTTATCCGCTGTCACTGTCCAAGTCCTTCGCGGGCGTATCCAGGGTGACCAGAAAGATCGCGGGCAATTACATAGGCAAAAAGATCCCGGCGTTCCTGTCGATGTTCGTTGTCTATTTCCTGGTCGGATTCTGGCACGGATCCGAATGGAAATATATCGTATACGGTGTCTGGAACGGCTGTTTCATCATGACGGGAATCCTGCTTACGGACGTGTACGCGAAGATGCGCGCGGTGACCGGTGTGGAAGGAAAGATCAGCTGGACGGTCTTCCAGGTGATCAGGACATTCATCATAAGATCCATAGGGCTGTTCTTCGCGAGGGCCAAAGGCGTGCATCAGGCACTGTCGATGATGACCGCGATGACAGTGAAATGGTGGGATCTTTCCTTCCTGACCCAGGGAACGCTTAAGAGCCTGGGGCTTGACAATGCGAACTGGATCCTGGTGATCACCGCGATCATCATACTGTTCGCGGTGGACTATCTGCATGAGAAGGAAGTGCCGATCAGGGAGACCATCGCGGCGCAGCCGATCGTATTCAGGTGGATCATTTATTACGGGGCAATCATTGCAGTACTGATATTCGGTATTTACGGACCGTCTTATGACAGTGCCGCATTCATCTATGAACAGTTCTAGGAATCTGTACATATGTTTAACGGTTTTTCGGGGAGAAACTGCAGTCTGGTTTAAAAGGATCATATCGGTATGAGAGAAAAAGCAGGGATATTCGGACGCGTCGCCGTTTTTGCGGTGATACTGGCAGTCATCGTGCAGTGTTTTGTCCAATATCCGTTTCGGTCAACAGATTACCGCATCCCGCAGATGCTGGAAGGAATCAAAAAAGAGCCTGCTCAAACGCTTGACTGCGTACTTGTCGGCGCGAGCAATGTTTATACATTCTGGAATTCCATCGCAGCCTATGAGGAATTCGGCATTACATCCTGGACGTATGCCGTCCCCGGTTATCCGGCTATAGGGCTTAAGAATCTTCTTATTGAAGCACGGAAAGCCCATCCGGATTCCGTTTATATCATCAGTCTGAACGGATTCAAAAAGGACTCCTTCAGGGACGTTTACATTCATAATGCGGTAGATTATTTTCCGCTCTCCGCCAATAAGCTCGATCTGATCAGGCGCCTGTGCGACGATGCGGAGATCCCGGCGGGAGACAGGCTGGAATACATTCTGCCGCTGATCAGATTCCATTCCAGATGGTCAAGCCTGGAAGAGAACGATTTTCTGCATCCCGAAGCCAATCACAAAGGCGCGCAGATGAATCCGGGTTTTCTGACAGCTTCCATTGATCAGACCGCATTTTATGTGGAGACAGACCGGAGAGAAAAAATCTCCGATAAGATGCAGGGCGTTCTGGATGATCTGCTTGCTTACTGCAGGGAAGAAAAACTGCAGGTCCTGTTCGTGGCAATGCCGCAGGCCCTGGGCACGGAAGAAGCGGCAGCGCGCATCAATTATGTATGCGATTATGTGGAAGAACAGGGATTCGACGTACTGAACCAGCTGCATGAGACTGAGGCGATAGGAATCGATATTCAGACGGACCTGAAGGACCGCATTCATACCAATATTCATGGCGCGCTGAAATATACGGATTATACCGGAAAGATCCTGGCTGAAAAATTTGATTTTAAAGATGCAAGACAGGATGAGAGGGCGGCGTCGTGGAATGCGTCGGCGGAGGAGTACAGAAGCATCATCAATCCGCTGCTGTATCCGTTTGAACTGGACGGTTCCCCGCGTGATCCCGGACTCACCTTCCCGGGGCAGCAGGATGTACAGTCTGCCGGAAAGGGAATAGCAGTTGTTTTCTCAGCCGTCCCCGGGGCGGACGGTTATGATCTGTTCCGCCGCCTGCCGGTAAAGAAAAATCATGTACCGACGGAAAAACAGAGCTGGCATTACGCCGGGACTGTTGTATCGGACGGGCGGGACGGCACGTATGAGTTCCGGGATACGGAGGAAATATCCGTGGGAGATTCCTTCGAGTATTCCGTCGTGGCTTACCGGATGGGAGAAAACGGAAAGGAATACGGAAGATGCTGCTACAGCGGGAACAGTGCAGCAGCCGTGCTGGATACGCCGGTCCTTCTGGGCGTCAGCATCCGTGAAGACGGAAGCAGGGAGCTTGCCTGGAGCAGTGTAGACGGCGCGGAAAGCTATGTGGTATACAAGAAAGCGGAAGGCGGGAAATACTCAAAGGTCGCTGTGGTAAAAGACGGCTGCACCTATACGGACGCCGAAACGGACCAGCCTGAGATCTATACAGTGCGCGCAGCCTGCAAGGGTTCAGGCGGAGATACGGTATACAGTGATTACGATAAAGAGGGAGTAAGGGCAGAATGACGTTTGTTTCCTTTCCGTTCATTATATTCATAGCAGCGGTGGCGCTTGTCTATTTCCTGGTGCCGAAGCGGTTCCAGTGGATCGTACTGCTGGCCGCGAGCTATTTCTTCTATTTCCTGAACAGCGAATGGCTGATCCTGCTCCTTTTTGCCACTACCTTTGTGACCTTCATGGTCGGCCGGAAGATCGGCGCCATGCAGGATGCGGGAAACGCAGCCATCGAGGCGGCGGGGCTTGCAGGCAAAGCAAAAAAAGAAGCCAGATCGAAGAACAAGAAGAAGACCCTGCACGTTCTCTGGATCGGCGTGGCCTTTGATCTGGGCATGCTGCTGTTCCTGAAGTATTTCAACTTTTTCGCCGGGAATGCCAACATTATCCTGAAGCATTTCGGCTGGACATTCCCCAAACTCCATCTCCTGCTGCCGCTCGGCATATCGTTCTATACACTGCAGGCGATGGCGTATATGATCGATATTTACAGAGGCAAGATCAGGCCGGATACGAACCTTGCCAAATTCATGCTGTTCATGTCCTACTTCCCGCAGATCGTCCAGGGTCCCTTTGCGAGATACAGACACCTGGCGAACCAGCTCTACGAGAGCCACAGCTTTGATTATAAGCGGATGGCATTCGGCGCCCAGCTGATCCTGTGGGGCTTTATGAAGAAGACCATCATAGCGGACAGGCTGGCGGTGCCGGTAGAGTATGTGTTCAATCACAGCGGGAACTATACGGGACTGATCATGTTCCTGGCCGTCGCGGGATACGGGCTCCAGGTCTACGCGGACTTTTCCGGCGGCATGGAGATCGCCAGAGGCGTCTCGCAGATCCTGGGCATAGAAATCGAGCTGAACTTCAGACAGCCGTACTTCTCCAATTCCATTGAAGACTTCTGGCGGCGCTGGCATATCACGCTCGGCGCATGGATGAAGGATTACATCTTTTATCCGCTGTCACTGTCCAAGTCCTTCGCGGGCGTATCCAGGGTGACCAGAAAGATCGCGGGCAATTACATAGGCAAAAAGATCCCGGCGTTCCTGTCGATGTTCGTTGTCTATTTCCTGGTCGGATTCTGGCACGGATCCGAATGGAAATATATCGTATACGGTGTCTGGAACGGCTGTTTCATCATGACGGGAATCCTGCTTACGGACGTGTACGCGAAGATGCGCGCGGTGACCGGTGTGGAAGGAAAGATCAGCTGGACGGTCTTCCAGGTGATCAGGACATTCATCATAAGATCCATAGGGCTGTTCTTCGCGAGGGCCAAAGGCGTGCATCAGGCACTGTCGATGATGACCGCGATGACAGTGAAATGGTGGGATCTTTCCTTCCTGACCCAGGGAACGCTTAAGAGCCTGGGGCTTGACAATGCGAACTGGATCCTGGTGATCACCGCGATCATCATACTGTTCGCGGTGGACTATCTGCATGAGAAGGAAGTGCCGATCAGGGAGACCATCGCGGCGCAGCCGATCGTATTCAGGTGGATCATTTATTACGGGGCAATCATTGCAGTACTGATATTCGGTATTTACGGACCGTCTTATGACAGTGCCGCATTCATCTATGAACAATTCTAAGGAGACGCCATGCCAGTAACAGAGTATTTGGAACGCGCTGCTGCACGCTTTCCTGAAAAAAAAGCATTTGCAGATAATGGAAGAGAACTGACTTACGCAGGACTTCTGGACGCTTCGGAAAGAGGCGCTTCCGTCCTGATCAGAGAACTCGGCGTACGCCGCAGACCGATTGCCGTTATGGTTGAGCGGAATGTGACCTGTATACCGGCTTTTATGGCCGTGCTTATGAGCGGGAATTTTTATGTGCCGGTCGGCTCCGCCCTTCCTCCCGAACGCGTGAAAGGGATCTTTGATCAGATGCAGCCGGAAGCCGTGATCGACTGCGCCCATATCATGAGTGAGGAGGAAAAAGGGAGTTACGGCCTTCCGTTTTATGATATCGACAGTCTTATGACGGCGGAAAAAGACCTGCCGCTGATCGCGGGCGTGAAGGAAGAGATCACGGATGATGATCCGGTATATGCCATCTGCACTTCGGGCTCTACCGGCGTCCCGAAGGGCGTGGTCAAGTCACACAGATCGGTGATGGATTTCATTCCCATCTTTGTATCCGAATTCGGATTCAGCGGGGAGGACGTATTCGGCAATCAGGCGCCGTTTGACTTCGATGTTTCGGGAAAGGATATTTATTCGGCGCTTTATCTCGGCGCAAGCGTATTTATTATTCCCACGGAATATTTCATGATGCCGAAGAAACTGGTCGCAGCACTTGATGACAATCATGTAAGCGTCCTGGTGTGGGCTGTTTCCGCGCTTTGTATCGTCGCTGCCGTAAACGCATTCAAGAAGCGTGTGCCTGCCAATCTGAAAAAGGTATTGTTCTCGGGAGAGGTCATGCCTGTCAAGCTCCTGAATGTCTGGCGGAAATATCTGCCTGACGTTACCTATGTAAATCTTTACGGTCCCACCGAGGTTACCTATAACTGCATGTATTACAAGGTGGACAGGGAATTTTCCGATACGGAAAAACTTCCTCTGGGAAAGGTGTTCCGGAACCAGCAGGTCATGTTCCTGAAAGAGGATAATACGATCGCAGGACGGGGAGAGACCGGAGAGATCTGCGTTGCCGGCACAAGCCTCGCACTGGGCTATTACAGGAACATGGAACGCACGGAAAAGGCTTTCGTGCAGAATCCGTTCAATGAGGCTTATCCGGAAAGAATGTACCGGACCGGGGATCTTGCACTGCATACCGAAAACGATGAGTTCTATTTCATGGGACGCAAGGATTTCCAGATCAAACATATGGGCCACCGGATCGAACTGGAAGAGATCGAACTGTATATAGGTGCCGTTGACGGCGTACAGAGAGTCTGCTGTATGTTCGATGATGTGAGGAACAAGATCGTGGCATGTTACAGCGGTGAGCCTGATAATCTGGAGATCATCAACGCACTGAAAACAGAGGTCCCGAAGTATATGATCCCTTCCGTCTTTGTGAAACTGGAGACTCTGCCGCTTAACAAGAACGGCAAGACAGACAGAAAGCTTCTGAGGCAGATCTACGAAGACTCATTAAACGGATAAGCCATGAAAAAAATAGAATCACTATCTGAATACAGGGCGCTTCTTGGTGAGAACAAGAAAACGCATAACGGAATCGATAAGAATTGTTTCCTTCTTCCCTCCGGTATGGAAAAATTTATTTCCGCCGGGAAGGTGTATTACAGGTCTTATGACCAGGGAATACTGATTTTTATTGACGAGAACAGTTATTATAATCTATATTATTATATTGAAAAAGGAAGCTGCTTCCCTGTTTTTTCCTGTGAAAAGCCCGTGCTTATCGAGGAACTGTCCCAGAACGGATCGAGAGATGCGTATATTGCCGCCAATGAGGCCAGGCTGAAGGCAGCGGGGTTCGGCTTTTACAGAAAGAGCTTCCAGTACGAGATCGGAATCGGCGCAGAGGAGCCGCAGCGTTTCTGCACTGCGGAAGATGAGCAGGCGGTGAAAGCATCCGGATTCCGCTATGATACGGCGTGTTATGCGGATTTCAGACCGCAGATCATCAGCCTGTGGAAGGAGTCGCTCGACTTCGGAGATATTTCCGGAGATGATCTGGCACTGGAACTGAGTCAGGATGAAGAGCTGCTTACCGTGATAAGCGGAGACGGAGCGGTTGCCTGTACCTATCTGTATGAGATCGTGGGACGGGATGTTTCCGAAGGCAGGCATGTGGTTACCAATCCTTCCTATTACAGAAAAGGACTCGGGAGCTTTGTGCTGGGGCTTACGCTCGATCATCTGAGAGCAGAGGGAATAAAAAGACATTACACCTGGATCCACGAGCAGAATATCCCCTCTGTCAGAATGCATGAAAGGCTGGGCTTTTTACAAAACGGAAGATCCAGCATTCAATATATCTTAAAATAAAGGAGATTACGAAATGGAAGAGATGATGCAGATCTTAAAGGGAGTAAGACCGGATGTTGATTTTGAAAATGAGAAGCTCCTTATCGACAATAAGGTGCTCGACTCCTTTGACATTATCACGATCGTAAGCGAGTTCAATGAGAATTTTGACATTGAGATCGATGTTGAGGATCTGGAACCGTACAATTTCAATACGATCGAAGCCATGTGGGAGCTGATCACGAAGCTGCAGGAAGAGGGCTGAGGCGGATCAGAATCTGAAAATTTGTGCAGAAGACCGGAGGAGCGGGGGCTTTTCCGGTCTTCTGTCAGCTGCAGTGCAAAAGAACGCATTTTATCTGAATCATTCGAATAATTTCAAACAAACTGATTGAAAATATAATGCGGGGATGGTATAATACAGCGGAATGCGTACGTTTTAAGGTGCTGAAGGCCCCCAGGTGACCTCCAGGAAGCAGGCACCAATATTTCGGGAGGAAATCCGGTACGCGGGAGGATGGAAAATGTGTAAAGAAACTGAAGTTATCGATGTGACACCAGTAGAAGAAGCTGCCGCTGAAGCAGTTCAGGAAGCTCCGTCTGCGCTTGCAGAAGCTGCGGAAGAAGCCGCTGCGGAAGCAGAAGCAGCAGTTGCTGAGGCAGCAGAGCCTGCAGAGACCATGGAAGATCTGGGTGCTGCGCTCGAAGAGTCCCTGCAGAAGGGACCGGTAACGGACGATCCTGTATGGGATACCTTCGAGAGCCAGTTTAAGGAAAAGACCGTGTTCCCCGTAAAGGTCGAGAATGCCGTTAAAGCGGGCGTTGTCGCTTTCGTAGACGGTGTCAGGGGCTTTATCCCCGCATCAAAGATCTCCACCGGTTATGTAGAGAATCTGGAAGAGTATGTCGGCCAGACACTTGACGTTATCGTTGTGACAGCAGACCGTGCTGCAAAGAAACTTGTTCTTTCCGCACGTGATGCGATCAGACAGAAAGAAAAACTCGCCAAGAAGGCTGCCCTGGAGTCCTGCCAGGTAGGCGATGTCCTGGAAGGCACCGTTGATTCCCTGATGGATTACGGCGCATTTGTCGAGCTGGAGAACGGTGTATCCGGTCTGGTCCATGTTTCCCAGATCAGCTACAAGAGAGTCGAGAAGCCCTCTGATGTGCTGCAGAAGGGGCAGAAAGTCCAGGTCAAGATCATCGCGATCAAGGACGGCAAGCTTTCCCTTTCCATGAAGGCTCTTCAGGAAGCACCCGAGAGACCCGAGCGTCCCGAGAGAAGCGAGAGACCCAGAAGAGAGCGCGGCGAGCGCCGTCATGGTGACGAAGAAGTCTTCAATTACAAGGAGACAGGCAAGGCGACGACAAGCCTTGGCGATCTGCTGAAGAATGTAAAACTGTGAGAACAGGATTAAGGAAGCCGGGAGATTTTCTCCCGGCTTTTTCTTTGTTCCTTATTCAGGTACGGCATCCGAATCCTTATTGGCCGCATTTACATATCCGCGGTCGCGGCAGAGCGTATCATAATCGGTATAGAAATAATCGCTGATATCCCTTCCGTCAAAATACTCTTTCATGATCAGACTGAACTGCTCCGTGAAAACAACGGCTGCTTTATTTCCCATGTGCGTGGCGTTCTGATAGTATTTGTCTTTCATATACTTGAACGACGTCTTATCCTTCCAAAGATTAAAATCCAGATAGGTTACGCCGTTTTCATCGGCAATGTCCTGATAGAAATCATGGATGTCCTGAATATTCGTGTATTTCGCGATGGCATATTCCGATACGGGTATGGATACGATGACCAGCCGGGCACCGTATTCATTGCACAGATCGATGATCTTATAAAGATACTCGAGGTTTTTTTCGTATCTGTCCGCGATGAGATATTTCGTGTGATATTTTTCTTTCGGCTTCTTTTTGATCTTCGTATATTCCTCTTTTCCGACAAAGGGAATATACCCGCGCTGCTGGAACTTGTTTACCGTCGTGTATTCGCCGGTAAAATAAGCTTCTATATCATTTTCCGCTCTGATCAGAATCTGTCTGTAGAGCCAGCCGTAGCCTAACGGATCGAACGCGCTGAAGGCATACTGCAGCCTTTTTTTCGGCGTGTCCAGCCGGGGAATGACATACAGGTCACCTTCCCGGGTATCAATGTACGGCTTCAGCCGGAGACTGTGCATGGACATTTCCAGATAGACCGTCTTTACCGGATTTCTGGTGATCTCTTCATAGAGCAGCTGATAGCGCCCCTGCATGGTCATTTCCGAGGCGGAAAGATTGTAGGTGCTCGTCCCCAGGATCTTATCCATTTCATCGGGGATCAGCGCGCGTTTGGAATAGGAAGCGCCGGTGATCAGCGTGTCCAGCGTTCCGGCAAGCTCCGCGCGCTCCCGGATATCCTGATAGACATGAACTTCCGAGCGGAAGAAGATCTCAAACAGGAAGATCGTTAACAGCGTGAAAATCAGAACAAAAAGTATGATCGTACGGAGCGTCTTTTTAAAAGTCTGCATACATAAATCCTCCTGCTGACTTCAGATAAGGGCTGCCTATCCAGACGGTAATGATGATCAGCGCGGCAAGCAGAACGATCCGGAGAAGGTAGGGAATGTGCTCGCAGAACCACTGCCTGGCAGGCTTTTTCCGCCCGATCAGATCGGCGATGAGCAGCAGCAGCGTACCGATGCAGAGGACTGTGAATTCAACGTAATCACGGCTTGCGCGGGGGATCAGCATATCGAACGAGGTGGGGATCACATGGTTCGTAAAGATCTGCCGCCAGAGACCAAGTCCTTTTCTTAAGCCGCCAAGCTCCGGCAGGATCTTGATCAGCGTAAGCAGCGTAAATGTCCGGATGATCTGGAATGCACGCCAAAGCGTCGAAGCCTCATTGATCTTCAGTTTCTGCTTCCAGCCGTCATAGACCGGCTCCATCCACAGAGAGAAGATGATGAACATGCCGTTCAGGCCGCCCCAGACGATATATCCCCAGGATGCGCCGTGCCACAGACCGGTGGTGAACCAGACGACGACAAGCGAGATGGAGGCAGGAACCGTGCTGCCGACAGTCTTTCCGAAATGCTTCTTCGCAAAACGGCCGATATTCTGGTTCCATTTTGCAGTCGCGATCGGATAGTAGAGGTAGGTCTTGAACCAGTTTCCGAGGCTGATGTGCCAGCGTCTCCAGTATTCCGCGACAGATTTGGAGAAGTACGGGCGCATGAAGTTCTCTGTGAGACGGATATCCAGGATCTCGCAGAAACCGCAGACGATATCCATGTAGCCGGAGAAATCGGCATAGATCTGGACGCTGTAAAGGAAAGCGCCGAGCAGTGCCGAAATGCCGGTATAGTCCAGGTAATGGCCGCTCAGATGTTTGAAGTAGGCCGAAAGCGCATTGGCCAGGGCGACTTTCTTAAAGAAGCCCCAGATCATTCTCATGGCACCCCAGGAGAAATTGCGGTAGGTGAATTCGTGCTCCTTGAACAGCTCCGCAGAGAGATCGCTCCATACGCTGATGGGACCCTGGGTCACCTGCGGGAAGAACGACGTGAAGAGGAGCATCCGGAAGAAATTCTTCTCCGCGGGGACTTTTTTCCAGTATACATCCACGACATAGCCCATCGTCTGGAAGGTGAAGAAAGAGATGCCGAGCGGCGCAATGATCTTCAGTGTATCTTCAAACGGTGTGCTTCCGAAAGCGGCAATGATCCGGTTGATCTGCGCAATCACGAAGTGAAGATATTTAAAATAGGAAAGAAGTCCGAAATTCAGCAGCAGTGTAAGCGTAAGGACAAGACGGGTGCGCCGCTGGTATTTCTCTTTCAGCGCCGTGCGGCCGGCCCGGTCGAGGGAAGCTTTCTTTTCAGCCAGCTCTTTTTTGTGCTGCAGCTGGAGGGCTTCGATCCCCCGGGCGGCGAGATACGAGGAGCCGGCAGTGATAAATATATAAATCAGATTGTTCCAGCCGGTGTATCCGTAGAAATAAAGGCTGCCAGCGAGAAGCACCCACCACTGGCACTTCTTCGGGACAGCAAAATAGAGGATGGTCAAAACCGGCAGGAACAGCAGAAAATCAAATGAAAGAAGATCCATAATAATCCTTTGGGGCACGTTCGTGCATATCGCTGACTGATGGTAAAATGCAAATAAAGATTATACCTGATTAAAGGGCATAATTCAACAGGATAAATTACAATCGCAGAAAGAAGAAAAAGCGCTTGATAAATATTTAAAACAGATTAGAGAAATATATAAATAGTAATTAAAAAACAGCATTTTGCCACTTGAAAGAAAAATAATACGGGTTATAATATAAGTAAAGTATTAATTCCGCGGGAGGTGGATAGTATGCATCATCTTAGAAAACGTATCCGTCAGCTGATCGCTGAACGGGATTACATCGTTGCTCCCGGCGCGTATGACGCGCTTTCGGCCAGAGCCATTGAAAAAGCCGGATTTGAGGCCGCGGGAACCACAGGCTACGGCCTTCACGGCGTGATCCTGGGGCAGCCCGACACCGGTCTGCTGACGCTCAGTGAAGAAGTGAATATGATCAAGCATATCTGCGATGCGGTAGATATTCCGATCCTTGCAGACGGCGAGGGCGGTTACGGCAACGCGCTGAATGTGTACCGTACAGTGCAGGAGTATGAGAGAGCCGGGATCGCCGGCCTGTTCCTGGAAGACCAGCAGCAGCCCCCGAACTGCCCGTTCATCAAGAAGCCCGAAGTGATCTCCAAGGAAGAGATGGTCGGCAAGATCCATGCGGCTGTGGACGCCCGCGTGGATAAGGATATGATCATTGTCGCGAGAACGGACGCAACAGATTTTGAGGACGCTGTTGACCGCGCCAATACCTATTTCGAAGAAGGCGCCGATATGGTCAAGGTCCTGCCGAAGACGAGAGAGCAGCTGGAGAAGCTTCCTTCTCTTGTAAAAGCACCGCTCCATCTGGGCATGTTCCCCGACAGAGGCATCAATGACGGCCTGACGGCGGATGACTGCGGAAAGATGGGATACAAGATCATCACCTTCCCGTTAAGCGCCCTGTTCGCACAGACGTATGCGCTGCAGCATTTCTTCCAGTATCTGAAGAAATACGGAACAGACGAAGGCTATGACGGGAACAAGCTGGCATTTGAGGAGTATCTGGATTTTGTGAATGTGGACAGGATCCGCGAGATGGGAGACAAATACGGTCTGAATAAGTAAAGGAAAAGGGTGCGGTTCATGCCGCACCCTTATTCAGTCTGTCGAAGTATTTCTTATAGTTATCATCAAAGAGCTTCTGATATACAGGATCGCCAGAATGGTGCAGTTCATGGATATACAGATGCTCTTTTCCGTTGATGGAATCGTCCGTTCGTCCGAGCAGATAGACGGCAAGATCTGAACACTGGTCGGACAGCCGCTCGAAATTCTGCAGGATATTCTGGAATTCGATGCCGTTGATCACATTGCACTCTCCCTGTGTCATGCGGTGTACATGGCGGCTGCGGATCTCTTCGATCATCTCATCGTTTACTTCTTCAAGCGGTTCGACTTTTCTTGCCAGAGTAAGATCTCCTGTTTTATAGGCAGTGATCGCCAGGGTAAGGATCTCATGAATGGCGTCGGAAGCCGTTGTGATCTCGTTCACTGCAGTGTCTGATATGGGACTGCCGCTGGCATGGAGCCGTTTTACATTGTTCGTCATATGAACAGCGATATCTCCCATCCGCTCAAAACAGGAAAGCGCCTGGATCAGGAAACTCTGCTGCCGGTGATCAGATTCGAGAAGAATATGGGGAGAAGTAGCCACAAGGTATTTGCTGGAAGCGTCCGCCATGCGGTCCAGAAGCTCTTCCCGTTCGTCGATCCGTCCATCCCGCGCTTCGTCGTAGCTGAATAACTGATCGACGGCTGCTTCAAAATTCTGCAGCGCTACATCGCCCATATAAGAGATCAGGTTGTCTGCCTCGGCAAGAGCGAGACCGGGGTTTTCAATCAGCCTGATATCCAGCTGGCTGATGGTTTTTTCGTATAATTCGTCCGCTGCATCGACTTTCGCATCGGGAACGATCTTTTCCGCTATGCCGGCCATCATTCCCGTGAAGGGAAGGAGCAGGATGGCGGGAATGAGCCTGAAAAGACCATGTACGTTCGCGACACCGCCGGAATTCAGCGTGGCATTCCAGAGCGAATCCGAAAGGATGCCGGTCGTTTTCAGGATGGTTACACCGGCAAAAAGCATGACGGCGGCGATCACATTGTAAATAATGTGTACCAGGCAGGTGCGGATCTGCTCCGGCTTGGCGCCAAGGCGGCAGACAAGGTATGTCGTGATGCAGTCGCCGATATTCACGCCGATGATTACCGGAAAGACCGCGCTGAATTTGATGCCGACCGAACTGGCGACCGACTGCAGGATACCGACGACAGCAGAAGAACTCTGAATGACGCCGGTGACCAGCACACCGGAAAGGAAACCGAGCACGTAGTTGCCTTCAAAGGACGTAAGAAGGCCGCTCAGGGAATCGCCGAAGGTGCTGACGGCAGCCGACATATTCATCAGTCCCACGAACAGGATGCCGAAACCCATGAATACGGTTCCAGCGGGACCGGATGCCTTGTTCTTGACGAACATGATCAGTACAATGCCGATCGTCAGGGCAAGGGGCGCCAGATTGTCGGATTTGAAGAAATAAAGGATGCTGCCGGCATCCGCACTGACATCCATCAGACGGATGATCTGGGCGGTGATGCTGGTACCGACATTCGCGCCGAGCACGATGCCGATTGACTGCCGGAATGTCAGATAGCCGGCGCCGACAAGACCGACAGTAAGAACAATGGTTGCCGTAGAGCTCTGGATCATGCAAGTGACCAGAACGCCGAGCAGAAAGCTCATGACAGGATTTTTGGTAAGATGGGAGAGGACAGCCTGCATTGCGCCGCCAGAGCCGCTTTTTAAGCCGTCGCCCATGATGCGCATACCGTAAAGGAAAAGCGATAGTCCGCCGAGAATGGCGATTATACGGTAAAAAATGTCCATCGATTTCTGAAATTGATCCTCCTTATTAAATGTGCGGAATAAATAATACTATAAACAGGGCTTTCGCGCAAGTAAAAAGATACAGCAGGCTGTCCTGCTGCATCTTCTTAAGCGTCATGCTTTCTCTTTCTTTTCATCCTCTTTTTTCACGGGCTCCGGACCGTATTTGCAGGTGATGCGCTCGCAGTCGCCGCGCATGCCGGCATCCTTGCAGTACTGCTCCCGCTCGAGACAGTAGTTCCATCCGTCGCTTTCCGTTACAAATGCTCTGTTCATGGTGCTCTCCCCGGCGGCTGCGGTGTTTAGGCGATCCCGAGGTAAGTGTAATCCTTATCCTCGATGGCTTTCTTCACGGCAGCTTCGTCAAATTCACCGGTATAGGTGATCACGGCGTTGTTCGCTTCGTGGCTGGGCGCTGCGCTTTCCACGAACGGGAGCGCTTCGAGCGCTTTCTTTACGTTGGCTTCGCAATGGCCGCACATCATTCCTTCGATCTTTACTGTCTTTGTCATTTCATTTCTCCTTTCGGGATCCTTGTTGTTTATATTGCATGAATCATCAGCGGTTCCGGGATCTTCGGCGGTCATTTCCGCTTCGGATGCGGGGCGCGCGCGGTGCTTCATTGGTTTATCGTGTTTTGTGTCGCGCAGATCGAACAGGTTCAGGCGCAGCGCGTTCATGCATACCGTAAAGCTGGACAGGCTCATTGCTGCGGCGCCGAACATCGGGTTCATTTTCCAGGCGAACAGACCGGCTGCAAGCGGGATGCAGATCAGATTGTAGAAAAAGGCCCAGAACAGGTTCTCGTGGATGTTCTTCAGTACCTTGCGGCTCAGGCGGATCGCAGCGGCCACATCGGAAAGGGCGCTGTTCATCAGGACGATATCCGCACTGTCGATGGCAACATCCGTACCGGCGCCGATGGCTATGCCGACATCCGCGCGGGTGAGCGCGGGCGCATCATTGATCCCGTCGCCGACCATGGCGGTAGTGCCGCGTTTTTTCAGCTGCCGGATGACGGCTTCCTTGCCGTCCGGCAGGACGCCGGCGATCACGGTATCCACGCCTGCCTGTTTTCCGATGGCCTGCGCGGTGCCTTCATTGTCGCCGGTGAGCATGACCACTTCAATGCCCATGTTCTTCAGCTGGCTGATCGCTTCCGGCGAATCCTTCTTGATCACGTCGGCGACAGCGATAATGCCGGCCGGTCTGCCGTCTGCTTCAAAGAACAGGGGCGTTTTTCCTTCGGCGGACAGCTTATCGGATAGGGAAGCGGTTTCCCCGGGGATATTCACAAGGGAGCCGATATATCTGCGGCTTCCGCCGTGCACGGTGCTTCCTGCGATCCTGGCAGTGAGCCCGTTCCCCGGCAGAATGGTTAAGTCTGCTGCTTCTTCCGCGGCGGTCCCGGCAGCTTCCGCATATTTCACGATGGATTTTGCCAGCGGATGTTCACTGTGCTTTTCGAGTGAATATGCCAGCTGCAGAAGGTCTTCTTCCGTGTAACCGTCCGCGGGCAGGATATCTGTGACTTCCGGCTCGCCGGCAGTGATCGTGCCGGTCTTGTCCAGCGCGATGAGCTGTACTTTTCCGGCGGTTTCCAGTGCTTCGCCGGTCTTGAACAGAATACCTGCCTTCGCGCCCATCCCGTTTCCGACCATGATGGCAACGGGCGTCGCCAGACCAAGCGCGCAGGGGCATGAAATAACGAGTACGGAGATCGCGCGCGCCAGTGCAAAGCTGAGCGTCTGTCCGGCAATCAGCCATCCGGCCAGGACAATGACCGCAATGCCGATGACGGCGGGCACAAATATGCCGGAGACTTTGTCGGCGATCCTGGCGACCGGTGCTTTCGTTGCGGCGGCATCCGAGACCATGTGAATGATCTGGCTGAGCGTGGTATCCTCGCCGACACGCGTCGCTCTGGCCGTAATGTAGCCGGACTGATTGATCGTGGCTGCACTGATCGGATCTCCTTCGGCTTTATCGACGGGAATGGATTCACCCGTGAGGGCGGATTCATTGACTGCCGAGTGTCCGGTCAGGATGATCCCGTCGACCGGAATCGATTCGCCGGGCCTTACGGCGAAGATATCACCGGGGACAACTTCTTCAATGCCGACTTCCGTTTCAGTGCCGTCCCGCAGCAGCACAGCGGTCTTCGGCGCCAGCTTCATCAGGCTCTTCAGCGCATCCGTGGTGCGGCCCTTGGACATGGCTTCCAGCATTTTTCCGACCGTGATCAGTGCGGGGATCATGGCGGCAGATTCAAAATAGAGCTGATTGTGATAGAGCTCCATCAGTTCCATGTTGGAAGCGCCTTTCGTTATCATACCACACATTTCGTAGAATACAAAGGTGCTCCAGCCGAAGGAAACGGAGGAACCGAGCGCGACCAGCGTGTCCATGTTCGGCGCGCCGTGACGCAGCGAGGAAAAACCGCTCGTGAAGAATTTGCTGTTGATGATCATCACGATGATTGCCAGCAGCATCTGTGTGAGTGCCAGACCGAGATGGTTGTGCTCAAAATAGGACGGCAGCGGCCAGTGCAGCATATTGTGCCCCATGGTGATGTACATCAGCACGATCAGAAAGCCGACGGACAGGATGAGCCGCCGCTTTAATTTAGGGGTCTCCCGGTCGATGAGCGCATCGGCTTCCTCCGCGATGGAAGAGCGCTTTTCAGACGCAGAGGCGCCTTTCTTTTTTGCTTCATAGCCGGCTTTGACGACCGCTTCTATGACGGTATCCGGAGAAACAGTTCCTTCCACACTCATGGAATTGGTGAGAAGGCTGACCGAGCAGGATGTCACGCCGGGCAGCGATCCCACTGCCTTTTCCACGCGCGCCTGGCAGGCGGCGCAGCTCATCCCGGTTACGATATATTGTTCCATGATCTTGCCTTTCCGTTTTATTTCATCAGTTTCATCAGGATCTTTACGAGTTCGTCCACAGAACCGTCCTCCCCGGCGCGGATATCGTTTGCCACGCATCCTTTGATGTGGCAGGAGAGGAGCTCCTTGTTGAAGCTGTTCAGCGCGCTCGTGACGGCAGATACCTGAATCAGTATGTCAGGACAGTAAGCGTCATTCTCCACCATCTTCTGGATACCGCGGATCTGTCCTTCGGCCCGTTTCAGACGGGTGAGCAGCGCTTTCTGCTCTTCGGGAGAACGTTTTTTATGCCTGACGCCGTGTTCATCTGTATACTGCGAATCGGAATGCCCGCAGCAGGCGGGTGTCTCTGTCATTGCATACCTCCGTACTGTAGATGGTCATGTTTTCAGTGATAGATACCCCGTGGGGGTATTTAGACAATGATGATTATATACCCCTGTGGGGTATATGTCAAGCACAAAGGACAGCTTTTTTTCTGTTCGCGGGAAAGCTGTCCGGGGGATATTGCAATCGGGAAAAGAATGTTGTAAAGTCAGGTCATAAGCATGACAGAAATGAGGTGGCGGGAATGAAAGATACGCTGATGGTCTATTACAGCCTGAACGGCAATTCCGCTTTCGCGGCGGAAGAACTCATGAAACATATCGATATGGATGTCGAAAGGCTTAAAGTGAAGAAGGAGCCGAAGGCAAGCGGGTTCGGGAAATTCTTAAAAGGCGGCGCAGCTGCGCTGAGAGGGACTGACCCGGGACTCTGGCCCGTAGCTGCCGATCCGCAGGATTATTATGAGATCGTGATCGCCTTTCCTGTCTGGGCCGGCACCTATCCGCCGGCAGTGGGCGCTTTCCTGAAGCAGAAGCCATTCCGCGGCAAGAGCGTCTATCTGATCGGGTGCTCTGCTTCCGGCAATGCCGAAGGCGCGTTCGGGAAACTTACGGATGCACTGCAGGGGAATACGGTGCTGGGGACCCTCAGCCTTAAAAACCCGCTTAAGAATAAGGAAGAAGCGGCGGAGGAGATCAGGGTGTTCGCTGCGAGAAGACATTGAAAAAACACGGAGGTCGAACGGAAACAGGTGCCCGTTTGACCTCCGCGTTTTTTATTTTCTGACAACACGGCTTTCGTTATGAATGCCGCTTATTATTTCATAGAAGAAGATTTTCTTATCCAGCATCATTCTTGCCAGTACGTCCACCACAAGCGCGAAGCTGACGATATAAAGCAGATTTTCGAATCCGCTCCAGAAATTGAACGCGGTATTATAGGTGAGCTGCTTCATGTGCTCGCACATCATATAATACACGGGAATATGCGCGATCAGCACGCTGACGAACAGTGCCCGGATCAGATATTGGGAGAGCGCCGGTTCGACCCGCCGGCCTCTGCGTTCCGATACGAGCTGAAGGCGGAAGAGCCATTTCCCCACGGTATACCCGTTCGTGAGCAGCGGCATAAAGGTGAGATACGCTGTCAGCAGCGCGATGCTTATGATGAGCCCGGCGACAAGGCCGAAAACATTGTCCGGGAGGATCATCGAAATGCCCCACGATACGAGACAGATCAGGCTGAAATCGACCGCGAAGGCCAGGAACCGCCGGAAGAAGGGAATGCGTTCCCCTCTTTCATAAGCGGCTTCGTCGATCGCATCCCTTGCGGGAAGCACGAAACAGATGACCGGGGAGAGGATCCAGCCGGCGACGCCGCCAGCGGTATTCAGGATGATATCGTCTACATCAAAGGTCCTGTAAGCGTGCGCATAATACCCGTACAGGCCGGAATACTGTGTGAATTCGAAGAACAATGATACGGCAAAAACGATGAGCGCCGACAGAATGAAGCCGCGCCGGTAATAATAATGGAGATACACGCCGAGCGGGAACAGCAGTACGGCGTTCAGGATCGACTGGTAGACGAAGGGGTTCTTAAGAAACGCCAGCAGCTCACGTCTGCCGGAAATATCAAGATCCGCCGTGCGTCTGATCATCCGCAGGAAATTCCCGGGCTTCATCTGCATGGCAGGGACGGCGGAAGAAGCGACCTCTTCGCGCGAAGGCAGCGGAAGGATCACCTGAAAATAGGCATTGATCAGATACAGGATAAAAAAGTATATAAGAACAGTCCGCAGGAGCGGGATCGCCCCGTAGCGGCGGTATTCATAAAGGATATAGGGGACGGTGAGCGCAAGCGCCAGCAGCGGAAAGACCATGACAGCGCTTTGGGCAGGTCCGAGATAGGTATAAATGATAGACATTTCCGATCCTTTCAGGGAACTTTTATCAGCCGGTTTCGTGGACTATATGCTACACCCTGATCCGGATCATTGCAAGGATATTCACAGTTTTTTCATACTTCAGTGCAGTGAAAATGTCTGTTTCTGAGGAGGTTTATACAGACGGCGATGACAGAACAGCCTCTGTCATGTCTGACCGGATTCCTTTTCCGTCTGTTTCTGCAGAAGCCTTTTCAGGTTGTTCAGGCCTGTACGTTTGTTGTTCACGTCAAGCCTGCGGAAAGTGTCCATGCATTCCTTCTCCAGCTGTTTGGGCGAGGAGGCGTACTCCTTTTCAGACAGCCCGTCTTCATGGAAGCCTTCTTCCTGCTGGATACTGGCATCAATCAGTACATTTAAAGGGACGTGCAGGGCCTCGGAGAGATCCTTCATGATACGGTTGTCAGGCATCCGGGTCCCTTTCTCGTAATTGCTTATCGCTCCGGGCGTCAGGGCCAGGTAATCCGCAAGATCCTTCTGTGTGAGACCGGCCTGCAGTCTGTAATATTTGATCGTATCTGCCAGATTCATGTCTTTCTCCGAATAGATCTGAGGGGGGATTCAACAAAGCTTTCTGAAATAGTTTAACAAATAAACGGAAAAAGTGAACAGAAGTAAACAATATGTAGAGAAATATAAACAGATTGTTGATTCCTCCGGACAGATTCTGATAACATAAAAGAAGTGAATATTTTCTGAAATAAATCAAAAACAGTTTCAACAGCAGCAATGCTGAGAGGAAATTCAGAAAACCGACAATGTTAAACGACGGATTCTGTCAACGCAGAAAGAGACGAAGACAAAAAAAGACCGGATGAACCGGTCTTAACAGCAGGGGAGAGAGAAACGCCGGAATGCGTCCTGAACGGAGCGGGAAACCGTGACAGTATCATTTCAGCGGAAACAGTGCCGTTACCGTAAGGGAGTGTCCGTCAGACGTTTCCGCACTGATCTTCCCTTTGTGCGCGGAAACGATCGCCTGTGCGATGGAGAGGCCGATGCCGTATCCGCCGGTGCCGCTGTTCCTGGAGCTGTCTGTTCTGTAGAAACGGTCGAACAGATGAGGAAGCGATGCACGGTCGATGCTGTCACAGGTGTTGAAAACGGCGAGGCGGATATATTTTCCGGCTCTTGTCAGGGAAAACTTTATGGAACCGCCTTCGTTCGTATACTTGAGTGCATTGTCCATGAGGATGCCGATCAGCTGCCCGACGGCCCGCTCGTCTCCGTGAAGCATCAGGGAGGGCCGGATGTCTGTCGTAAAGTCAAATCCGCGCGACAGCGCCGGTCCGTTATAGGAATCGGCAGCCTCGGCAGCCATTTCCGAGACGGGAAAATCTGCCATGATGAACGAAGCGGCGGAATCCTCTTCCATGCGGGAGAGGGCGATCAGCTCTGCCGTAAGCTCTGACAGGCGCGCGGTCTGTTTCCTGATATCCGCGATCCACTCGTTCTCGCCGTCCTCCTGTTCCATCTCCAGGACCTCGGCGTCGGCGTTGATAATGGCGAGCGGCGTCTTGAGCTCGTGGCCGGCATCTGTAATAAAACGCCGCTGTTTTTCGTAATTGTCGACAAAGGGACGGATGATCCGTCCGGAGAAGAGCAGGATCAGGAGAAAGACGGCAAGAAGTCCGCCGAGCGCAATGATGATGGATGTAAAAAGAAACCGTTTTACGGTCGCGAGCGATCTGCTGCGGTCCAGGAAAATAACGAGTATGTCGTCCGTACGTTCATCGACTAAATAGCGGTAGCTGTCGATAAACCCTCTCTCTTTTCCGGCGGAAAGGACTGCTTCGGCATACGCCTCCGCTGTACTGCTGTCGACTGAAGCGATCTTGTCCAGCCCGGTCCCGGTGCAGGTACCTTCGTTATTTACCGTGACGGTGAAAAATCTGGATTCAAAAGGTGTTTCCGCGGAAAAAGTATTGCCGCGTCCGTATCTGCGGCCGGGGGATCCGCTGCTTTTATTCATGCCGCCTTCCGGCGATGATTCGCTGCCGGTATTGCCGCCGTCCGGTACGGTGAGCGTCCCGTTATTTTTCGGGGCATGCTTTCCGGCGGCATCATTCAGACGCGCGAAAGAGCCGGCTTCGGGAAAGCTGCCGCCGTTCTCGGCAAGGAGAGCCGTGATTTCGTCAGCTTCTGTTACCATCTGCCGGTAGTTCATTATATTCGCCGCGCCGATGATCACGGCAAGCACGATCGCCAGCGCCAGCATGGAAACGGTGATCATGCGGAAACGCAGCCGCCGTATCATTTTCATGACAGTTCCTCCGTTATTCTTTCATCTCCAGGGAATATCCGGATCCGCGGGTGGCTTTGATCCGGATATCGGCATTCAGCGCGGTCAGTTTCTTCCTTAAATTAGAGATATATACCCATACGACGGAAAGCTCCGCATCGGAATCATATCCCCAGATCTTGTCCATGAAATGTTCTGTGGAGATCAGATGCTTCGGGTTCGAGATCAGCATCTCGAACATCTGGAATTCCTTCCCGGCAAGTTTGCAGCTGCCGGATGCGGAAGAGAGTTCGTAAGTTCCCAGATCCAACGTGATATTCCCGAACGTCAGCCTGTTCTCCGGCGCCTGATGCTGTACGCGGAGCATGGCGCGGAGGCGCGCCAGCAGCTCCTTCGCGGCGAAGGGCTTGGTGAGGTAATCGTTCGCGCCGGCATCCAGTCCGTCGACCTTGTCGTCAATTTCGGATTTTGCCGTCAGAAGGAGTACGGGCACCAGACTGCCCTGCGAACGGATCTTTTTTAAGACCGACAGTCCGTCCAGCTTCGGCATCATGATGTCAAGAATGATCCCGTCATATTCGCCGACGGCAAGATAATCCAGCGCTTCTTCGCCGTCATAAGCAGCGTCGACCGTGTAATTGTTTTTGGTAAGTATCGCGCAGAGAGCGCGGGAGAGCGAACGCTCGTCCTCAGCAAGCAGCAGTCTCATAATTCGTCCCCTGATTTTGGATTTTCTTTATCATAGCACAAAAACCTTAACCTGACTTTAAAAATAGAAGTTGCTTACGGATGAAAATGCATCGTCTGATGGAAACGGGACGTTTGAAAATGTGAATCTCTTAACGAGAAAAGTTCACTAATGTGAAATAATTGTCACAAACGCTGAACTAAAAATATAGAAAATCTGCAAAATCACAGTTTATTTTTTACGGAATCAATGATATACTAGCTTAGAATCTCAAAAAAAACGACGGGGGTTCATGATATCATTGACCGGGTTTCATATTAAGATCAGAGGGATCGTGCAGGGCGTCGGCTTTCGTCCTTTTATTCACAGGCAGGTAAAAGCTTACGAAATTAAGGGATGGATCAGAAATACTTCGTTTGGTGCGGAACTGAAGGTTGAAGGAGAAACGGATAATGTATCTGCTTTTATCAGAGATCTGCGTATCCGGAAACCGCCGCTTGCCGTGATCGAAAAAATTCACGCAGATGAATATGAGCCCTGTGGGTTTTCGGATTTTGAAATTATCCCTTCGTTTGCGGGAGAGGAAGCCGATACGCTGATCTCTCCGGATATCTGCACGTGTGATGACTGCCTGAAAGAATTGTCGGATCCGTCAGACCGTCGGTATCGTTATCCGTTTATAAACTGTACGAACTGCGGGCCGAGATTCACGATCATAAAAAATGTTCCGTATGACAGGAAGAGTACGACCATGGCACCGTTTGTCATGTGCCCGGCGTGCGAAAACGAGTACACGGATATAGAGGACAGAAGGTACCATGCACAGCCCGACTGCTGCCCGGCATGCGGGCCCCGGCTTTATTACCGGAATGCAGACGGCAGCTGTATATACGATGAACCAGCCGGGGCTGCCCTGGAGGCGCTCCGGAAAGGAAAAATCATTGCAGTAAAGGGTCTTGGAGGATTTCATCTTGCCTGCCGGGCAGATACCCCGGCTTTTTCGCATATTCTCAGAGAGAGGAAGAAGAGAGACCGGAGACCTTTTGCACTGATGTGTGCGGACACTGTGGCGGTCAGGAAGATCTGCCTGCTGTCCGAAGAAGAGGAGCAGCTGCTTTCATCCCCTGCCAGACCGATCGTGCTGCTGCGGAAAAGAGAGAAAGCATCCTTCTCCCATATCAGTGAGAATGACAGGATCGGGATCATGCTCCCGTATACCCCGGTGCATTTCCTGCTGTTTTCGGAAGAGATAAAAACGCTTGTGATGACCAGCGCGAACCTTTCCGACAGGCCTGTCATCTATAAAAATGAAGAAGCCCTGACGGAACTGTCCGGCATCTGCGACGGTTTTCTGATGCACGACCGGGAGATCGAAGTAAGATGCGATGATTCGGTAATGTGGCCGGAGGGCGGCGGCTATTTCATGAGAAGGTCGAGAGGATATGCTCCCTATCCGGTCACGCTGGAGAGCCCCGTACCGATGATGCTGGCCTGCGGCGCCGAGCAGAAAGCGACATTTTCACTGAGCAAGAAGGAGCATGTGTTCCCTTCCCAGCATATCGGCGATCTGAAAAATATTGAATCGTATGAGAATTTCAGGCAGCAGATCGTGCACTTTGAAAAACTTTTTTCCATTAAGCCCGAAGTGATCGCATGCGATCTGCATCCGGATTATCTGTCTTCTGTGTACGCGGAAGAACGCAGCGCAGCGGAAGGGATCCCGCTTGTCAGGGTGCAGCACCATCACGCGCATATGGTGTCCTGCATGACAGATAATGACCTGACAGATCCCGTGATCGGGATCATCTGGGACGGCACCGGGCTTGGAGAAGACGGCACTGTCTGGGGAGGAGAATTCCTGGCCGGCGATGCTGCCGGCTATGAACGGCATGGAAGCATCAGACCGGTGAAGCTGCCCGGCGGCGACAAAGCCATAAAGGAGATCTGGCGCGTTGGACTGTCACTGCTGGAGGATGCTTTTGCACAGGACGGTGATGAAGGAATTTGTGAAGCGGTCAGGAACCGGATCACGGAAGATGCGGCCGTGCCTGAAACAGGGGCCGGCACCGTCCGGAAAATGCTTGCCGCGGATGTGAACTGTCCGCCGTCTTCCGGCATGGGAAGGCTGTTCGACGGCGTGAGCGCGATCCTGGGAATCTGCCGGTCGGCGGATTATGAAGGGGAAGGCGCGATCCTGCTGGAAGCAGCAGCGGGAGAAGGCTGTATGACGGAGTATGAGGCAGGTTTTTACGAAGACGAAAACGGCGTAAGAAGATTCGACTGGAGACCGATGATCCGGGGACTTGCTTCGGATATTCTCGCAGATATACCGGTTTCGTTATGCGCGGCAAAGTTCATGAACACACTGACAGCAGTTGCTGCGGACCAGTGTATTTATATAAGAAGAAAGACCGGCCTGGATGCGGTCGTTCTGTCGGGCGGGACCTTCCAGAATATGTATCTGCTGAAGGCCGTGACAGAGGCGCTGCGGGCGGAAGGTCTTACGGTTTACCATCATCACAGGGTAAGCACAAATGATGAAGGCATCAGCCTCGGTCAGCTGATGATCGCCGGGAGGCGGATGAGAGAGAAAAGATAAGCTGCGGTATCCTGCTGCAGCGGCCGCGTCCGGCGCGGCAGATCGGAGAACGTGATATGTGTCTGGCGGTACCGCTTAAGATAGAAACCATAGACGGAGATGAAGCAGTCGCGGAGAGAGACGGCGTGAGACGCCGCATAAAGATCAATCTGCTGAAGGATCCGAAGGTCGGCGACAATGTGATGGTCCATGCAGGATTTGCGATCGAAAAGATCAGCGACGAACAGGCGCAGGCGGATCTGGAAGCCTTCCGGGAACTGCAGGAGGCGCTTTATGGCTGAGAAAGTCATCCGTCTGATGGAAGTGTGCGGATCGCATACAATGGCGATCGCGAAAGCCGGCATCAAGGGCATGCTCCCGCCTTTCGTGAAGCTGCTCTCGGGACCGGGATGCCCGGTGTGCGTGACTGCGCAGGAGACGATCGATAAAGCGCTGGCGCTGACAGATCTTCCGGATATGATCCTGACTACCTACGGCGATATGATCCGGGTGCCCGGCAGCAGGCGGGGCGACAATCTGGCAGCAAGAAAAGCTGCAGGAGCGGATGTGCGGATCGTTTATTCTCCGATGGATGCCGTACAGACTGCAGCGGAGAATCCGGATAAACAGGTGGTCTTCCTGGGCGTCGGCTTCGAGACATCGGCGCCGGGAACGGCGTCGGCCATTGCGGCGGCGCAGGATGCGGGACTTGAGAACTTCAGCGTTCTTTCCATGCTGAAGCTGCTGGAACCGTCGGTCAGGGCACTGGCGGCGGATCCGGCCTTCAATATCGACGGATTCATCTGTCCGGGCCATGTGGCCGTGATCATCGGCGAAGAGGGAATGAAGTTCTTTGAAGAACTCGGCTTTCCGGGCGTGATCACGGGATTTGAAACAGCCGATATCCTGAAAGGGATCGCGATGCTGATCCGGCAGATCAAAGACGGGACGGCGATCCTGCAGAATGAATATACTTCCGTTGTCAGACCGGAGGGAAATCCGGTCGCGAGAGAAGAGATCGAAAGAGTCTTTGAAAAGAGGACAGACCTCTGGAGAGGGCTCGGAGAGATCCCGGAGAGCGGACTCGGGATAAGGGAGGCGTTCGCAAAATTCGACGCGGAACGCAGATTTGCGGTCAGTTCCGGAATGTCCCGCGAGAGGCCCGGATGCAGATGCGGCGACGTGATCAGAGGAAAGCTCGATCCGAAGGAATGTCCGCTTTTCGGAAAAGTGTGCGTGCCGGAAGAGCCGGAAGGACCGTGCATGGTGTCCTCCGAGGGAGCATGCGCGGCGGCATATAAATACAGAGGGATCATTTAAATATGGAAGAATTTGTAACGCTCGACTACGGCAGCGGCGGCGGAAAGACAGCAAAGCTCATTTCTGAAATGATCGTGCCGCTGTTCTCCAATGAAGCGCTGAACGAGCTGTCGGACGGCGCCGTGGTCGACGGAGCGGACAAAATTGTCATGTCTACGGACAGCTTCGTGGTAAGTCCGGTATTCTTTCCGGGCGGTGATATCGGAAAGCTTTCCGTGTGCGGCACCGTAAATGACGTCAGCATGGCAGGCGGAGAGATAAAGTATCTGAGCCTGGCCTGCATCCTGGAAGAAGGATTTCCGTTCGCGGATGTAAAAAGGATCCTGGATTCGATTCAGAGAACCGCTGAGGAAGCCGGGGTAATGGTCGTGACGGGCGATACGAAGGTCGTCGAACGCGGCCGCGGCGACGGGATCTATATCAATACCACCGGCGTGGGCGTGCTGAAGACCCCCGGCCTTTCCGTAAAGAATCTCAGAGCCGGAGACAAGATCATCGTTTCCGGACCGGTCGGAGACCACGGAACGGCTATTATGCTCGCACGGAATGCAAATCTCGTGGAAGCGGACGTGAAGAGCGACTGCGCACCGTTAAAAAGGATGGCGCTGGCGCTCGGCGGACTGGGAAAGGATCTCAGAGTCATGAGGGATCCGACCAGGGGCGGACTGGCGACCACACTGAACGAATTTATTGAAGATTCGGAATGCGGGATCGAACTGAAGGAAGATGCGATCCCGGTAAGACCGGCAGTGAGCACTGTGTGTGACATACTGGGACTGGATCCGCTGTATCTGGCGTGTGAGGGCAGGATGATCTGCGTGACGGCGCCGGAGGCGGAGGAACGGGCACTGGAGATATTGCGGAACTTCCCGGAAGGGGAAAGCGCGGTGACGATCGGAGAAGTGACATCCGCACACCCCGGTACGCTGGTGATCCGGACGGCACTCGGGACCGGCCGGATCGCGAATAAGCTGGCCGGAGACCAGCTTCCCAGGATCTGTTGAACTGTCAGATGAGTAAGGCGCAGCAGGCTTTCTCCGCCGGGACTGTGTGTGAAGAGCGACAGATTCGGGCGAAATTGCCGACGGAGGGCAAACACGTCCTTTGTTTGACCGGAGGAGTGCAGATATTTCGTCCCGTAATCGAAGCAATCTGAGGACCCTGTGCCGGCGGAGAAAGATGATGGGCCGG
>CAMOZZ010000003.1 GCA_946631165.1 uncultured Lachnospiraceae bacterium | reverse complement strand
AATATGCCGGCGCGAAAACGATCTTCCCGATCAGCTGCACGACAAAGGAAGGCGTGCCGGAGCTGACGGAGTATCTGAAAGCATTCGGGTATGAGCTTACGGAGGAACTTCTGTAGAAAACAAACTACTGCGTGTATCATTGGCTGGATAAAACAAATGATATACGCAGTTTTTGTCTTGCAGGGTGCACCTATACCAAAACCATACCCTCAGTTTCTCTTTTTTGGACAAAACCTGTATTGAGTCACAATATATTTCCGGATATTGTGAGACTGTACAGGTTTTTTGTTTTCTGTATCCTGGAGGATCAAAACAGGATAAAGGCCGGCTGACCGAAGACAGAAAGGAGACGACTATGAGAAGATGCTGGAAAATAATTATGATCCTGATTATGGTACTGTTGTTTACCGGCTCATCTACTGCGGTTTTTGCTGAGGGTGGAGGAATAACCGTCAAGACCACGGACACGACAATCTATGCGGGAAGCGATTATGAAGTGGAAATCGATGTGTCCGGGTATGGCGGATCTTCTTTCTATGTAGCCTCGCTGCATTTTACAAGTTCCACGGACAGAACCGGACAGTCAGGCTGGTATCAGAATTCCAAAGGAATCTGGATGTACTACCTGGACGAAGAGAAGTATACGGATCTGCTGACCTGCGATTATACGGTAAAAGATGGAATCGTGACGGCTGTCATCCATGTTGAAAAACTGATGGCTACGGAAGAATACAGGAATATGGATCCAAAACCGGACGGTATTATCTTCTTTGTGGACAATGACAGTTCATCCGTAACCTATTCCGGAGCGCTTCTTGATGAAACGGCTTCCATTGCTGATGTCACAGCAAAACTGAATGCATTGAAGAATGCTTCGGATATAACACTGAATGATGAGGCCGCTGTGAAGAATGCCCGCACTGCCTTTGATAAATTATCCGGGTCCCTGCAGGAAAAAGTAGACAGCGGTGCAGTCAAAAAGCTGACAGATGCAGAAGCTGCAATAGAAAAACTGAAGAAGGGGGATACTGGCACTAATACAAGCACTGACACTAATACAAAGACAGACACTGGCACGGATCCTGCGGATAAACAGAAAGCGGATACCGCAGCCGAAGCGATCGGTGCTCTTCCGGATCCGGGAAAAATAACGGTTGACGATGAAGCTGCAGTTGAAAAAGCCGGCGATTTGTACGATGCACTTTCCGGGGATCAGAAAAAGCTTGTACCGGCAGATACCGTAAAGAAGCTTGAGGCGGCCAGAGCCAGAATAACGGCCATAAAGACAGCTGAAGCAAAGGATAAGAATGCAGAGAAGAAAGTGGAGAAGGTGATCACGTCGTATAAGAAAGAAAGTGATCCGGCAGGTTCATCCTTCCTGCCCCTGCAGCCGAAAGCCGCTGCAGCAAAATCCTCCATAAAGCTCACGTGGAAAAAGGTCGCAAAAGCAAAGAAGTATGTCGTCTATGGTATTAATTGCGGAAAGAAAAATAAGCTGAAAAAACTGGCTTCTGTCAGGAAGACTTCCTATACGGTGAAGAAAATAAACAATAAGAAGCTTGCCGGGGACACCTATTACAAATTCATTATTACGGCTGTCGGGAACACGGACGGGTATAACAAAGTCCTTGCGAAATCAAAGCTGCTGCATGCGGTGATCAGGAACAGCAATAAGACAAACGTCAAAAAGATCAAGGCATCGCAGACCAAAAAAACGATCAAAGTGAAGGAATCCTTCACCATAAAGACAGCGACGACACTGGAAGCGCCTAAACTGAAGTATGCAAAACATGCAGGAATAAGATTTGAATCTGACAAGCCTGCTATAGCATCTGTAGATAAAAAAGGCAAAGTAAAGGGAAAGAAGGCAGGAAAAGCAGCGATCTATGCGTATGCACAGAACGGCGTTTTTGTAAAAATAAAGGTTACTGTTAAAAAGTAAGAAGACAGTCCTCCCGTATCGCCGGTGAAAAAGGAAGGAACTCAAAGAAACCCGCTGCATCCAATGCAGCGGGCTTTTATTGAAAATGCTTTTCTGAATCTGCTGTTACTGATTGCTCTTATTCCCCCCGAGATCCAGCTTCAGCACTTCCATCATATACTTGGCTGCGGTATCACCGAACATTACATTCGGGTACCCCGGCTGTGCCTTGACGAACTTGAAGAAGTCTTTCATGACATCTTCCTTGTTCAGCAGCTCATCGCGGAAAAGTGCGTTGAAACCAAGGCTCGGATTCAGGGCTTCTTCCGCCATCTTCTGGTAGGCGTTCAGCTCGTCATAGGAGAAATCGTCCTTCGCTGCGCATCCTGCAATGACATTGGCAGCGATCATACCGCCGGTCATCGCGGAAGGAATACCATAGTCAAAGGCACATTCGGAAGCGCCTACCGCGTCGCCGATTGCGATCGCGCCGGGGACGACGCTCTTGCCGAGCTGACGGCAGCCGGGCAGTCTCCAGCCGCGGAACTTGTCGATCAGCGTAGCATTTTTCAGCCTTTCCTGACCGAATTTTGTGTTGTCACGCCAGAACTCATAGAATTCCATGGCGGACAGGCCGCTGTCGCGCAGCGCATCTTCATTGATGGTGAGGCCGAGTACTGCCTGCTTTCCGCCGTAATGCGGGTTCAGCCAGGTGGTGCAGATGGGGCTCCAGCCCTTTAATCCCTTCGGCACATAGTACTCTTCCGCCATGTTGGGGGCCAGTCCTTCTACGCCGTCCACATAAGCACGGAAGGCATAGACAGTCAGATCGGACGGATCCGGGAAGAGACCGAGCTGTCTGGTCAGTTCACTGTGGGAGCCGTTCGCGATGATGGTAACGTCCGCCTCAATATCCATCTCTGTGTTGTGATAGAGGCCATGGACACCTTTCACAACCCCTTTCCGCATGATCAGGCTGGTCGCTTCATAATTCTCCATGAAGTCTGCGCCCATACGGATCGCCGCGCGGCGGATCTGATCATCTGTAAAACGGCGCGTCGCGATCATGGCAGGCTCTGTCTTCATATCCACATAATCCTCATCTCTGTCAATCAGACGGAAATCAGTGATCGAGCAGGCCTGATACTTCATCATCTCGTCATAGCAGCCCATTTCCTTCAGCATCGGATACAGGGCAGGAACATACACGCCGCCGCAGATCTTGTCGCGGGGCCAGGTCTCTTTATCTACAAACAGGACATCTACGCCAAGCTTTGCCAGGTAATATGCAGCGGTGCTTCCTCCGGGGCCCGCACCGACAACAAGCGCTGTTCTTTTGATCTTTTTCATCATGCAGTCCTCCTTACTTTCTCACCATGGTAATGACATCGCCTTCCGGACACAGCTTCTGACATACGCCGCAGCCGATACATTTCTCTGCGTCGATCATCGCATAGCCGCAGCCGAGGCAGCGAAGTTCTTCCTGATAGACCTGTTTGGCGGTATAGGTGATCTCCACATCGTCGAAGTTCTTTATGCGGTCCGCTGCGGGCTGCATCGGGCGCTCGTGATGGCGTGTCTTCCGGCGGTTGCAGGGATAAAGCTTCTCTTCCAGCGGTCCGGGCACAAGTTTATGGCCGATCCGGCCGTTTCTGAGCATACGCTCCTGAATCGCGGCATCGACATCGAATGCAGCGTCACGGCCGCTTGCCAGAGCATCGATGACAGAACAGGCGCCTCCGGCAATATCGCCGGCCCAGAATACGGTCTCTCCGTCTGCTTCGGGGAAGATGGGATCTGCGTACTGGCCGATGGCAACGATGCAGAAATCGGTCGGGATATGCAGAATATCCTCGTCATTTGTTTCAAAGTGGATCTTCCCGTTCTCATCTTTTTCGAATTTTGTGACTTTCGCAAAATCGATGCCTTCCAGCGTATTCACGCGGCCGGTATAGGCTTTCGGGCTGTAGCCTTCGATGAAGACAATGCCTTCTTCGATCGCTTCGTCCTTCTCCCATTTATGGGCGGGAACATCTTCGCCGGATTCCAGACAGATCACGGTGACCTTCTCTGCACCGAGACGCAGGGCCGTGCGCGCGGTATCCATGGCAACGGAACCGCCGCCGATCACGATACCTTCTTTGCCGACGATTTCAAAGTTCTGGTGCGGCATACGTACGGTATCCTGATCGTTATTGGCGAAATCCATGAACTGGATGGCAGTATAAACGGCATCATAGTTCCACTTCGGTACCCAGGTGATCTCCTTGCCGTGCGGTGTGCCGGCAGCAACAACGATCGCGTCATATTCCTTCTGCAGCTCCGCGATCTGCTTCTTTCCAAGCGGTGCGCTGCAATGGATCGACAGACCGGCTTCCTCCAGTTTTTTGATATCCTTGCGGACTTCTTCATGGCTGAGACGGAAATCCGGGATCGCGCGGACAAGCATGCCGCCGGGCTCATTGTTTGCTTCGTAAATGTCCACTTCATAACCGAGTTCGGAGAGGAAGTGTCCGGCGGAAAGGCCGGCAGGGCCTGCGCCGATGACGGCAATGCGTTCGTCATACAGACGGGGATATTTCGGCCTTGTATACTCTACATTCTCATCCAGATATCTTTTGATCCCGCGGATCGCCATAGGCTCATCGACCAGCACGCCGCGTTTGCAGACCTGTTCGCACGGATGATGGCAGATATGCGCGCAGACAGAGGGAAGCGGGTTCTTTTCCCAGATGATCTTAAAGGCTGCTTCGTCCTTTCCGTTTCTGGCCAGGCCGATATAACCCTGCGGGCTGATGCCCAGCGGGCAGGCAGTCGTACAGGACTGTTTGGTGCGGAACGCGTCGATATCATGCAGCCGCATTCCGGGCTGATCCGTACATTCCGGACATACACGGCAGATCCAGCGCTGGGCTTCATCGATCGCCTCAACGGGACAGTTTTCCCGGCATGTGCCGCAGTTGACGCATTTTTTAGTATCGACTTTTGCGACATAGCCGCGATCCAGCGAGTACGCCGGGCTTTCGCCTTGCTTGATCGTGATAGTGTTCATCGAATACTCCTCCTTAGATGTATTTTCCTGTTGTAAGCAGTTTTCGTTTTCGGGAATTAAATAAGGCTGCTTACACTATACGTGTATAGTATTCGAATACATTATAGGCGCTTCGTTAAGAATTAGTCAATACTAATATTGTAAAAAACGGGTAAATTTTTGCAAAATAAAACCGGCACCTTTTACAGCGCCGGAAGATCGTCTTTTTGTTTTCTACAGCTTCAGCCAGGGAATGTTCTCTGCACAGTATTGCAGATATTGCTGCACATCTTCCTTTTCGATCCGCGCATCGGTCGTCTCCAGGATCTTTTCAATGGCTTCTTCCTCATAGTGAAGGAAATGCAGGATGGTCCAGATATGTCTCCTGCAGATGCGCCGGTAGTCAATATCCAGTTCATCCTGGTGCAGGTAAAGGTGCATGGAGCCGCCCATGGCAAAGCAGATCGCGCGTTTCAGCTCGAGATAGGAAAAGGTATCCTCCCCGCAGTACCGCCGAAGCCAGTCACAGATCGTATCTACCCAGATATCCAGGCATTCATTATGCATAACAGATGCGCGGATGAACATGCGAAGGCTGTAGTTGGCCGCCGCACCTTTAAAGAACAGCATGTTAAAATCCGAGATCTGTTGGAAGATCTCTTCGTCATTATAAGGAAGCCTGTCCATATAGGCAGAGGCTGTTTCCAGCATTTCAGTCAGCATTGCCTTCACAATATCGATTTTCTGACCGTAGTAATGCTGCAGCAGCGATTTGTTGATGCCGGCGCCCTTTGCGATATCGGATAAGGAAACACGATCATAATGTTTCTCGCCGAGGAGCCGGTAAGCTGTTGTCAGTATTTCTTCTCTTCTTTTGATATTCTTCTCTGCCATCTTGCAATACTCTGTAATCCATAAAAGGAGACTGTCAAACTGTTCTGGATATCTTACCATCAAATTGTTTTTTTGTCTATGCAGCACAGAGGGATCCGGCCCGGCCGGGTGTAGTGCAAAGTGTCCGGCAGATCCATTGTTTTTCTCTGGACGAATGCCGGTGAAAGTGCTATGATATTTTACAACTTGATAAAGAACAGTCTTCCTACGCGTACACCGCAGCATGGAATGGGGTAGCGCCCCGCGAGCAGGTCACTGTCAGGCTCTATGAGCCCTAGTCAGATACATGCAGGAAGGCTGTCACGGCTGTTCCAGCGCAATGGTTGTGATCAAACGGATCTTCCGGTATGCCGGAGGAGTATGTTTGTTTACAGCGTCCGGAATATCCCGGACGTTTTTGTTTCAGGAAGGCGGAAATGGTCCTGCCGGATCATTTTTGCCGGCACCCGCGAATGAACGAGGTTCATTCGTGTTTACCAAAAGGGAGGTAAAAAAGAAAATGAAGAAGTTGTTGTCATTTGTCACTGTCATGATGCTTGCTGCGTCGCTGGCCGCCTGCGGATCGTCCCAGCCTGCGGAAACGACGGCTGCCGCAACGGAAGCCGCTGCAGAGACGGAAGCGGTGACGGAAGCCGCGGAAACGGAAGCTGCTGCGGAGACTACTGCTGCCGCGGAAGAAACGGAAGCCGCGGAGGAAGCCGCGGAAAGCGCAAATGCAGATTATGAGACAGAGGCTGCAGAAGGCGAGGAAGCTGAGGAAGAGGATGAAGAGAACTATGACACCGGCGATGCTTCTCTGGACGATCCGCTGAACGCGGATGAGATCGGCGAGAACGAGCTGCTGGTCGTAAGTTTCGGAACCAGCTTCAATGACAGCCGCAGACAGACGATCGGTGCGATCGAGAGCGCGATGATCAATGCGTTCCCGGAGTACAGTGTCCGCCGCGCTTTCACCAGCCAGATCATTATCGACCATGTAAAGAGCCGTGACAATGAGGTCATCGACAATCTTGCCGAAGCGCTTGACCGTGCTGTCAATAACGGCGTTAAGACGCTGGTCGTACAGCCGACTCACCTGATGAGCGGTTTTGAATATACGGATGTTGTGAACGAACTCGGAAATTATTCCGATGCTTTCGAGAAGATCGCGGTCGGACAGCCGCTCCTGACGACCGATGAAGACTTTGAAAAGGTCATCGGCATCATCACCGACGCTACAAAAGAGTATGACGACGGGGAGACCGCGATCATCTTCATGGGCCACGGCACGGAAGCCGATTCCAATGGCGTGTATGCAAAGATGCAGGATATGATCAAAGCGGATGGATTTGATAATTACTATATCGGGACCGTCGAAGCGTCTCCCAGCCTGGACGATGTCGTACAGGCAGCGAAGGACGGCGGCTACAAGAAAGTCGTTCTGGAGCCGCTGATGATCGTCTGCGGAGACCATGCGAACAACGATATGGCGGGCGATGAGGAAGATTCCTGGAAGTCCGTATTTGAGAAGGAAGGCTTTGAAGTGGAGTGTGTCCTGAGAGGTCTCGGCGAGCTGCCCGGCATCCAGGAAATGATCGCAGCGCATGCGCAGGAAGCGGTCGACAGCCTGCAGTAAAGGCTGTTTGAAGACATATTGCGCTTGGCATCCTGAAGTTGGTTAAGAACTGAGGAATGATAGTATAACAACACTAACCTTGTCATTCTGAGGCCGTTTACAGCCGAAGAATCCACGCCCTGAATCAGGCGGTTTTACGAAAACCGAAAGCGATAAGCGGTGGATCCTTCTGTCGCAGGCTCCCTCAGGATGACAGGAACAGGAGAAAACCATGAGAAAGTTGCTCATAGTAATAATGGCAGCTCTTTGTATGATGATGACTGCGTGTTCGGGAAATACGGCAGCGCCGGCAGAAACGGAATCAGTGGCCGCGGAAACAACTGCCGCGGAAACCGAAGCAGTCACCGAAGCTGCTGAGACTGAGGCAGCCGCCGAAACGACCGCAGCTGCAGAAACAGAAACCGCAGCGCAGGAATCTGCGGAAGCTTCCGACAAAGTCGCCGGTGAAGGCGAAACGGTCGAAGCCGAGGACATCGTTGACGAGAACGCTGTTCCGGTCACTGCTGCGGATCTGAAAGACGGCGTCTACGAAGTCGAACCGGCTTCCAGCTCCAGCATGTTCAATATTGAATCCGCAGAGCTCCATGTGGAGAACGGCAGTATGTACGCTGTCATGACCATGGGCGGCACGGGATATCTTTACATTTATCCCGGAACAGCGGAAGAAGCGGCTGCTGCGCCTGAGTCCGATTACATTGCATACGAAGAGACGGCAGAGGGGAAGCACACCTTCACCATTCCGGTCGAATCGCTGAACACCGGCATTAACTGTGCCGCCTACAGCAAGCGCAAGGAAAAATGGTACAACCGTACAATCGTCTTTAAGGCAGATCAGATCCCGGCGGAAGCATTTTCCGAAAACTTCTTTACGACGGCGGAAACGCTCGGTCTGGAAGACGGGACTTATCTGGCCGGTGTCGTGCTTGCCGGCGGATCCGGAAAGGCATCCGTGACATCACCGTGTGAATTTACGGTCGAAAACGGAAAGGCCGTTGCCCGGATCGAATTCAGCAGTCCGAACTATGACTACGTGATCAAAGACGGAGAGAAATATCTCCCCGTCAACACCGAAGGGAATTCGGTCTTCGAGATCCCGCTCACGGCGTTTGATTATCCGGTGGCGATCACCGCGGATACCACGGCGATGAGCCAGCCTCATGAAATCGAGTACACCCTGACATTTGATTCAAAATCAATTACGAAGGCGGAAGAAGATGCAGCTGCGGCTGCATCTTCTGGTATTGTGGAACTGAAGTACGCGCATGAATTTCAGGCTGTCAGGAACGATGACGGGAGCTGTGAGATCACGATCGGAGAGGACAGTTTTCACATGGACCATCCGTACAGCAATATCTATCTGGCTTCGTCGGCTGCCATGGATCTGTTTCTGAAAGCCGGCGCGATCGATGCGGTGACAATGACCGGGACGAAAGCGTCAGACTGGGCCATAGAGGATATCAGGAAACTTGTCGAAGACGAAACGATCACATACGCAGGGAAATACAGCGCGCCGGATTATGAGTATCTGGTATCGGAGAAGTGCGGCCTGGCGCTGGAAAACACAATGATCTATCACACACCGGAAGTAAAGGAGAAGCTCGAATCGCTGGGGATCCCCGTTATGGTGGAGCGCTCGAGCTATGAAACAGAGCCGCTCGGCAGGATGGAATGGATCAAACTCTACGGGATTCTGACCGGTCATTATGAGGAGGCAGCGGCATTTTTTGAAGAAAAAACAAAAGAGCTGGAAGCGCTTGATGATCTCGAAAACACGGGAAAGACAGTGGTCTTCTTTTATATAAACAGCAACGGACAGCCGGTGGTCAGAAAGCCGGGGGATTATATCAGCAAAATGATCGACATGGCCGGCGGCACCTATTTCCTGACGGATGCCGGCGGAGATGACAACATGCTCTCGACCATGAACATGCAGATGGAAGCGTTCCTCGCAGCGGCAGCGGATGCGGATATCCTGATCTACAACAGCACCATTGACGCGGAGCTCCATGATCTGGACGAACTGATCGCAAAGGATGAACTCTTTGCGGGATTCAAAGCCGTCAAAGAGGGAAACGTCTGGTGCACCGGGAAAAATATGTTTCAGGAAACATCGGCGATTGCGGACATGATCCTCGAAATGCATGCTATAATAAATGGAACTGCAGGAAACGGAGAGGATCTGGAGTACATTCATAAGCTGCACTGAGAGACTCCGGAGACGGTCATCGGTTATGAACAGAACAAAACGGTATACGGCAGGCTTCCTGATCCTTGCGGCGGCAGTCCTGCTTCTTCTGTACTTAAATCTGAATATCGGCAGCGTGAAGGTGAGCCCGGCGGAGATCCTGGACATCCTGGTTTCAGGTGATGCGACGGATACCAACGGAAGTATCATCCTGAGTATCCGCATGCCGCGCATGCTCTCCGCGCTGATCCTGGGCGGGGCGCTTGCCGTGTCCGGTTTTCTGCTGCAGACCTTTTTCGCGAATCCGATCGCCGGGCCTTTTGTTCTCGGTATTTCATCGGGATCCAAACTTGTTCTGGCGCTGGTGATGATCAGCTGCATGACAGCCGGGCGGGCAATCAGTTCTGCGGCCATGATCGGTGCAGCCTTTATCGGTGCGCTGGCATCCATGCTGGTGATCCTGCTGATCTCGGGACGGGTGAAAAAGATGTCCGTGCTGGTCATCTGCGGCGTCATGATCGGGTATATCTGTTCTGCAGTGACAGATTTTGTGGTTTCTTTCGCGGATGACTCGAATATAGTGAACCTGCACAACTGGTCCATGGGCAGTTTTTCCGGCATGAACTGGAGCAATGTGCGGACGATGGCCATTGTTGGCGGCGTTACCCTTTTTCTTACTTTTCTGCTGTCAAAGCCGATGTCCGCCTATCAGCTTGGCGACACCTATGCCGCAAATGTCGGCGTGAACCTGAAGGTGTTCCGGTTCGAGCTGATCATGCTTTCCAGCATCCTGTCGGCGCTGGTCACGGCCTTCGCCGGACCGGTATCCTTTGTCGGAATCGCTGTCCCGCACATCATGAGAGGCATCTTCAAAACGGCGAGACCGCATGTGATGATTCCGGGATGCTTCCTGGGCGGCGCGGCGTTCTGCCTGTTCTGCGATCTGGTCGCGAGGACGATGTTCGCGCCGACAGAACTGAACTTAAGCTCGGTAACAGCCGTGTTCGGCGCGCCGGTGGTCATCTGGACGATGCTGAAAAGAAGCGGGGGGCGGCGTTAAATGGACAGAATACTTTATACCGAAAATCTGGACGCCGGCTACAGCGGGCAGGCCGTGATCCGCAATGTGAATATAGATCTTCATAAAGGGGAGATCATCTCGCTGATCGGGCCGAACGGTTCCGGGAAATCGACCATTCTGAAAACGCTGTGCGGCCAGCTGCCGGCGGTCCGCGGAAACGTTTTCCTGAAAGGAAAAAATCTGGCTGATGTAAAGGAAGCGGAACTTGCGAAGACCATGTCGCTTCTCATGACCGGCAAGGTCGATCCGGAGCTGATGACCTGCATGGACGTGATCAGCATCGGGAGATATCCGTACACCGGGCTCATGGGAAAACTTTCGGAGTACGACAGGGATGTCATCCGGGAATCCATGCGCATGGCAAATGTGGAGGATCTGGGGGACCGGTATTTTGATCAGATCAGCGACGGGCAGAAACAGCGTGTGCTGCTTGCAAGGGCGATCTGCCAGGAACCGGAAGTGCTGATCATGGATGAGCCGACAAGCTTTCTGGATATCAAACACAAACTGGAACTGCTGCAGATCCTGCTGAAGCTGGTGAAAGAGAAAAATGTCGCAGTGATCGTGTCGCTGCACGAGATTGAGCTTGCGGAAAAGATCGCAGATCAGGTGGTCTGCATCAGAGACGGGATCGCGGAACCGGCGCGCAGCGCGGGCGATGTGTTCGTACGGGAAAATATCTGCAGGCTGTTCGAGATCAATGAAGCGCAGTATGACTGGCTGTATAAAGGAAAATAGATGACTGCCGCGGCCGATAAGGATGAAAACATGAATCTTTCTGAAGCAATCAATAGAATAGTACAGCCTGACAGGGAAGCGATGGCTGCGTGCCGTGCGCACTGGAACAGCATCGGCAAGCCGCTCTACGGGCTTGGAAAGCTGGAGGAATATCTGGTGCAGATCGCCGGTATGCAGCGGACAGCAAAGCCTGACATCCGCAGAAAAGCGCTGGTGATCTTCTGCGCGGACAATGGCGTTGTCGCAGAAGGCGTCAGTCAGACCGGACAGGAAGTCACGGCGACGGTCGCGGAGAACTTCATTGACGGGAAGTCCTGTTCGGCGATCATGTGCCGGAGAGCCGGAGCGGATCTGTTTCCCGTCGATGTCGGCATTGCAGTTGACACGCCGAGATTGGAAAAAAGAAAATGCCGGCGCGGCACCCGGAATATGGCGGAAGGGCCGGCCATGACGAGGGAAGAAGCTGTCTTTGCGATGGAAGCCGGCATTGCAAAAGCAATGGAAATGAAGGCGGCCGGATATGGAATCATTGCCGGCGGAGAAATGGGAATCGGCAACACCACGACGAGTGCGGCAGTTGTCTCCGTGCTGCTGGGCGCTGCGCCGGAAACAGTCACCGGCCGCGGCGCAGGGCTTTCCGATGAGGGGCTGGAAAGAAAGATCCGTGTGATCCGGAAAGCCATCGAAGTGAATCAGCCGGATCCGGAGGATCCGCTGGATGTGCTTGCCAAAGTCGGCGGCTTTGATATCGCAGCGCTTGCAGGGCTGTTTATCGGCGGCGCGGCGTGCGGGCTGCCGGTGGTGATCGACGGATTCATTTCCGCCGCCGCAGCATTGCTCGCGGTAAAGATCGCGCCGGCCTGCAGGGAATATATGCTGCCATCCCATATGTCGGAAGAGCATGCATCGAAAATGATCATGGATGTGCTGGAAATGGAGCCGGTGATCCATGCAGGCATGCATCTGGGAGAAGGAACCGGCGCGGCCGCATTGTTCCCGCTGCTGGATATGGCCTGTGATATTTATGATCAGATGGATACGTTTGAAGGAATCGCGGTGGAACAGTATGAGGACTATGGCAGGAAATAAAAACGGTTTTCCGGACGCCGGTCCGGGGAAGCTGCAGCCCGGCATGCTGATCCTTGTGACTGGCGGCGCAGCAAGCGGGAAATCGGAATATGCCGAAGAACTGGCACGCAGCATGTATGCGCTTTCTATGGTGAAAGATGACGGGAATCAGGCGGCGGATGTCGGAAACGCTGCATCAGAGGAACCCCGTTCCGGCAAACAGGCCGACGGGAATCTTTCCTGTCCGCATAAGCTGTGGTACACCGCGACTATGCATTATGATCCGGCAGATCAGGAGATTGCAGAACGGATAAAAAAGCATCGTCTGCAGCGGGCAGGCAAAGGATTTGAAACGATCGAGATCGAGCGGGGGATCAGCCGGCTGGCAGAGACAGTAAAGCCAGGGGATACAGTACTGCTGGAGGATCTGTCCAATCTGCTTGCGAATGAGCTTTTTCCGTGGGAAGGTGAAGCTGCGGCGCAGGAGGATATTCCGGAGCGTATCGGGAAGCCTCTTCTGGAATTGCATCAGGCCGGGGTCGGAATCGTTGTTGTCGGGAACCGGGTCAGCGAAGATGTGCACGGGGAATTTGATGCGGGTACGGAAATGTTCTGCAATTGTTTTCAGCGGCTGCAGCGGGAACTGGGCGCGGCTGCAGATGCGGTTGTCGAGGTCGTCTGCGGGATACCGGTGTACCTCTGAAGATTTGTTCCCGTCATATATAAAATGCCGTGAAAAGACTTGTTTACAGGCAATGCTAGTCTGCCGTTGACTGCTGTCTGCGGTTCAGTCTTGCTTGCAGTTAATGCCTGGTCTGTCATTCTGAGGGCAGCCTGATGCCCGAAGAATCCACCGCTCGCAGAGATCGGTTTTACTGAAACCGTATGGAAAAAGGAGAGAGTTCTTCTGTGTTTACACAGCATGAATACAGGATACTGATTTCAATGAAGAAAAAAGCAGGAATACTGAACTGCATATGGGCGGCCTTCGCGACCTTTTCCAGAATACCGGTGCCGGAAGCGGATTGGAATGATGAGAACCTGCGATGGCAGATCTGCTGCTTTCCGCTGGTCGGCGTCATGGTCGGAATTCTCTGGTGCGCAGCGGCTGTCCTGATGGTCTGCACGGGGCTGCATCCGGTGCTTGCCGGCGCTGCGCTGACTGTACTGCCGCTGCTGTTGACGGGCGGCATCCATATGGACGGTTTTCTGGACACTTCGGATGCGGTCCATTCCTGGAAACCAAGGGAAGAGCGGCTGAAGATTCTGGACGATCCGCACATCGGCGCATTTGCCGTCATTTACGGCGCGATCTATCTGATCCTTTATTTCGGGCTGGCTGTACAGCTTGCCGCGTCGATGGCAGGCAGATTCGCTGAGGGCGGCGGGACGCTTCTTTCTGCCTGTACACCGGTATTTCTTATAGTGCCGGGTTTTGTGATTTGCCGCATTTTCAGCGGGCTGTCAGTCGTTTGTTTTCCTAAGGCGAAGGAAAATGGAATGGTAAAAAGTACGGCGGATGCCTCTGGTCGGAGAGCTGCCGGTGTGCTGAAGGCAGAGCTGGTCCTGGCTGTGATCCTGTATATTGTCATGGGCATCCTGCTGCACCGGTATGAAGCGGTGCTGATGCCGGCTGCTGCTGCGCTGGTATTTGTTTACTATTACCGGATGACGATGGATAAGTTCGGCGGTGTCAGCGGCGATCCCGCCGGCTGGTTCCTGCAGGTATGTGAGCTTGTGCTGCTGGCAGCGGCAGCAGTAAGTACGCTTATGCAGTTGTAAATTACGGCTGCAAAAAAGAGAAGCAAGAGATGCGGCCGTAAGAAGCAGGCTGAAATAGGCGCGGAGCAAGGAAATTTACGGCTGCAAAGGAGAGAAGCAAGGAATGCGGCCGTAAAAAGCAGGCTGGAACAGGTGCGGAGTAAGAAAATATACGGCTGCAAAGAAGAGAAGCAAGGAATGCGGCCGTAAGAAGCAGGCTGGAACCGGCGCGGAGCAAGGAAATATACGGCTGCAAAGAAGAGAAGCAAGGAATGCGGCCGTAAGAAGCAGGCTGAAACAACTTCGGAGCAGAGAAAAAATACGGCTGCAAAGAAGAGAAGCAAGGAATGCGGCCGTAAGAAGCAGGCTGAAACCGGCGCGGAGCGAGGAAATATACGGCTGCAAAGAAGAGAAGCAAGAGAAGCGGCCGTAAGAAGCAGGCTGGAACCGGCGCGGAGCGAGGAAATATACGGCTGCAAAGAAGAGAAGCAAGAGTTGCTTCCGTAAGTAGTAGGCTGGAACCAGTGCGGAGCAGAGGAAAACTACGTACGCAAGGCGATAAAGCAGATTCTGTATACGTAAACAGATCGAGAGGACAGAATGTTGATCTTCATCACAGGCGGAGAAGGCGCCGGACAAGCGGAATATACGAAAGAACATTATCCCGGGGCAGAGGTTCTGGGTAATTATCATATGACCGTAAGGGAACAGCTGGAAAAAGGAGCGGATCCGCTGCAGGAAGCGGAAACGCTGCTTTGCAGTTCCAAAAAGTCTGGCAAAGATCTGATTATCTGGACCTGCGAGACCGGCTGCGGGCTTGTGCCCGCAGATGCTTTCCTGCGCCGTTGGAGAGAAGTTTCCGGGCGGGTGAACTGTCTTTTTGCGAGAGAGGCGGACACAGTGATCAGAATGATCTGCGGAAGAGCAGATGTAATAAAGAGCCATCCCCGGGCGGAAGAACATTTTTGTCAATCCGTGAAAGATGAAAGTAACAAGGCATTTTCAGACAGAAATTCACAGACAGTTGTAAAAAAGCAGCCGGTTCCGGTGGAAAATTCGTCAGTATTGACAAATAAGTGTGGAAAAACCGGAAACAAAGCACTGGCTGACAAGGCCCGCCCGGTCATGGTCGTCGGCACGATGTCCAATGCCGGGAAGAGCTTCATCGCTGCCGGCCTGTGCCGCATTTTCGCTGATGACGGATACAGCGTCGCTCCGTTCAAAGCCCAGAATATGGCGCTCAATTCTTTCATTACAAAAAAGGGTGAAGAAATGGGCCGCTCCCAGGTCGTCCAGGCGGAAGCGTGCCGGAAAGAACCGGATGCCAGGATGAATCCGATCCTGCTGAAACCGACCACCGATAAAGGTTCGCAGATCATTGTTGGCGGCCATCCTGTCGCCGATATGAACGCGAAGGAATATTACCGGCATAAAAATGAATTCCTGCCGTATGTCAAAGAAGCCTATGACTCGCTTGCATCGGAAAATGACATCATCGTTCTGGAAGGCGCCGGCAGTCCGGCTGAGATCAACCTGAAAGAAAATGATATCGTGAACATGCCGATGGCGGCCATGGTGAATGCGCCCGTCATACTTGTCGGAAATATTGATCCCGGCGGTGTATTTGCGCAGCTCTACGGTACGCTGAAGCTTCTGGAACCGGAGGAGCAGGATCTGATCGCCGGAATGATCATCAACAAATTCCGCGGGGATATCTCCATTCTGGAACCGGGCATTGGAATGCTGGAAGAAAAGACCGGGAAGAAGGTGCTGGGCGTGCTGCCGTACACCGATGTCAGACTTGAACCGGAAGATTCCCTGGCGATGGAGGAGTGGGAGCGCAGCCAGAAAGAACAGACGAAAATAAGCAGCCAGAAAGAACAGGCAGAAACAGGCAAACCTGGAAAACGGACGGAAGCAGGCTGCCACGGAGAACAGGCGGAGGCCGGCAGTCACGGAACTGCAGCGGAAGGTACCGATCCGGAAAACGCAGAACGCGGCAGGATCGATATTGCCGTGATCCGGCTGCCGAAGATCTCCAATTTCACGGATCTGGAGGCGCTGCGTCTTGAACCGGACGTGACATTACGGTACGTAAGAACAAAAGAAGAGTTCGGAACGCCGGACGTCATCATTCTCCCCGGCACAAAAAGCACAATCGCCGACCTCCTGTGGCTCCGGCAGAGCGGACTGGAGACCATGATCCGCCGGGCACATGAACAAGGCGCTTTTCTGGCCGGCATCTGCGGCGGTTATCAGATGCTGGGAACAGTGATCAGGGATCCGGACGGCGCTGAAACGGCGGGAGAAACGGATGGCCTGGGTTATCTGGATATGTCGACCGTTTTTGCAGCGGAAAAGATCATGCGCCAGACAGAAACGGTTTCTTCTTTCGGGATCCCTGCGATCGACGGAAAGAAGATAACCGGGTATGAAGTCCATATGGGAAGGGACGAAGAAGATCTGCAGGAGCCGGCAGGTCCGCAGCCAGCAGGGAACGCGGGATCAGCAGCTGGTGAAATAATCCCGGAAAGAAACGGAAGTATGAGCAGCGCTGCGGACGGGACCGTGATCGGGACCTACATCCACGGGATCTTTGATGAGGAAGATTTCAGGGATGCCTTCCTGGAATTCATTTGCCGGAGAAAAGGCGCAGAAAGACAGGCGGCGTCCGGGAAGAAACAGACATACAGGGAATTCCGCGAGCAGCAGCTCCGTGATCTTGCGGATATGATGAGAAAGAACCTGGATATTGCGGCGATCTACAGGATCATGGGCCTGGAAGGAAGAACAGGCCGGCAATGAGCAGCCAGAAGGCAGTCATCGCCGGAAAGCGGGAAACATGCTGAAAGAGTATCTGATTTTACATCTTGCCGCGCTTATGGGCGGTTATATACTGGATCTGCTGATCGGAGACCCGCACGGCATCCCGCACCCGGTCGCGTGGATCGGAAGCCTGATCGGGGTGCTTGAGAAAAGGCTGTTTCCGGAAGCTCGTGATCCAGCAAAGGAATTCCGGCGGGGACTGCTGGTCTGCCTGATCGTACTGGCGGTGACCGGAATCCTCGCATTTGCAGCCATCGCTGTATCTTATCGGATCACGCCATATATGGGAGCGGCAGCGGAAGCTGTCCTGACGTGCTATATCCTGGCAGCACGCAGTCTGCGGGATGAGAGCATGAAGGTGCACGACGATCTTGCGGATGGTGATCTCATAAAAGCGCGGAATGATCTTTCGATGATCGTCGGACGGGACACACAGAATCTGGATCAGGCAGCAGTCACGCGCGCAGCCGTGGAAACGGTCGCGGAAAATGCTTCCGACGGCGTTATCGCACCGCTGCTCTGTACTACGATCGGCGGGCCGCTTCTCGGATTGCTGTACAAGGCCGTCAATACCATGGATTCCATGCTGGGTTACAGGAATGACCGTTATGAATATTTTGGAAAAGCAGCGGCGAAGCTGGATGATGCCGCGAATTTGATTCCGTCCCGGTTGAGCGCGCTTCTGCTGGTTGCCGCAGCCGCATTTCCGGGGAAACTGTTCCGGCAGTTCGATGCGGGAAATGCGTACAGGATCTGGAAACGTGACAGAAGGAAACATAAAAGTCCGAATTCCGCACAGACGGAGAGCGCGTGTGCGGGAGCGCTGGGCGTACGGCTCGGCGGTCCTTCCGTTTACAAAGGCATTCTGGTCGAAAAGCCGTATATCGGAGATGCGGAAAGAGACATTGAACCGGAGGATATCCGCCTTGCGAACCGGCTGATGTTCGCGGCGGAAGCGGTTCTGATGGCTGTTATCACGACCCTGTGGATTATTGTTATTCTGCTGACGTGATTGCATGCTGCAGGGAGAACAGGATGAATCGGAGGCAGCAATTCTGTATTTGTTCATTGAGACTTGCTCTGTATGCAAAAATGAATTATGCCCCGGTCATGTGATGAAAAGACTTGCCTTGTACACAAAAATGAGTATTCGGCCCGGTCATCTGATGGATCTATCTCTTATTTTGGTTTCTGTGCGAAATACGCTTAAATTATAAGAAATGATACCCTAATGATATAGTATATTTATTTCACAATTTTAAGATCTATATGAATATGTGCGAAATAATCTGTGATTTATTAATAGGGTACTTTTTCCTGAGAAAATGAGCATGGAATAGGGTACCTTTTAACTGAAAATAAAGGATAAACGCACGTTTTGTTGTTTCCTGCTGCTGATTATGGCCCTGGAAACCAGGAAACAATCCTCCGGCTCCATGTCAAAAACCGACAACAGCCGAAAAATACACGAAGGAATCCGAAGATGGACATAGAATATATCAGACCCTCAGAAATAGAAAAAAGAAGCTTTGAGATCCTGACCGCGGAGCTTGCAGCGCACGGGACAGTTCTTACAGGCGATACCGCCTCCGTCATCAAGCGCTGCATTCATACCACGGCAGATTTTGATTACGCGGAAACAATGCGTTTTTCGGATGGCGCGGTTCGAAAACTGAAAGAACTGATCCGCTCCGGCGCCTCCATCGTCACGGATACGAACATGGCGCTCTCCGGTATCAGCAAAAAGGAATTCGCGAAGTACGGCGGGAAGCTCTTCTGCTTCATGGCGGAGGAAGATGTCGCAAAGGAAGCGTCTGAAAGAAAAATAACCAGAGCATCCGTCAGCATGGAAAAAGCGATGCGTCTGGAAGCCCCGGTCATCTTTGTCATCGGAAATGCGCCGACGGCGCTGATCACGCTGCATGAGTACTGCGCGGCGGGCATTTATACGCCGGCGTTCGTGATCGGCGTACCGGTCGGCTTTGTAAATGTGGAGGCCGCCAAGGAACTGATCATGGCGGCAAATATCCCGCACATCATCAATGCGGGACGAAAAGGCGGCAGCAATGTTGCCGCCGCCATCGTAAACGCAGTCCTGTACCAGATGCGGGAGGAGTAAGGAGACAGGGGATCATCCCCCATCCCCTTCTTAATCAGCTGAGGGGCTTGACAAAAAGAAGAAGGAGAAAGAGGACAGTCCCCCTTTCTCCTTCTCTTCTTTTTACAGTTCCACTTCAAACGGAAGCTGCTCCAGAATATCCTTTTTCACATCGATGCCGGGATAGACTTCGATCAGCTTCAGTCCCTTCGGCGTCAGCCGGAACACACACCGTTCCGTAACATACAGTACTTTCTGTCCGTTCTTTATGGCCCGCTTTGCGGAAAAGCTTAAGGAACGGACGTTTTTGACGAATTTCGGGACGGATCCTTCCTTCTCGATCGTTACAACGCCCTTTTTCTGGGATACTTCCAGGCCTTTGGCGTTGAATGTCATGCAGAAAACGACAGTCGGCGTTTTGGCGGTGATATTGGCAAAACCGCCGATGCCGGCATACGCGCCGTCCGTTCGGTGAACGTTTACATTGCCTTCGCCGTCCACTTCCAGCGCGCCCATAAAGCACACGTCCAGTCCGCCGTTATTATACAGATCGAACTGGTTCGCCATATCATAGACGGAAGCTGCGCCGATCATGGCGCCGAACGCTTCGCCGGATACCGGGAAGCCGCCGATTCCGCCGGATTCAACGGTCAGTGTGATATTATCAAGCATGCCGTTCTTCCGGGCGTGGCGGGAGACCATCTCCGGAAGTCCGATCCCGATATTCACGATATCATCCACACGAAGCACGGCTGCCGCTCTTCTGCCGATGATATTGCCCGCCGTATCATTGCGCATATGGCTGACGGAAACGGAATCGATCTTTTCATTCCATTTGTTCCACTCTTCATAAGGGATCTCGAAGCTGCCGGTAAGGGCTGTATAGGCTTCATTGCGCTTCTCCGGCTCCGCCACGACGATCGCGTCGACCAGGCAGCCGGGAATGATGGCGTTTCTAGGCCTGGAAGGGGTATTGACCAGACGGTCTACCTGCACGATGACTTTTCCGCGGTTCGCCTTCACCGCCTGACAGATCGAGAGCGCATCCCCGGACATGAACATATCATCAAAGGAAACGTTTCCTTTCCGGTCGGCTGCGGTTCCCTTGATCAGCGCCACAGTCAGCTTCGGCAGTTTGTAGTACAGGAATTCTTCCCCGTCGACCTCGACATATTTGACATACTGATCGTCTGTTGAGAGACGGTTGATGCCCGGGCCTTCCTTGCGGGGGTCAACGTAGATATCCAGGCCGACTTTTGAGAGCGCCCCGGGAAGCCCGGATGCCTGCGCCCTGATGGCATGCGAAATGCAGCCGAGCGGAAGATTGTATGCTTCAAAATAATCTTCCAGCACCAGCTTTTTGGTGCTCGGCATTGCGCCGAAATGCCCGCAGATCAGCCTGTCCACCGCGCCGTCGCGGATATAGCCTTCCGCGCCGCGGTTCTCGTCCCATACGCCGAAGCCGGCGCTGGACACGATGGTCAGATGCCTGGGCGACTGCATTTTCTGATATCTTCTGTAAATGGCTTCGTGAAGCTCTACCGGATTCTCTATGCCGACAAAAGAATTGACGCAGATAACGTCGCTGTCGCGGATCAGGCGGATGGCTTCATCGGAACTCATGATTTCGTACATGGTCAGTACCTCGAAATAAAGAATAACTATCTAATCATAATTTGAGAAATGGTATATTGTCAAGAAGATGCAGGCAAAAACAGGGAAAATATCCGGGAAACCGGCCGGCTGCGGCGGAAGAATACCACCGGATGATGCATCTTTATTTGACATAAGCATAGCAAATAGCTACAATAAACAATGGATTAAAAGCGCCGCCTGCGGCTGCGGATGAGGAGGGAACTATGGATTCTGTTTTTACCATGCTGAAGAAATATGATCAGGAACATCTGATCGCTTTTATGAACAAGCTGCCTGAAGGAATGAAGGAAGATCTGATCAGGGAACTGGACGGTCTGGACTGGGGCCTTCTGGATATCATCAGGAACAAGGACAGCAAAGAAGGAAGAGGTGAGATCTCTCCGATCTCCGTGCTTACCATCCCGCAGATCAAAGCGAGGGAGGAAGAATATACACAGGCCGGCGTAAAGGCCATACAGGAAGGCAAAGTCGCCGCCATGCTGCTGGCAGGCGGCATGGGCACCAGGCTCGGCTGCAAGGGACCGAAAGGCGTATTCGATATCGGCGTTACCCACGAGCTGTACATCTTCGAACAGCTTTTCCGGAACGCGATGGATTCCGCAAAGGCAGCCGGCAGGGAATTCCCGTTCTTCATCATGACGAGCGACAAGAATCATGACGAGACCGTAAATTTCCTGAAAGACCATCATTTCTTCGGCTATCCCGCGGAGCTGGTGCACTTCTTCAAGCAGGATATGGCTCCCTGTGTGGATTTTGACGGACATCTTCTGATGGAATCCGCCGGAAAGCTCGCGACATCGCCGAACGGCAACGGCGGATGGTACTCCTCTTTTGTAAAAGCCGGGATGCTTCCGATCGCGGAAGACTACGGCGTGGAATGGCTCAACTGCTTTGCCGTGGACAATGTGCTGCAGCGCATCTGCGATCCCTGCTTTGTCGGCGCCGTGCTGACAGAAGGAAAAGTGTCCGGCGCGAAGGTCGTCAGCAAAGCTGACCCGCATGAAAGAGTCGGCGTTCTCTGCCTGGAGGACGGAAAACCTTCGATCGTAGAGTATTATGAGCTCGGCGAAGACATGGCCATGGCAAAGAATGAAGCCGGCGAATATCTCTACAACTACGGCGTTATCCTGAATTATCTCTTCCGGATCGACAAACTCAACGAGATCATGGACAAGAGGATGCCGCTTCATGAGGCGGAGAAGAAGATTCCCTATGTGGAAGCCGACGGAACCGCCCATTCCCCCGAGACGCCCAACGGCTATAAATTCGAGACACTGATCCTTGACATGGTCCATATGATGGACGACTGCCTCGGCTATGAAGTCGAAAGAAGCAGAGAGTTCGCGCCTGTCAAGAACAAGACCGGCGTTGACTCCGTGGAATCCGCCAGAGAACTTCTCAGACAGAACGGAGTAGAACTGTAAAGAGGTCACTATGAAACTATCTCTTGTGATACCCTGCTATAACGAGGAGAAAAATGTCCGCCCGATGTACGACGCTGTCAATGCTGTCTTCGGGAGGGCAGGATTTTCCTATGAAATGATCTTTGTCAACGACGGCAGCAGGGACGGCACCTGGAAGGAACTGAAAAAACTGCAGCCTGTCGGGAACGGCAGCCTGAAGTGCATCAATTTCTCCAGGAATTTCGGCAAGGAAGCCGCCATGTATGCTGGGCTGAAGGAATCCTGCGGCGATTATGTGACAATGATCGACGCCGATTTGCAGCAGCGCCCGGAAATTGCGCTCGAGATGGTCCAATATCTGGATGCCCATCCGGATACAGACTGCGTCACGGGGTTTCAGAAAGACCGTAATGAAGGGATCGTACTGCGCTTCTTCAAGTACTGTTTCTACGGGCTTATAAACGCGGTCAGCGAAGTGGATTTTCATCAGGGGGCCAGTGATTTCCGGACATTCCGCAGAAATATGGCGGATGCGATTCTTTCGCTCGGCGAATATTACCGCTTTTCAAAGGGGATCTTTTCCTGGGTGGGTTTTGAAAATCATTTCATGCCTTATAAAGCAGAGACAAGGAACGCCGGGAAAACTACCTGGTCTTTCCGGAAGCTGTTCAAATATGCGATCGAGGGGATCGTTGCCTTTACCACCAAACCGCTCAGGATCGCCACCGGCGTCGGCATTATCATGTCCCTGCTGTCCCTGCTGTATCTGATCATTGTAGTCGTCCAGAAGCTGACCGTCGGTATCGATGTGCCGGGCTATGCAACACTGATCGTGCTGATCCTTCTGATCGGCGGGATCCAGATGACGACGCTCGGCATCGTGGGAGAATATATTGCGAAGATCTATATACAGGGAAAAGACAGGCCTATATATATAATGAAGGAAAAGATCTCTCAGCCGTCGCAGCCGCAGCAGAAAGGCGGTATGGCGCCGGAAACGGATGGCCCGGTCATTTGACGTAACAAGTTCTTTATAGTATCATTAATCAGTTAAGGCATACTGACGCAGACTACATTTAGCGGAGGGTTGCATGAACTTCGGCCGTGAGAATACAAGAAAAAAACTAAGGAACCTGCAGTCCAGAGGGAAGAAGGTAAAGAATAAATCCGTGCTTTTTGCCGTGAGGATGGCTTTTTTTGCATGCATTATTCTGGCTGTATGCGGCATTTCCGCCGGCTACGGCGTTGTGAAAGGGATCATTGCCGAATCTCCGGACATGAAAGCAGTGGATGTGTCCCCGCAGGGGATCGCCACGTCAGTCTATAATGAGGACGGTGAGCTGATCCAGACTCTTGTTACTTCCGGCGCGAACAGGGATCCGGTAGATTATGATCAGATCCCGAAAGATCTGGTGAACGCGTTCGTTGCGATCGAAGATTCCAGGTTCTGGCTTCATCACGGCGTGGATATGCGCGGCATGATCCGTGCGGTCGTCCTGGGCATCAAAAGCCGTTTCAACAGTACGCAGGGCGCCAGCACCATCACGCAGCAGCTGATCAAGAACAATGTCTTTTCGGGCGGCGCCGAAAAAGGCATCGGCGCGAAAGTCGTCAGAAAGATTCAGGAGCAGTATCTGGCGATCGAGCTGGAAAAAGTAATGCCGAAAGAAAAGATCCTTGAAAATTATCTGAACACGATCAACCTGGGCGCCAACAGCCTCGGCGTACAGACCGCTGCCAGAAGATACTTTGACAAGGATGTCAGTGAGCTGACGCTTTCCGAATGCGCTACCATTGCCGGCATTACCCAGAACCCGGTCGGATACAATCCGATCACCCATCCCGAGAACAATAAGGAAAAACGGGAGATCGTCCTGCGTTATATGGAAGAGCAGGGATATATTACCAAAGAACAGCACGAAGAAGCGCTGGCGGATGACGTTTATGCCCGTATCCAGAGCGTGAATGCGCAGGTAAAGAAAGAAGACGAAGAGCCGTATTCCTATTTTACCGACAGACTGGTGACCGAAGTGCAGCGTGACCTGGTCGAAAAATGCGGCTATACCGAAGATCAGGCTTATAAGCTGCTGTACAGCGGCGGTCTGGAGATCTACACGACGCAGGATCCGGACATGCAGAAGATCGTTGACCAGGAGATCTCCGATCCGGCCAATTACAATGAAGTCGCGAACCGTTATTCCTTCAACTATTATCTGGCAATCAACCGTGACGGCGAGGCGTTCTATTTCAACGAATACAACATAAAGAAGGAACTCAATCTCGCCTCTCTGAATGTGGACAATGTTTCGCAGATCGATAATTACGTGCAGCGGTTCAAGGAGAAAGTGCTGGTCCAGGGAGACCGCATTATCAGCGAAGTCCTGAATCCCGTCCTGCAGCCGCAGGCTTCCGTCGTCGTGATCGATCAGAGAACCGGACAGGTGAAGGCGATCTCGGGCGGCAGAGGCGTCAAGAATACCTCCCTCTCGCTTAACCGCGCCACCGGTACAAGACGTTCGCCGGGATCCACGTTCAAGGTGCTGACGGCGTTTGCGCCGGCGATCGATACATGCGGCGGCACCCTTGCATCGGTCTACTATGACGAACCTTATACCGAACCCACCACGGGAAAGACATTCCGGAACTGGTGGGGCGATTCCTATGTCGGCTATGCGAACATCAGGGAAGGCATCGTGTATTCCATGAATATCCTGGCGGTAAAGACGCTGGTGGATACAGTAACGCCCGAGCTTGGATTCGAGTACGCGGAGGATTTCGGCTTCAACACGCTGTACCGGCAGAAAGAAGTCAACGGAAGCATTTATACCGATATTTCCCCGTCGCTCGCGCTTGGCGGACTGACGGACGGCGTTACCAATCTGCAGCTTACCGCTGCCTATGCGACGATCGCCAACATGGGCGTTTATCAGAAGCCGATCTTCTACACGAAGATCATTGACCGTTCCGGAGAAGTCGTGATCGACAATACGCCGGACCAGCATCAGGTCATCCAGGCCAGCACCGCTTTCCTGCTTACCGACGCGATGAAAGGTTCGATGGAAGCTTCCAGCCTGTTCGGGCTTCATAATTCCACCAGCCAGGTGGCGGCGCTTGACAACATGACAGCAGCCGGAAAGAGCGGAACCACCACGGGAAAGACAGACCTGTGGTTCGTGGGATTCACGCCGTATCTGACCATGGGCATCTGGACCGGATTTGATGACCAGACCACCATGGAGGCCAATGAGAGTTCCAGTTATCACAAGGTGATCTGGAAGAAGATCATGGACCGCATCGACAGGCATGAGAAATACCGCAACAAGAATTTCCTCAAGCCGTCGGATATCGTGGAATGCGAGATCTGCGCGAAGTCCGGAAAGCTTGCAAAGAGCACCTGCAAAGGGGATCACAGGGAAGGGATGGTCTACACAGAGTACTTCAAGAGAGGGACCGAACCGCTTGAAGAATGCGATATTCATTATTCCGTCAGGGTCTGTTCCTCCAGCGGCATGAAGCCGAATCAGTGGTGCCCGAAGACCTATTACAAGACATGCATCAAGCTGCCGGAGACAACAACGGGAAGCACGGATGATTCCGGCCATACCGCAGGCAGGGCTTACAAGACATGTACAGTGCATAAGGCGCCCGAACCTGTCATTCCGCCGCTGGAAGTGGAGACAGGCGCAGCCGGAACAGACGATAAACAAAAGAAGAAGAAAGAAGCCGAACCGGTAGGCTGATCTGCCGGGGAAGAAGGAGAGACTATGATCACTGTCAGCAATGTTACGCTGCGTTTCGGCAAGAGCGCGCTTTTTGAAGATGTAAATGTAAAATTCGTTCCGGGGCACTGCTACGGACTGATCGGCGCGAACGGTGCCGGAAAATCGACCTTCCTGCGGATACTGACGGGAGAGCTTGAGCCGACCAAGGGAGAAGTGATCATCACACCCGGAGAGAGGCTCTCCTTCCTGAAGCAGGATCATTTCCAGTACGAGGATGAACTTGTACTGGATGTTGTCATGCTCGGAAATCCCAGACTGATCGAGATCATGAAGGAAAAGGACGAACTTTATGCGAAAGAGGACTTTTCCGATGAAGACGGCATCCGCGCCAGCGAGCTGGAAGCGGAATTCGCCAATATGAACGGCTGGGAGGCGGAGTCGGATGCGGCCGCCCTCCTGAACGGCCTCGGGATCGAGACCGAACTGCATGATAAATACATGCGGGAGCTTTCCGGCAGTGAGAAGGTAAAAGTCCTGCTCGCACAGGCACTCTTCGGGAATCCGGATATTCTGCTCCTCGATGAGCCTACCAACCATCTGGATCTGGCCGCGATCGCCTGGCTCGAGGAGTTCCTGATCAATTTTGAGAATACGGTCATCGTTGTTTCCCATGACAGATATTTCCTGAACAAGGTATGCACCCAGATCGCGGATATCGATTACGGAAAGATCCAGCTGTACGCCGGCAACTATGATTTCTGGTATGAATCCAGCCAGCTGATGATCCGCCAGATGAAGGAAGCGAACAAGAAGAAGGAAGAGAAGATCAAGGAACTGCAGGAGTTCATCCAGCGGTTCTCCGCCAATGCTTCCAAATCCAAGCAGGCGACTTCCAGAAAGAGAGCGCTGGAGAAGATCCAGCTGGAAGAGATCCGTCCTTCCAGCAGGAAATATCCGTACATTGATTTCAGGCCGGAGAGAAGCATCGGCAATGATGTCCTGGAAGTGCATAATCTTACAAAGACCATCGACGGCGTAAAGGTGCTGGACGATATTTCCTTCACGCTCAATCACGATGACAAGGTTGCGTTTGTCGGATCCGACGAACTGGCAAAGACCACCCTGTTCCGGATCCTGATGGGCGAGATCGAGCCGGATGCCGGGAGTTATAAATGGGGCGTGACCACATCCCAGGCTTACTTCCCGAAGGACAGCTCGGAAGAATTCAAGTCGGATTATACGATCACCGAATGGCTCACCGGCTACTCGGAGATCAAGGATGTCACCTATGTCAGAGGCTTCCTCGGCAGAATGCTGTTCGCCGGCGATGACGGCATGAAACACCTGAACGTGCTTTCCGGCGGAGAGCGTGTGCGCTGCATGTTCTCGAAGATGATGATCTCCGGCGCGAATGTGCTTATTTTCGATGAGCCCACGAACCATCTGGATATGGAATCCATCACGGCGCTCAACAACGGAATGATCAAGTTCCCCGGCGTCATGCTGTTCGCGAGCCGCGACCATCAGATCGTGCAGACCACCGCGAACCGGATCATGGAGCTGATCGGCGGGAAACTGATCGACAAGATGACGACATACGATGAATATCTGGCAAGCGATGCCATGGCTATGAAGAGACAGGTCTATACGGCCGAGAACAAGCCCGAGGATAACTAAGCGTTTGGATCCGGAGAAAAGTTGATGAATCAGGTTAACGAAAAATCGAACAGATCCGGATCACGGCTTCCCATGATCCTGGCATTTGTACTGCCGATGGTGGTGATGGTCGGCATTTTCGCCGGGAAGCAGATCTATCCGTTCGGAGACAACAGCTTCCTGCGTACGGACATGTACCACCAGTACGCGCCGTTCTTCAAGGAGTTTTCAAGACTTCTGAAAACAGGCGGAAGTCTGACCTATGATACCAGAATAGGACTGGGGAGCAATTTTGTTGCGCTGTATTCCTATTATCTTTCCAGCCCCTTCAACTGGCTGCTCGTTCTGGTGCCGGAAGGGCTGGTCATTGAATTCATGACATACCTCATCGTCGTAAAGATCGGCCTCGCCGGCTTTACGATGGCGTGGTATCTGAAAAAACATTTCCGGGAATGTACGCTCGCTGTCACGGGAATCTCCATGCTGTATGCCATGAGCGGATATATGGCGGCTTACAGCTGGAATATCATGTGGCTCGACTGTATCTGGATCGCGCCTGTGATCCTGCTCGGGATCGAGCAACTTGTCAGGAAGAACAGGCCGTTCCTGTATGTGATCGCCCTCGGGTTCGGCATTGTGGCGAATTATTACATTGCCATTATGCTCTGTATCTTTGCAGTCATTTATTTTCTGGCCGAGCTGGTCCTGCTTCCGAAGCAGAGGGCGAAAGTATATCTGACGAAAGCGGCGGTCTTCGCTGTTTTTTCACTGCTTGCCGGCGGGCTGGCGGCTTTTCTTCTGCTGCCGGCGTATAAATGCCTGATGACGACCGCTTCCGCAGATACGACCTTCCCTACCTCTCTTGTGTCTTATTTTTCCGCGCTGGAGATGCTCGCGCGCCATATGATGAATGTGGATGTGGAGATCGGACTGGACCACTGGCCCAATCTGTATTCCGGCGTGATCTGCATACTTCTGTATCCGCTTTATATTCTCAATCCCAATATTTCAGCAAAACGGAAGATCGTTAAGAGCACCGTGCTGGGGATCATGCTCGTAAGCTTTTCCCTGAATATCCCGAACTATATCTGGCACGGCATGCATTATCCCAATTCCCTTCCCTGCAGACAGTCCTTCCTGTACACCATCCTTCTGCTCTCGGTGTGCTATGACGGCGTGCGCCGTGTACGCGAACTGAACGTGAAGGCGATCGCGGGATCGTTCTGGGGGGCAGCCGTATTTATCATGATCTGCCGCGTCGTGATCGAGGTGGATGATTTTGAATATCATGTATACCTGCTGTCCGCTCTGTTCATCGCATTGTATGCACTGGTCCTGTTCCTTGCGAATACCGGCACACTGAAGGCTGTCACGGCCTGCATCCTCGCACTCGGACTGATCGTGATGGAGACCGGCATCAACATGGCTGTCACCAGCGTGACGACCACAAGCCGCAGCGAATATATCAAGTACACCAACAGTTATCAGATCCTTGTGCAGCAGGCGGAAAGCCGGTTCGGAGACGGTTTCTTCAGGGTCGAGAAAGCGTCCAGGAAAACAAAGAATGACGGGGCCTGGACAGGTTACCGTTCGGCGTCGATCTTTTCCTCCACGACGCAGGCAGGCGTCAGCGATTTCTACAAGGAATTCGGTCTGGAAGGAAATACGAACGCGTACAGCTTTACGGGCGCCACGCCGCTCATGAGCTCGCTGCTTTCCGTGAAATATTTGATCTCCTCTTCGGAACTGGAAGACAGTCCTTACTATGAATATATCAGCTGGCACGGCGACACGTTCCTGTATGAGAATCTGTACACCATGCCGCTCGGATTCATGGTCCCGGCAGGGGCGAATGATGATATTACCGGCAATGAACCGTATGATCCCGCGGAAGCACAGAATTATCTGGTCGGCCGTACGACAGGATCCGGAGATGTGCTCTCTGTCATAGAAGAAAATTACGAGAATGATTCCTTTGATTTCACGGTACCTGAGAGGGGACATGTTTTCGTCTACGTCGACAACAGCAACGTTACCGATGTTACTGCTTATAAAGACGACGATACGCTCTCTTTCAGCAATGTTGACAGAGGTTATCTGCTGGATCTCGGTATCTGCGAACAGAATACGGATATATCCCTGCTCTGCGGCGGCGAAGAGGACTACAGCGTGACCGGAACGGCGTACATGTTCGATGAAAATGTATTCAGGGACTGGTACAATGTGCTTTCGGCGCAGGGCATGACAGTGGATGAATACAGCAGTACCCTCTGGGAAACGAGCCTTACCGGCAGCGTGGAAGCAAAGGAGGAAGGAACGCTCTTCACCTCGATCCCTTACGACGAAGGCTGGAGCGTTACGGTCGACGGCGAACCTGCAGAGACACAATCGTTCGACAACACATTCCTCTGCCTGGATCTGCCGGCCGGGAGCCATGTGATCCTGTTCCGTTATCATGTGCCCGGACTGGCGGAGGGCATTGCCCTCTCCGTGTCTTCGCTGCTGATCCTGGCGGCGATATTCATCATGGTCATGTCGCATAATCATAGGCGTCATGCGGTCCTGCCGGTCATCCGGGGCGGAACGAGAGCAGGAAAAAAGATCCATAAGCGCAGAAAACAGCCGAATGCAGCAGCTGCCAGACGGATTGTGCCGTCCGAAGAGGCGGAAGAGGCGGATGATATGTCGGATGAAGCGTTCACCAATATAGTGCTGAAGGAAATAGAGGAGGACGGGAAATGAAGCTTTGGGGCGGAAGGTTTAAGGGAAATACTGATGAGCTTGCGTTCTCATTCAATGAATCGCTCTCGTTTGACAGAAGACTGTACAGACAGGATATCGAAGGAAGCCTGGCCCATGTAAAAATGCTGGCAAAGCAGGGGATCCTGACCGAAGAGGAAAGAGACCGGATCGCAGCGGGCCTGCTGTCGATCAGGGACAGGCTTGAGGCGGGCACGCTGCAGTTCGATGACTCCCAGGAGGATATCCACAGCTTTATCGAAGGCACGCTGACCGCGGAGATCGGGGAAGCCGGCAAGAAACTCCATACGGGCCGCAGCAGAAATGATCAGGTCGCAGTAGATATGAAGCTGTATACCAGGGGAGAGACCGATGAGATCATATCGCTCACGGAGAATCTGATCCGCGTGATCAGAGAGCTCATGCATGAGCATAAGGAAACTTTTATGCCCGGATTTACGCATCTGCAGAAAGCCCAGCCTGTCACGCTGGCGCATCATCTCGGCGCCTACGAGGCCATGCTTCTGCGTGATGTCAGCAGGCTTACCGATACCAGGAAGCGCATGAACGAGTGCCCCCTGGGCGCCGGCGCGCTCGCAGGCACCACGTATGACCTGGACAGAGAGTACACAGCAGCGCTTCTGGGGTTTGACAAAGCGACCGAAAACAGCATGGATTCCGTTTCCGACAGGGATTATATCATCGAGCTGCTTTCGGATCTTTCCATCCTTATGATGCATCTGTCCAGATTTTCGGAGGAGATCATTCTCTGGAATTCCAATGAATACGGCTTTATTGAGCTGGACGACGCCTATTCCACGGGAAGTTCCATCATGCCGCAGAAGAAGAATCCGGATATTGCGGAACTTGTCCGCGGAAAGACCGGCAGGATCTACGGCCATCTGATGCAGATCCTGACCACGATGAAAGGACTTCCGCTGGCCTACAACAAGGATATGCAGGAGGACAAGGAAGGCGCGTTCGACGCGATCGACAATGTGAAGCCCGCGCTGATCCTGTTTGCGGGGATGCTCTCGACCATGAGAGTGAATAAGGAAGCCATGGCAAAGAGCGCCATGAACGGCTTTACCAATGCTACGGACGCCGCGGATTATCTTGTCAATCACGGAATTCCGTTCCGGGACGCCCACGGGATCATCGGCGGACTGGTGCTGACCTGCATAGAGAGAGGATGCTCTCTTCTGGATCTCTCCATGGAGGATTACAAAGCAGCGTGCAGTGCTTTTGAAGAAGATATTTATGATGCGATCTCACTGAAGACATGTGTAAGCAAGCGCCTCACAAAAGGCGCGCCGGGAGAGCTGATCGAACGGCTGAAGTAACAGAACGGCGGGGGTAATGATCATGAAAAAAGCGGGGCAGCGCCATATTATCCACGCTGTGCTTGCAGTGCTGCTGGCAGCCGCACTGATCCACGCCGTTCCTGTGCTGGCGGCACCGTCGCTCAGCAGAACGGCGCTGGTTCTTGCCGTCGGAAAGAAATACGATCTTGATGTTGCGGGAACCCGAAAGGCGGTTGTCTGGACATCATCCGATCCGGAGACCGCATCTGTATCAGCCGCCGGAAAGATCACTGCCTGCGCGGCCGGGAAGGCATCCATTTATGCGAAGACCGGGGCGCTGACCCTGAAGTGCAGCGTCACTGTCAGAAAGCCGGTCCGCTCCGATGAAATGCTGGGCAAGCGTGCCGGGAAATGGAAAAAACAGAACGGCGCAAAATACTATCTGCTGGAGGACGGCTCCATGGCGGTCGGCGCGCGCCGGATCGGCGATATATATTATGTGTTTGATCCCAACGGAGCGCTGCTGCAGCCGGAGAATACTTCGATCGTAAGAGCCGGTAAGAACAGATACTATGTGACGCCGGAAGGAAAGGCTGTTTCCGGATGGCATATCATCAAAAAAAAGCTTTATAAAACAAGCAGGAGAGGCAGGATCCTCACCGACCGGACGGTGGACGGGATCGCGCTTACAAAAAACGGCAGTGCGGCGGACAGCGTGCAGGCGGTATGGAAGAAAAAATTCATACAGACCGCAAAGGCAGTTACCAATGAGCGGATGACCCGGGGAGAGAAGCTGCGTGCCTGCTGGAATTACGTCGCCAGTCACAGAAATTTCCGGTATGCGCTCAAATATCCGACGCTTTCGGAAACAGACTGGCAGAAAAAGACGGCCTATAATATGCTGACGACAAGATCGGGCAACTGCTACAGCTTTGCATGCGCCTTTGCCGCCCTCGCCAATGAAGTCGGCTACAGATCCTATGTCGTGTGCGGCAGAGTATCCGGTTCCAGGGACCATGCCCGGGACGGCCTTACAAGACATGCGTGGGTAAGGATCGGCGGACTGAATTACGATCCGGAGGGACAGTTCGCCGGATGGTACAGGGGATGTTATGGCGCTTCCGGCTACCGGATCCGCCACACCGTACAGAAAACGGTCAGATTCTGGTAGGAACGGCAGCAGACGGCGGTCTGTGTATTCTTGCATATCAGCCTTATCTGTGGTATGGTTTTGTAAAACCAGTGCTTTTACAGGCCTGATGCAATAAAGAGGAGAGAACATGTTAGATATTAAATTTGTCAGGGAAAATCCTGAACTCGTAAAAGAGAACATCAGAAAGAAATTTCAGGATGCCAAGCTTCCGCTGGTCGATGAAGTCATCGCGCTCGACCGCGAGAACCGCGACATCAAAGGGGAAGTAGAGGCTTTAAGAGCGAACCGCAACAAACTCAGCAAGCAGATCGGCGGTCTCATGAAGCAGGGAAAGAAAGAGGAAGCCGAGGCTGTTAAGGCGCAGATCGCGAAGGATGCCGACCGAGTCAATGCGCTCTCTGCAAGAGAGAAGGATGTGGAAGAAGAGATTAAACAGCGGATGATGCGCATTCCGCAGATGATCGATCCTTCCGTCCCGATCGGAAAAGATGATTCCGAGAACGTGGAAGTAAAGCGTTACGGCGAGCCGGTCGTTCCGGACTATCCGATCCCCTACCATACCGAGATCATGGAGACATTTCAGGGAATCGATCTGGACGCCGCCAGAAGCGTTGCCGGAAACGGTTTCTATTATCTGATGGGAGATATCGCAAGACTTCATTCTGCTGTCCTGGCTTATGCGAGAGACTTCATGATCGACCGCGGCTTCACCTACTGCGTACCGCCTTTCATGATCCGTTCGGATGTCGTGACAGGCGTCATGAGTTTTGCCGAGATGGACGCCATGATGTATAAGATCGAGGGAGAGGATCTCTATCTGATCGGCACCAGCGAACATTCCATGATCGGAAAATTCATCGACACGATGCATAAGGAGGAAGATCTTCCCTACACGCTCACGAGCTATTCGCCCTGCTTCCGTAAGGAAAAAGGCGCGCACGGCATCGAGGAAAGAGGCGTATACCGCATCCATCAGTTCGAGAAGCAGGAGATGATCGTTGTCTGCAAGCCGGAGGAGTCTCCTTACTGGTTCGACCAGCTCTGGCAGAACACAGTCGATCTGTTCCGCTCCATGGATATTCCGGTGCGTACGCTGGAGTGCTGTTCCGGAGATCTTGCGGATCTGAAGGTAAAATCCGTGGATGTGGAAGCATGGTCTCCCCGCCAGCAGAAATATTTCGAGGTCGGCAGCTGCTCGAATCTCGGAGACGCACAGGCAAGAAGGCTCAGGATCCGCGTAACCTCTCCCGAAGGCAGGAAGTATTTTGCGCATACCCTCAACAATACCGTGGTCGCACCGCCCAGAATGCTGATCGCATTCCTGGAGAACCATCTGCAGGAAGACGGTTCCGTGACCATCCCCGAAGTCCTTCGCCCTTACATGGGCGGAAAGAGCGAACTCAGGCCCGGGAAATAAAACACAATCTGATAATCATCGGGGCAGCCGTCAGGCTGCCTTATTTTTGTCCCGGATTCCGTGAGGAAATGTGACAAATCTTGAGAGGCCGCATCCCGAATTTCTTGACACTTTATTCTGCGGAAGGTAAAATGAAAAACACGGATTTTCAGCGGGGAAGCTCCGAAAACGATTAGGACAGGAGTGTGATTGGATGACAGACACTTTAAAGAAGATCGGCGTTATGGTTTTCCTCGCTTTTATTATTGCCTGCGTACCCGGACGAACCTATGCAGCCGACGAAAAAGAGCAGCAGACGGACGTTTCCGGGGAGACCTCTGAGACCGGCGAAGTGCAGAAGGAAATCAGGAAGAATTACTGGTATCTGAAAAACGGAAAGTATTACTGGGTCGGCAAAGACGGTACGATCCTGAAGAAAAAAGGGCTGCAAAAGATCAGGGGCACCTATTACTGGCTCAATAAAGACGGGAGCCGCGCAGACGGATTCCGAAAAGCCGGTGAAAAGCTGTATTACTTCAGCAAAAACGGAAAGCTGTATAAGAAGACCGGTTTACGGAAGATCGACGGGAAACAGTACTATTTCAACTGGAATCATACGGTGGCGGCCGGCTGTACCCGCGTCGGGAAAAAGTATTATCTTTTCAGCAAAAAAGGCGCTCTGCAGACAAAGGACACAACGCAGGACGGGATCCTGTATTATGTGGCAGACAATTGTGTGGAAGCCTATAAGAAAGGCAGTACCTATTATTATCCGGACGGGAAACCGATGTCAAAGCTCGACGCGTATGACTATGACACCTATCAGACAGCACGGCAGATTGCTGCGGATATAACCAATGACAGGATGAGCAAGGCGCAGAAACTGAAGACTGTCTTCATCTGGGTCATGAAAAAATCCTATATTACAAAACGATCATTTACGACAAAACCGGGATGGATCCCCCTTTATGCCAATGATCATTTCCACGGAAAGGGAAGCACCTGCCAGGGAGATGCAGCCGCTTTTGCCTATCTGGCGAAAGCAGTAGGCTATAAGGATGTATATGTCTGCATGGATTCACCGAATCCCGGCGGACATGCCTGGACAGAGATCGCAGGGAAAGCGTATGATCCTCTTTTCGCACAGAACAGAGGGTTCTACAAGCACTATGCGATAGAATACGGAAAAGTATTCAGGCTGAGACCTAAAGTACATATAAAGATGTCCTGAAGGAACGGTTTATAACATGATCTTTTGAGCGGGAGGAGACCTGTTATGAAAAAAGCTTTCAGAATATTGATCACTTTTGCCGCTGTGCTGCTGTTTGCTGCATCAGCGGGACCGGCATATGCTGCCGAAACGCCGTCTGCCGAAAATGAAACGGCTGCCGAAGTCCCTTCGGAACCCCCGAAGGTCTACCGGGACAGGTGGGTGAAGGAGAACGGCAGATACTATTACTATCAGAAGAACGGCGTGAAATATACGAAGACCGGTTTTAAGAAGATCGGCGGAAAGTATTATTATCTCACCAGAGGCGGCGCCCGGTACAATGAAAAAGGCTTCAGGAAGATCGGCGGGAAATATTACTATTTCCTGAAAGGCGGCGTCCGGTACAGTCAGAAGGGTTTTAAGAAGATCAGCGGGAAATATTATTATTTCCTGAAAGGCGGCGTCAGATACAATAAAAAAGGCTTCAAAAAGATCGGTGGGGAGTATTACTATTTCCTGAAAGGCGGCGTCAGATACAATAAAAAAGGCTTTCAGAAGATCAGCGGGAAATACTACTATTTCCTGAAAGGCGGAAAACTGTACAGGGAGACAGGACTGAAAAGGATCAGCGGGGCCCTATACTGTTTTACGAAGGGACATTACATTGTCACCGGTGCCGCGGCCAAAACGGACGGCGTGCTGCATATTTATGCGAAAAACGGAAAGATGCTGAAGAACAGGCTGCCGTTTGCGATGAACGGAAAGTACTACCGGATCGACAGCAGCGGCACGGCGGAACAGCTTTCCGAAGTCCAGGTGGATGCCAGCAGGTTCACGTGGGACTTCATCCGCAGGTACACGAACAGCAGCGACAGCAATGCCGTCAAATTCCGCAAGTGTTTCAACCGGCTGGAGTGCGCGGATTACCGGCCCGGCTATGTGCGGAGAAGCGAAACGAACGGAACGGACTGGCCGTATAGGATCGCGGTGAAGGTGCTTCGCAATAAAGGCCGCTGGACGCACAACTGCTACGGATTTGCGTGCACGATCGCATCGCTGGCGAAGGAACTGGGGTATAAACCGTATGTATGCGTCCTCGAGCAGGATCACGCGGTCGTTCAGATCAACGGCAGATACTATGACAATATGGGCGCCAGGTTCGGCGCTTCCAGTCCTTGGCTGAGCGACTGGAAGATCTTTAAGAAATACAAGTTTTAAAAGGGGGAAAGGGAATGAAAATCAAGTGTGCCATGCTGCTCCTTCTGGGTGCGCTGACTGTATGTGCGGTCCCTGCCATGGCGGAGACCGGAACGGAAACACCGGCGGCAGATGAACCCGGAACACAGACTGAAGTGAAGGAAGGCTGGGACGGATCCAGTTATTATGTGAAAGGCGAAATGCTGAAATCTGTTCTGCGGAAGATCGATGGATCCCTGTATTATTTCGAAAAGGACGGAAAGGCAGCGGTCAATACGCTGAAGCAGATCAACGGAAAGAAATACTATTTCGGGAAAAAAGGCGCAGCCGTAATAAACACCTTTAAAAAGGTCAAAGAAGGAAAGCAGAAATATGCTTTCTACTTCGGAAAGAACGGCACGGCATACACAGCCCCCGAAGATAAATACGCAGTCACGATCAAGGTTTTCAAAATCAATAAAAAGTACTACGGTTTTGATGAAAAAGCGCATATGGTGACCGGGCTCTGGGTTATAAACGGGACGAAAAAAGATACGGTCTATTCCTTTGCGAAGAACGGCATCTGCAATATGAGCGCTTCAAAGAAGCTTACAAAAATGGCAAAGATGGGCCGGCTGTCAAAGACCATGTACAAGGATGTCCTGAAGAACTTCGGAAAGCCGAAAAAGATCCGCAAGTCTGACGGCTGCAATGCATTTGCCGGCGGAACGGAAAAGGACTATAAGGATTATAATTTCCTGTATCCCAATCTGGAGGTCAGCATTTCCCTGTATACGAAGACCGGTGTGTATCGTATGAACGGCGTTTATACCTATGATGAATAAAGGAGAGATCATGAAAAAGAGACTGACAGCACTTCTTCTGGCCTGCGTTATGGCATTTTCTTTTGCGCCTGTTGCTTACGCAGAGGGCGGCGCGGATACTGCCGCAGCAGAAGAAACGAAAAACGGCTGGGACGGCGCTTCCTATTATATTAACGGCACTGCCGTAAACGGGCTGCAGGAGATCGACGGCAAAGAATATTATTTCGTCAAAGAAAAGGCTGTAAAGAGCCAGACGGTTTACAAAATCGATGACGCGTATTATTCCATTAACAAAAAAGGCGTCCTGAAAAAATATACGGACGTGGAAGAGCAGGCCGCCGAAAGGCTCAGGACTCTTTATAAGAAGGATATTCCGGTCCTGAACGCTAAAAAAACGGAAGCACTGTTCAAAAAAGCATTCCTGTGGTGCGCGGAATCCTGCGTCGGGAAAAATTACAAGGGCGTTGCGAAGGGCAGCAATTATAAGAAATATGCCGTCGCAGGTTTTTCGACCAGAAAGGGCGACTGCAAGACACAGGCCTCCATGCTGGCCGTCATGGCAGCGATGCTTGGCTATAAAAAAGTGACCTTTGTGCACGGCTATGTTCCCACAGCAAGAAACAGCAAGGGCAAATATACCGCCTTCCGCACACATGCGTGGATCACTTACAAAGCCGGGAAAAAGACCTTTGTCTGCGACCCGAGCTTCAATACTTCCACCGACGCGAAACCGCTTAAAAAGAAGAACAAATTCGTGGGATTCAAGTTCACTTACGGCACAAAGAATACGTACGCTTATCATAATGCAAAGAAGAAACTGATCAGGTAACAGAAGGACATAAAAATGAAGAAGATAAGAAACGCGATCATAGTTGTGCTAGCCCTTTCCCTTGTGCTGGGAGGGTGCAGCGGCGGTACTGCGGCGGAGACGACCGCAGCACAGACAACAGAGGCAGCAGTGACGGAGGCGCAGACAGAGGCGCCTGAGACGGAGGCTGCGGAAACGGAAGCAGCGGCAGAGACCATGGCTGCGGCAGAAGAGACTGCAGCGGCGGAGACCACGGCGGCAGCGGAGACTGCGGCTGCGGCGGAGACCACAGCGGCAGCAGAGACAACGGCAGCCGCCGGCAAGACCATGTACTCCACATGGGGACTTGCGATGAGAAAGGAAGCAAACAAGGAATCGGAGCAGGTCGGCTCCATTCCTGTCAACTCCGAACTTACGGTCTTTGATACGAGCGGTGAATATTACGAAGTCGAATTTAACGGCGTGCATGGATATGCCCTCGGCAAATATCTGACCGAGGATGCGGAAGAAGCAAAGGCTGCTTATGAAGAATCCGTTGCGCAGGAGAAAGCGGAGAAGAAGAGTTCTTCCGGAAACTCCTCGAAGAAATCCTCGGGCAGTTCAGCCAAGAAAAAGTCTTCCGACAAGAAGAAATCTTCGGACAAAAAGGAGAAAAAAGATAAGGAGTGCCTGAACGGAGGCATCCTGAACTGATCACGATCTGTTTATTCTCTGAAGGCCGTCACGTATCAGGCGACGGCCTTCTTACTGTATATCCTGTTTTTGCTTTCTTACAGGGAACGAACCCGGAGGGATCCTGATGTCGCTTGTTTCCAATACCTTTCTGCTGTTTGTGCTTCTGGCGCTGATCGTTTACTATCTCGTGCCGAAGCGTTTTCAATGGATCGTGCTGCTGCTGTTCAGCTACGTGTATTATATGTGGGGCGGGCCGAAGTACGTTTTCTATATCCTGTTCTCGACCGTCACCGTCTATTCGTTCGGCAGGCTGATCACCCGTCTTGAGGAGACGGGCGCGTCGAAGAAAACGCTGAAGCTTACGGTGGCGGCAGGCCTGATCGTGAATCTGGGAATGCTCGGGATCGTGAAATACTCCGCGCCGTTTACAGCGCTCTTCAATTCCCTCACGGGCACGCAGCATGCCGGCCTGAATCTGGTCTTTCCGCTCGGCATATCTTTCTACACATTCCAGTCCTCCGGCTATCTGCTGGATGTGTACTGGGACAGGGTGAAGGCAGAGAAAAATATTTTCAGATTCGCCCTGTTCGTCTCCTTCTTCCCGCAGCTTCTGCAGGGCCCGATCGGGAAATTCGGGAAGCTGCATCATCAGTTCTTTGAGGAACATAGACCTGATAAGGAGAATTTCAGATACGGCATGTACCGTATCCTGACCGGCTTTGCCAAAAAGATGATCATTGCCGACTGGGCGGGCGTCTTCGCGGATGCGATCTGGGCGGACATGGATATGTACAACGGCATCGCGCTGTTCGGACTGCTGTTCTACGGCATCCAGCTTTACGCGGATTTCTCCGGTGCAATGGATGTGGTGATCGGCACGGCGCGGCTGTTCGGGATCGAGCTCGACGAGAACTTCCGCAGACCGTATCTGGCGACATCCATAGCGGATTTCTGGAAAAGATGGCATATTACGCTGGGCGACTGGATGATGAACTATGTGTTCTATCCGATCTCTCTTTCAAAGTGGATGATGGGGTTCGCAAAACATACAAAGAGGATCTTCGGCCGGCGGATGGGACGTGTGATCCCGATCGCGCTTGCGGATATTATCGTGTTCTTCTTCGTGGGTATCTGGCACGGCGCGAGCATGAAGTATGTCGTGTACGGATTCCTGAACGGCGGCATTATCGCCTTTTCCGAACTTCTTACCTATCAATACAGGGACTGGAAAAAGGCGCTGCACATCTCCGGAAAAGAGACATGGTGGCATATATTCATGATCGTGCGGACGTTCATCATCGTAAATCTGCGCTGGTTCTTCGATCGTTCGGATACGCTCGGGGAAGCCGGGTATATGATCAGGTGCGCTTTTACGCATTTCGATCCGTCGCAGCTGTTTCAGATCCCGGCCGGCAGCGCGGGAACGGCGTTCGTACCGTATGCACTGCTGATCATCGCTGTCGGGAGCATCCTTATGGTGATCCTGGGGACAATGCAGGAAATGGGAAAGGAGCCATATGAGAAGGTGAAGGCGATGCCTGCCTTCGGCGTGTTTGCGGTATATGCCGTGCTGTTCGTGATGATCGGTTTCCTGGGATCGACAGCAGCACCGAGAGGGTTCATTTATGCGCAGTTCTAAGATAATACTCAAGACAGGGATCATGATCGCAGTGCTGGTGTGTATCCTGCTTTTGCTGGATTTTGCGCTCTATCCCTGCACTTTTATGAGAAATGACGTCCATGCAGTGGCGAACAATACTTACGACGATGTTTATATGGGCACATCGCACGGCAAGATGAATATCGATCCCTCGGTGATCCTGGCGGATTCCGGGAGGACCGGACATAACATCTGCGTGGGCGGAGAGTACAGTATCGATACCTATTATATGATAAAGATGATGGTGGAGCGCGGGCATAAGCCGGCGCGGATCGTCTATGAGCTGTCGCCGGGATATTATGTGCGGGAGAAAGAGGAGGGCAATAACTATCTTCTTTTCTACCATGAGTTCCCGATGGGCATGGCGAAGCTGGCGTATTTTGCGGACGCGGTGGCGAAATGCAATTTCAGGACGCTGTTCTTCCCGTGGTATGAGTATCAGCTTTCCTATGAGCTGGAGCATCTGCAGGAGACGGTGAGCAAGAAGCTGAACCGGGATTACAGTGCGGATGGTTTTGCGACGGAAACGCAGGAGTACCACGAGGACGGTTTCATCGAGCGGTATCCGGTGGATCCTTCAGAATTTGACTGGGATACGATGGAAGAGATTTACCCGGAGGATCTCGTACAGGAGAATATCGATTATCTGAGGAAGATCATTGAGTACTGTCAGGAGCAGGGAATCGAATTTGTTTCGATCGTGACGCCGATGCAGGATGATGTGCTGGCGGAGTTTTCGGAAGGTTATGAGGCGCTGGATGAATACTTTGCGGAACTGATGGCGGAATATGATGTGCCGTACATCAACTTTAATACAGATCCGTACTATGGACTGACAGCGCATGATCCGGAATCTTTTACCGATCTGGACGGACATATGAACGGGGATGCCGCGCGGGAATTTTCCCTGACGCTGTCGCAGGTGCTGAACGGCAGCGGGGAGATCCCGGAGGATGGTCCGGAAGCGGAAGAATATGAAGAGGAACCGGATGTGGAGGAAGAACCGGAGCTGCTGGGGTGAGGCGATTGCTTTGTCAACGGACGAAGTGACGCTTCAGCAGCAGGATCATTTTTGAAAGAGTGGTTGGAGTGCTTGTTTTGTCAACGGACGAAGTGACGCTTCAGCGGCAGGATCATCCCTGAAACAGGGGTCGCTCCGATTGCTTCGTTTACGGGACGAAATATCTGCACTCCTTCGAGCAAAAAAAAAGCGTGTTTGCTCTCCGTCGACAATTTCGCCCGAAACTGTCGCTCTGCGCTCTACAGTTTCAGGGATGATCCTGCCGCTGAAGCTGTCCGGTGAAGGATTTAATAACAATTCTGCTGCTGCCGGAGAATTACCGATCGACAAAAGATGTTTCCGAGTAAATCATACACAAGACAATAACTTTTGTTTCATCCCGATTCCATTTGACTGATGACAGTCGTGACGGTATGCTTATACCGGGAACTGTAGAGCGGAGAGCGACAGCTTCGGGCGAAACTGTCACCAGTTTTTCAACACGCTTTATTCGTTGAAAAATTGGTGTGCAGATGTTTCGTCCCGTAAGCGAAGCAATCGCAGCGACCCCTGTTTCCGGTATAAGCATACCGTCACGGCGTCACTTCGCCATCCCACCCCATCCTTCCGAGTAAAGTGAGAAGGGGATTACACTGAGTTAACACACCAATCCTTATTAAGCGAGAACATCCATATGGACAAATACACCCTCATCAAGACCAACGGCCGCGCCAAACGCGGCGCCTTCAAAACCCCGCACGGCGAGATCCAGACGCCTGTCTTCATGAACGTCGGCACCGCCGCGGCCATCAAAGGCGCTGTCTCCGCCGCCGACCTGAAGAACATCGGCACGCTCGTGGAACTTTCCAACACCTATCATCTTCACGTCCGCCCCGGCGATCAGATCGTAAAGAAAATGGGCGGCCTGCACAAGTTCATGCACTGGGACAAGCCCATTCTCACAGACTCCGGCGGATTCCAGGTCTTTTCCCTCGCGGGACTCCGGAAAATAAAGGAAGAAGGCGTACGCTTCAACTCCCACATTGACGGCCGGAAGCTCTTCATCGGGCCTGAGGAAAGCATGCAGATCCAGAGCAACCTCGGTTCCGATATTGCCATGGCTTTCGATGAATGTGCTCCGTATCCGTCCACGAGAGAATATATGGAAAACAGCGTTGCCCGCACCACCCGGTGGCTGTTCCGCTGCAAGGCGGAACTCGACAGGCTCAATGCGCTGCCGGACACCGTCAATCCCGGCCAGGTGCTTTTCGGCATCAACCAGGGCGGTACGTTTGCGGATATCCGCATTGAACATGCGAAAGCCATCCGGGAGCTTGATCTGCCGGGCTATGCGATCGGCGGTCTGGCTGTCGGCGAAACGCACGAACAGATGTATGAAATCCTGGACGCGGTCGTTCCCGAACTGCCGCAGAACAAGCCGGTCTATCTCATGGGCGTCGGCACGCCCGCCAATATCCTGGAAGCCGTTGACAGAGGTGTGGATTTCTTCGATTGTGTGTATCCCACCAGGAACGGCCGGCACGGACATGTCTACACCAACCACGGCAAGATGAACATGATGAACGCCTGCTACGAAACGGATCCCAGACCGATCGAAGAAGGCTGCAGCTGCCCGGTCTGCCGGGAAGGCTATTCCAGGGCGTACATCAGGCATCTCCTGAAGGCAAAGGAGATGCTGGGCCTGCGTTTTTGCGTCTTGCATAATTTATCTTTTTATAATACAATGATGGCTGAAATACGTCAGGCCATAGAAGAAGGCCGGTATTCGGACTATAAAAAGGAAAAGCTTGCGGGCATGGAAGGCAGCCGGGACTGATTTTTACCCTGCTTCCTTTACTGCAGATGTCCCGCATGCAGGGAGGGTCATAATATGTTACTTGCAGCCAGCGGCGGAATGAGCGGAACTTTCTGGATTCTGTATATCGTCATCATTTTTGCTTTCATGTACTTTGTCGTCATTCGCCCGCAGAACAAGCAGAAGAAACAGCAGGCGGAACTGATGAGCAGCATGGAGGTCGGCGATTCCTGCCTTACCACGAGCGGTTTTTACGGAACCATCATCGATATTACGGAGGATGTCGTAATCGTCGAGTTCGGCAGCAACAAGAACTGCCGCATCCCCATGCAGAAAGCCGCTATTGTGCAGATAGAGAAGCCTTCACAGGATTGATCAGGCAGAAGCATTAAGTGAACATGTAAGTCTATCGTGAGGAGCAAATGATGCACATCATTTGCTCTCTTTTGGCATCAGATATTTTTATTATTTCAGGAGCCTTTTATGGCAGCAAAAAAGATAAAAATTGAGGAGCTGCAGGAAGCACTGACTCCCATACAGCAGTATGAGCTCGGTCTCTCCTATGAAGATATGGCCGACAAGCTGCAGATCGAGGAATACCGGGCCAGGTACTATACCCGGGCCAGGGATATTTTCAAGCATCTCGTGGCGATGGTAAAAGAAGGGGAGATCTCTTTCGGGGAAGAAGAACCGGAAGCAAATGAGGCGGAAACCGATGCGGCGGAAGCCGACACTGCAGACGAAGAGGAACAGGAAGAGCTGTCCGCGCCGGAATCCTACACGGATGATGAAGACGGCACCGATATCAGGCCGGAAACAGCTGACAGGACAGAGGATCAGGAATATATAAAACAGTCCCTTTCCCTGAAGAATCTGAAGAAAGTGCGCAACCGGGTGCGCCACAAAGCCTATGCTTCCAGAGCAAAGACCATCATAGAGGCATACCAAAGCGCCTCGGCGCTCAGGGATCATGCGGCTTCGGCAGCAGAGCTCCGGTATGCCGCCGATCAGTTCGAGGGTATGGCGAAACTGATCAAAAAGAACAAGCTTCTGGAGAAGCATACCGATCCGGCGCTTTATGCGGAGGCCATGAAGTGCACGGATTATGAAGAACAGGCTGAAAAGCTGAAGAAGCGGGCCATGAAAATGGAACAGCGGGGAAGGCTCCGGTTGTTCCTGCTCGGCGCAGCCTTTGTCGCCGTTCTTCTCATCGCGTTCGGTTTCACCAAGACGAGCACCTATCTGAAGCTCAAAGGCGATTTTGAGATGGCGATAGGGATGGAGGACAAAGCCTGGCAGGCGTACGGAAACGCGCTGAAGAAACACGGCAGGGAAGATCTGCGGGAGACCTACGATACCGCAAGAAGAGCGGCCGGCAGGAAGGCGTTTGAGGAAGGAAGCTGGGGCACTGCCAGAGATACCCTCCGCGAGATCGCGCAGAGCGGCGATGCGGAAGCCGATGCGATGTATGCGGAAGCAGAGCGCAAGGCAATCGCAGACACCGCGCCCGGAAATACCGTTCATTTTGCAGGGACGGACTGGACCGTTCTGGAAAATGACGGCACATCCGCGCTGCTGCTCCGCCTGGAAAATATTCCGGAAAGAGCGTTCTCAGCAGACGGAAAACCTTGTACATGGGCCGATTCTTCGCTCCGGCAATATCTGAACGGCAGTTATATAAAAGAAAAGTTCACACCGGGAGAAGCGGCGCTTCTGATGGAGAGCGAACTTGACGAGGAACCGTCACAGACCGGTTCCGCCGTGAATCCTGCCACTGCCGATACCGTTTATATTTTCAGCATCGGTGAATTCGAAAAATACAAAAACACATTTCCGGAGTGGAAAAAAGATACCTGGCTCCGGACGCCCGGCGAGTATGACGGCATGGAAGCGTTCGCGGGAATCGGAAATACCGTAATGCCGAACGGCTATGACGTCGGAACAGACGCCATCCGCGTAAAACCTGTAATAAAAGTCAATCTTTCATAAATCGAAAACACAGTACGGAGGGATAATGATGAAAAGTGATTCTGTAACGAAAGGGATGCAGCAGGCACCGCACAGATCCTTATTTAATGCGCTTGGTATGACGGAAGAAGAACTGTCCAGACCGCTTGTCGGCATCGTGAGTTCTTATAATGAGATCGTTCCGGGACACATGAACCTGGACAAGATCGTTGACGCCGTAAAACAGGGTGTCGCCATGGCAGGCGGAACACCCGTCGTATTCCCCGCGATCGCAGTCTGCGACGGTATTGCGATGGGACATATCGGCATGAAATATTCCCTGGTCACCAGAGATCTGATCTGCGACTCCACGGAGTGCATGGCGCTGGCGCACGCCTTTGATGCACTGGTCATGGTACCGAACTGCGACAAGAACGTGCCCGGCCTGCTGATGGCAGCCGCCAGACTCAATATCCCCACCGTTTTCGTAAGCGGCGGCCCGATGCTCGCAGGACGCGTAAAGGGACAGAAGCGTTCGCTTTCCTCCATGTTCGAGGCAGTCGGAAGCTATGCAGCCGGGAAAATGACTGAAGAGGATGTAAAGGAATTCGAAAATTCCGTATGTCCGACCTGCGGATCCTGCTCGGGTATGTACACTGCCAACTCCATGAACTGCCTGACCGAAGCCATCGGTATGGGCCTGGAGGGCAACGGCACCATTCCCGCCGTCTATTCCGCCAGAATCAAGCTTGCAAAGCATGCCGGCATGAAAGTCATGGAACTTCTCGAGAAGGATATCCGTCCGAGAGATATCATGAATGAAAAAGCATTCCTGAACGCGCTTACGGTTGATATGGCGCTCGGATGCTCCACCAATACCATGCTTCATCTGCCTGCTATCGCGCATGAAGCGGGGGTCAATCTCGATCTCTCTCTTGCCAACGAGATCAGCAGACGCACACCGAACCTCTGTCATCTGGCGCCGGCCGGTCCCACCTATATGGAAGACCTGTATCAGGCGGGCGGCGTGTACGCTGTCATGAAGGAGCTCACAAAGAAGAACCTGCTCTACACCGATCTGATCACAGCGACAGGAAAGACGGTCGGTGAAAATATCGCGAAGGCCGTCAACAGGGATCCCGAGGTCATCCGGCCGGTCGAGAACCCCTATTCCGAGACAGGCGGACTGGCGATCCTGACCGGAAACCTGGCACCCGATTCAGGCGTGGTAAAACGCTCCGCCGTCGTTCCGGAGATGATGAAGCACGAAGGCCCCGCCAGGGTATTCGACTGCGAGGAAGATGCGATCGCTGCCATCAAGGGCGGAAAGATCGTGGCCGGAGATGTTGTCGTCATCCGGTATGAAGGCCCGAAAGGCGGCCCCGGCATGAGAGAGATGCTGAATCCCACTTCTGCCATTGCGGGAATGGGCCTCGGCGCAAGCGTTGCGCTGATCACGGACGGAAGATTCTCCGGTGCTTCCAGAGGCGCTTCCATCGGACACGTTTCTCCCGAAGCTGCTGTCGGCGGCCCGATCGCGCTCGTGCATGAAGGAGATATCATTTCCATCGATATCGACGCCTGCAGACTGGATCTGAAGGTCGATGAAGAAGAGCTTGCAAGAAGAAAAGCAGAATGGACGCCGAAGGCACCGAAAGTCACGACCGGATATCTTGCCAGATACGAGAAGCTGGTCACGTCCGGCAACCGCGGAGCCATCCTTGAGATAAAGTAAGTACGGGGGAGTTTTTGAATGAAACTGAACGGTTCACAAATCGTAATGGAATGCCTTCTGGAGCAGGGGGTGGATACCGTCTTCGGATATCCGGGAGGCGCCATTCTGAATGTCTATGATGCGCTGTATCATTACAGAGACAGAATACATCATGTGAGAACTTCACATGAACAGGGTGCTGCGCATGCTGCGGACGGTTATGCGCGTACGACCGGGAAGGTCGGAGTATGCTTCGCCACATCCGGTCCCGGCGCGACCAATCTGGTCACCGGTCTGGCAACGGCCTATATGGATTCCGTTCCGGTGGTCGCTATTACCTGCAACGTGGGAAATGCCGTCCTCGGAAAGGATTCCTTCCAGGAGGTCGATATTGCCGGCGTAGCCATCCCGATCACGAAATACGGGACGATCGTAAAGCGCGTGGAAGACGTTGCTCCGACGATCCGCAGAGCGTTCCGGCTGGCGCGCAAGGGCCGCCCCGGCCCGGTGCTTGTGGATATCACAAAAGATGTCACGGCGGCGGTCACGGAATTCGAGCCCAAACAGCCGGCTCCGATTGTAAAGGAAGAAGCGAAGATCAAAGAGAAGGAGCTGGAAACGGCGCTTTCCATGATCCGGGAAGCGAAAAAGCCGGTCATTTTTGCCGGCGGCGGCGTGATCGCCGCGAATGCTTCCGCAGAGCTCACGACGTTCGTGAACAGGGTCGATGCGCCGGTCACCCTCTCTCTGATGGGCCAGGGCGCCTTTGATGAAGCTGATCCCAGATATATGGGCATGCTTGGAATGCATGGTACGAAAACGACGAATTTTTCCGTAGCGGATTGCGATCTTCTTATCGGCGTCGGCGTACGTTTCTCCGACAGATGCACCGGCAATACCGAGAAGTTCGCGTCAAACGCGAAGATCATCCATATTGATATCGATCCTGCGGAGATCAACAAGAATATCCGTACAGACGCAGCGATCATCGGGGATATAAAGCCCGTGCTGCAGGAGCTGAATGCACGGCTGGAGCAGCAGTCGCATCCGGAATGGATGGAGAAGGTGCAGGAGCGCAAGCAGAAATATCCGATGCCGGTCGAGGAAGGCCTGTCCGGTCCCTGGATCATTTCCATGATCGATAAGAATACGCCGGAGGATACGGTGATCGTGACGGATGTCGGACAGCATCAGATGTGGTCCGCGCAGTATTATACCTACAGACAGCCCCGTACTTTCTTAAGCTCAGGCGGTCTGGGAACGATGGGCTACGGTCTCGGTGCGGCGATCGGCGCGAAAGTGGCATTTCCGGACCGCACGGTGGTCCAGGTAACCGGAGACGGATGCTTCCGCATGAACATGAACGAGCTGGCTACGGTCAGCGCGAATGACCTGGCTGTGATCACCGTTATTGTGGACAACCACGCGCTGGGCATGGTCAGACAGTGGCAGAACCTGTTCTACGAAAAGAGATATTCCGAGACAGTCGTTAAGGATAAAGTGAATTATGCCGCCGTGGCGGAAGCGCTCGGCGTAAAGGGATACACCGTCAGGACAAGAGAGGAAGCGGAAGCCGCTTTCAAAGAAGCGCTCGCATCCGGAAAGGCCGCTGTCATAGACTGCATGACAGACTGCGATGAGATGGTCTTCCCGATGGTCGTCCCCGGCGGGCTTCTTCCCGATACATTCGATAAAGGCGATATGACGGAGAAATAATACATGCGAAAATGGAATCATCCGCTGACTTCCAGAGCCGCAAAGGCTCTGGGAGAAGCGGAAAAAACGGCCGCGCGCCTCGGGCTGCATTATACGGGCACGGAGCACATTCTGGCCGGCATCTTAAAGACGGAATGCATGGCGTGCGAACTGCTGCAGGGATTCGGCGTGACTTATGAGAAGGTCATCGGCCTGATCGAAAAACTGATCGCGCCGGAAGGGATCTCCCGCGTGAGCAGCGAACCGGCGCTTTCCCCGAAGGCGCAGAGGATCCTGGAGGATGCTTACGCGATCGCAAAGAAAGCCGGGCAGACTGCCATCGGCACGGACCATATCCTTCTGGCACTGATCAGAAACGAAGACTGTGTAGCGGTAAGACTTTTTAATACCATGGAACTGCGGTATGAAGCGCTTCTTACCGCTCTTTTTGACGCCATGGGAGAGGACGCCGCGGCGCTCAGGGCAGAGTATGAGAACACACAGGAAAAAAGTGCTTCCCTGATCGACCGCTTCAGCAGGGACATGACCGCGCAGGCGGCGGCCGGCAGACTGGATCCGCTGATCGGACGCGAGACAGAAATGAACAGGATCATGCAGATCCTTGCGCGCAGGACGAAGAATAATCCCTGTCTGATCGGCGAGCCCGGCGTCGGAAAGACCGCGATCGTGGAGGGGCTGGCGGCCAGGATGGCGTCCGGAAACGTGCCGGCCAACCTGAAAGGGAAACGTCTTCTTGCGATTGATCTTCCGGGTATGGTCGCGGGCACGAAGTACCGCGGCGAGTTCGAGGAACGCATCAAAAAAGTGATTGAAGAAGCGGGAAATGACAGCGGGATCCTGCTGTTCATGGACGAACTTCATACGCTCATCGGCGCCGGCGGCGCAGAGGGAAGCCTGGACGCCGCGAATATCCTGAAGCCGGCGCTCTCACGCGGGCAGATCCAGATGATCGGCGCGACCACCGTGGATGAATACAGAAAGCATATTGAGAAGGATGCCGCACTGGAGCGGCGTTTTCAGCCGGTGATGGTGAACGAACCGTCCGTGGCGGAGACTGCGGAGATATTATCCGGCGTCCGCTATGCTTACGAAGAACATCACGGTGTGAAAATAGAGGACGCGGCTGTGCAGGCAGCAGCAGAACTTTCCGCCAGATATATTTCGGACAGATTCCTGCCGGACAAAGCGCTCGATCTGATGGATGAAGCTGCGGCAAGAGCGCAGATGGGAAGTCTGCGTAAAGCGGAAGAAGGCCAGGCGGCGGCGGTAAAGGAAGTGACCGCACAGATCGAAGAGGCAATCATTTCCGGAGAGACGCATCTGATCCCTGCCCTGATGAAAAAGAAGAAAGCGCTGGAGAAGAAGGCCGGCAGCAAAGCCGGAAGACACGCATCGCTCACTGTCACCGAGGATACCGTGGCCGAAGTGGTCGCGGACTGGACCGGTGTACCTGTTAAAAAACTGAAGGAAGCGGACGCTGTCAGGCTGAAGAACCTGGAGAAGGAGCTGCACAAACGCGTGATCGGACAGGATGAGGCAGTGACTGCTGTCGCCAGAGCCGTCCGCCGCGGCCGCGTGGGGCTTTCCGATCCGCGCAAACCAGTCGGCTCATTCCTGTTCCTGGGACCCACCGGTGTCGGAAAGACAGAGCTTTCCAAAGCGCTCTCGGAATGCGTCTACGGAAATGAAGCCGCCATGATCAGGGTGGATATGTCCGAATATATGGAGAAGCATTCGGTCTCCAGACTGCTCGGCTCCCCGCCCGGCTATGTCGGTTATGAAGAGGGCGGACAGCTGGCGGAAAAGGTGCGCAGGAAACCCTGGTCGGTGATCCTTTTTGACGAGATCGAAAAAGCGCATCCGGACGTTTTCAATGTCCTTCTGCAGATCCTGGATGACGGCAGGGTGACGGATTCCAAAGGCAGGACTGTTGATTTCAAGAATACCATTCTCATCATGACGAGCAATGCCGGCGCGGAGCGGATCCAGTCCCCGAAGAAACTCGGATTCGGCGCGGGAGAGGATGAGAAGGCGGATCACGAGCGCATGAAGAGCGGTGTGATGGAGGAAGTGAAACGGATCTTCCGGCCGGAATTCCTGAACAGGATCGACGAGACGATCGTTTTCAGATCTTTAAATAAGGAAGACATGAAGAAGATCCTGAACGTTCAGATGAAGTCGATCAATAAAAATCTGATGGATTCGCATGCGCTGAAGCTGACGCTGACGGCGCAGGCGAAAGCGGCGCTGGCGGAGAAGGGTTATGATCCGAAGTACGGCGCGAGGCCGCTGCGGAGGCTGCTGCAGAGAGAGATCGAGGACAGGCTGGCAGACGGGCTGCTTTCCGGAGAGATCCATGACAGCGACCAGCTGAGCATGTCATACCGGGATGGGAAGTTTGTCATAAGAGTGAAATGAAGCCTTCCCCTTTAGGGGAAGGTGGCGCGTCCAGCGCCGGAAGACAGAAGCCTTCCCCTTTAGGGGAAGGTGGCGCGTCCAGCGCCGGAAGA
>CAMOZZ010000002.1 GCA_946631165.1 uncultured Lachnospiraceae bacterium | reverse complement strand
CTCCCCTCAAGATTGAGGGGTTGGGGGAGTTGAAGTGTCGAAGACACTTTTTTATGCGCGGAGCAAGGAAGATTACGGCCGAAAGGGAGAGAAACAAGAGATGCGGCCGTAAAAAACAGGCCTGAGAGAGCGCGGAGCGGGGAAATATACGGCTGCAAGGAAGAGAAGCAGTAGTTGCGGCCGTAAAAAACAGGCTGGAGAGAGCACGGAGCGGGGAAGATTACGGCTGCAAGGGAGAGAAGCAAGAGATGCGGCCGTAAGAAGCCAACTGAAGAGAGCTCGGAGCGAGGAAGAATACGGCCGCAAGGGAGAAAAGCAAGAGTTGCGGCCGTAAGAAGCAGGCCAGAGGGAGCGCGGAGCGGGGAAGATTACGGTTGAAAGGGGGAGGATCAAGAATTGCGGCTGTAAGAAGCAGGCTGGAGAGAGCGCGGAGCGAGGAAGATTACGGCTGAAAGGGGGAGGATTAAGAATTGCGGCCGTAAGAAACAGGCTGGAGAGAGCGCGGAGCGAGGAAGATTACGGCTGAAAGGGAGAGGAACAAGAATTGCGGCCGTAAGAAACAGGCCAGAGGGAGCACGGAGCGGGGAAGATTACGGCCGCAAGGAAGAGAAGCAAGAGATGCGGCCGTAAGAAGCAGGCTGAAGAGAGCGCGGAGCGGCAGGAAACTACGGCTGCAATGATAAGAATGGCAAGATGCGTCTGAAAACCAGGGATACTCATTCTTGTAATAGATCGACTACGGGTGTAAAATATATAAACGAAGGTCGATATTACGATTGGGCGCAGAAAAGCTATTTCATGAAAAAGGAGGTGAGACCGGAACAAAACGTTTTACACCGAAAAAATAATAGTTTGCAGGAAAGCAGAACCCTGCCGACGGGGGATCATCAATTACATAACCGGATGATTCTTCAATAGATAAGCACCATTCTCAATTATTTCAGCATCAATGAGCAGAAAGGAGTTTACATGTCAGGGTCAGACTGCAATTTGAATAGTAGAAAAGCATTTCTGGTAAAACTGATAGAAGACATTGAAAAGAAAATCTCACGGGACTACCCGGAAGGTTCATTGCGTATTAGCAGAAGCAACGGATGCCCACAGTATTATCACAGAAGCGGAAAATCGGACCGCTATGGAAAATACATCCCAAAACGAGAACGTTCTGTTGCTGAACAGTTGGCACAAAAACAATATGAAAAAGATTTAATGCAGGCGGCAGAAACAGAATTGCATTTATTAGAAATCTGTGAAACGATTAAATCCGGCGTATGTCCGGAAGAAGTCTATTCTTTATTATCACAAGAACGCAGGAAACTCGTAAAGCCTGTTTTGATGAGTGATGATATGTTTGTTCAGGAATGGATGAACAGGGAGTATATCGGGCTTGGATTTTCGGATGATGCACCGGAGCTTCTGACGGATAAAGGAGAAAGAGTCCGTTCAAAATCTGAACTGATAATTGCAAATCTTCTTGCAAAAGAGGGTGTTCCCTATAAGTATGAATGTCCTTTGAGGCTGAAAGGACTGGGAATTATTCATCCTGATTTTACGGCTTTAAGAAGAAGTACACGGAGAGAAAAGTACTGGGAACATCTCGGGATGATGGATGATCCGGAATATGCTGCCAGAGCGGTAAGGAAGATATCTGCGTATATTCTGAATGGTATTTATCCCGGAGAAGGTCTGATCATTACCGCAGAGACCAGTGCTGCACCAATCAACATCCGAGAGATTAAGATGATAATAGAGCATTATCTGAAATAGGGTTACAGGAAAACGGAAGAGCTGATTGAAGGCTTTTCCGTTTTCCTGTTTGATATTTATGTGCGGAGTGGAAGGAAACTACAGCCGCAAAGAAGAAAAGCAAGAGTTGCGGCCGTAAAAAGTGAGATGAAGAGAGTGCGGAGCGGGGAAATATACGGCTGCAAGGAAGAGAAACAAGAGTTGCGGCCGTAAGAAGCATGCTGGAGAGAGTGCGGGGCGAGGAAATTTACGGCTGAAAGGGAGAGGAGCAAGAGTTGCGGCCGTAAGAAGCATGCTGGAGAGAGTGTGGAGCGAGGAAATTTACGGCTGAAAGGGAGAGGAGCAAGAGTTGCGGCCGTAAAAAGCAGGCTGGAGAGAGCGCGGAGTGGGGAAGAATACGGCCGCAAGGAAGAGAAACAAGAGTTGCGGCCGTAAAAAGCAGGCTGGAGAGAGCGCGAAGCGGGGAAATATACGGCTGAAAAAGAGAGAAGCAAAAGTTGCGGCCGTAAGAAGCAGGCTGAAGAGAGCGCGGAGCGGGGAAATATACGGCTGCAAGGAAGAGAAGCAAGAGCTGCGGCCGTAAAAATTATGCTGGAGAAAGCGCGGAGCGGGGAAATATATGGCCGCAAAGAACAGAAACAAGAGTTGCGGCCGTAAGAAGTGGGCTGGAGAGAGCGCGGAGCGGGGAAATTTACGGTTGAAAGGGAGAGCATCAGTTCCATATCCCGGTTTTTTAAGTAGATTTAAACTCCGAACGATATACTGCTGCCAGAAACAGAAAAGGAAGCCCCGCAGAAAGAGAGGTTAAGGGTATGACTGAGAAGAAAGAAAACAGGAAAGAGAATCATTCCTATAAAACATCAAAATGGATCGCGGTGATGACAGCGATCTGCATGACGGCGATGCTGTCAGGCTGCGGCAATACGGACACAGTAGAGACCAGGACCGAAACAGCTGCAGCCACGGAAATCGTGTCGGAAGAAGAAACGGAAGAAAACGAAGATCCGGCAGAAGAAACCGACGGGAGCACACCGGCTGACAGTACGGAAAAAGCAGATGTTTCCGATGGAAACGAAGGCAATGAAGCAGAAGAGGTACAGAATAGCACCTCTGATCAGAACGTTTCAACAGACAATCAGGTACCGGAAGTCTCCGATCTCGAAATTACAGAGCAGCTTGAAAACACTGCTGATGGAGAGCATGTCATCACCGCAGACGGTGAATCAGCATCGTATGCCAACACGCAGGTCACCAAGACCGGCGAAGCCGACGGCGATGAAGCGGACTTCTATGGAGAAAATGCAGCAATATTTGCGGCAAATGGCGGTACACTGACGCTGACAGACATGGTGATCAATACAGACGGAACCCACGCGAACGCAGTCTTCTCCTACGGCGAAGGCACGACAGTCAACATCAGCAATTCCGTGATCGGGACAACAGGCAACTGTTCCGGCGGTCTCATGACCACCGGCGGCGGAACGATGAATGCAGAAAACCTGAACATCCATACCACCGGAAATTCTTCGGCAGCGATCCGTTCCGACAGAGGCGGGGGGACAGTCACAGTGACCGGCGGGAAATATGTGACGGACGGAACCGGCTCTCCCGTGATCTACTCGACGGCAGATATCACTGTTCAGGACGCGGAAATGATTTCCACCGCATCCCAGGGCGTTGTTGTGGAGGGAAAGAATTCCGTTACGCTCAATAATGTCACTCTCACGGCAGACAACAATACAAAGAACTCCGATAAATCCGATACTTATCAGGCAGTTATGATTTACCAGTCCATGTCGGGCGATGCAGCAGAAGGTCTGTCGTCCTTCACCATGAACGGCGGCACACTGACCAATAAGAACGGCGATATCTTCTTTGTGAACAATACCGTTACCGAAATCTCGCTTTCGGGAGCAAAGATCATCAACGAAGATGAGAGCGGCGTTTTCTTAAGAGCCGCGGCTGCAGGCTGGGGCAGGGAAGGAAGCAATGGCGGCCAGGTGACGCTTACTGCGGACGCACAGGAAATCAACGGAAATATGATCGTCGATGAAATCTCGAACCTGAATCTGTATCTGAAAACCGGTTCCGTTTTTACCGGTGCTGTCAACACGGACGGCCAGGCCGGGGAAGTATATGTTGCGCTGGATGAAGGATCAGTATGGCAGCTGACCGGAGATTCCTATATCACATCCCTCACCTGTGATGAAAACGCAGTCGCCCTGAATGGACACACCCTTTATATAAACGGAGAAGCTTACACCGAAGGAACAGCCAGTACCGGAGAGGCCATTGAAGTGACCGTAACCTCCGGATCGGGAAACGGTGGTGAAATGGGGACCCCGCCGGAAGGCGCGCCTGGTGAAGGCGGTCCCGCAAACGGCGAAATGGGAACGCCGCCCGAGAGACCGGACGGCGCCGGAAATGGCGGCGCTGACGGCACACCCCCCGAAAAACCGGACGGCGATGGAAATGGCGGCGCTGACGGTACACCGCCCGAGAAGCCGGACGGGAACAGTAAGCCTGACGGCACACCGCCGGCAAAACCGAGTGAGACCTGACCCCCCGCGCCGGAATGGACAATTGGGACCTTCATTTCGCAGGAAGGAAATGTGACAGAATATTAACAATAGCCTAAAAATGAGTTCGACATTTAACGAGATCAGAAAATAATATATTCATAAAAAGATATTAAACAAAGAAATATTTAGACAATAATATTGACATATACTGTCCTATATGATATTGTGCAATTACAAGGGGGAATGTCGTGACCGCGGTATACGATGGGCGATGCCATGGTCATCCGTACAGGGTCTGTTTCCGGCATCCCGGAGGATCGATCGGAAAGAAGGAGGTGCACATATCATGAAAGGAGCAGGGAGAAAGACCGCAGCAATTGTGCTGCTGGGCATGTTGTTATTGGCTGCGATGCTGTTGCCCGCAGGCATTCCCGTGCAGGCGAAGCCGGTACTGAACAAGACCAGTGTCTACATGGCAAAGGGAGATACGCTGCAGCTGAAGGTAAAGGGATACAAAGCCAGTAAGGTAAAATGGAGCTCAAGCAATAAAAAGGTTGCCACGGTCGATTCCAAAGGGCTTGTCAAGGCGAAAAAAAACGGGAAAACAACTATTACCGCAGCAGCCGGCAAAAAGAAATTAAAATGTACGGTAATCGTAGAGAAAAAGACGGTCAACCGTGCCAGAAAACTGCGGGATTATGTACTGCAAAAAGGAAAAAAGGATAAGGAGAGCGGCCTGATCGTTCTGAAAAGATCGACCTATGATGAAGGCTCCGGCAAATCCTATCTATTGACCGTCGGCGCTTCCAAAAAGAATAAGAAGATGACCTTCACCTATTACTGTACACCGGAATATCCGGAAGATCCGTATGAGCATTACGATCTTAAGATAACGATCGATCTGATCAGCGGAAAGTCAGCGATTAAAAAAGGAACGATCACATATCGCTACGATTATGCGGAGGATTTTACAGACCGGAGATATGAAGGAACAATTGTAACAGCCCTCGTGGATGATGAGGAGTACTATACAACCGTCTCGAAGTACAGCACACTGGAAACGAAAACAGATCCGAATACCGGTGAAGAGACCCATGAACTGGTGGTGTACTACGCATCAGAAGGTGATATGAACGATGAGCGGGAGATGCTTTCCTCCAGGGCCCGCGATGCTTTCACAGAATGGAATGCCTGGTTCAAGAGCATCAAGGGTCTGAAGAAATACGGCATCAGCATGAAGGCGATCGGATTTGAGCTGGAATAGGACACTTACTGCAAAGTCCCTGTGCGTCGCTGCAGGTGAAAATGAGACTGAAAAAGAGATGCTTTTATTGAACAGAGCCGGTTTCCGGCTCTGTTTTTAACAGGAAGCTCCCGTTTCTGCGCGAAACGAAATTGGCGGGAGACCGTTACGATACCTTCCTGATAAGAAAAACGAAAGAGAGAGCAGATGTCCCTGCTCTCTCTTTCGTTCTTCTTAAAAACCGGTATTTACGCAGTCACAGAGGCATTTCCTTCCGCTTCATTTCCTTCCGCCTGCTGCTTCGCCAGATTCTTCTGCGCCGTCGACAGCATCAGCTTAATTCTGTTCAGCTGGTTGACTTCGCTGGCACCGGGGTCGTAATCCACGGCGATGATATTCGCATCCGGGAAATGTGCCCGCAGTGTCTTGATTACGCCTTTTCCTACGACATGGTTCGGCAGGCAGGCAAACGGCTGTGTGCAGATGATGTTCGGCACGCCTGCATGGATCAGTTCGATCATTTCTCCGGTCAGGAACCAGCCTTCGCCGGACTGGTTGCCGATCGATACAAAAGGCTTGGCAAATTCGGCCAGTTTCCGGATATCCGCCGGCGGCTCGAACCGCTTGCTTTCCGACAGCGCCCGTACAGCCTCTTTTCTCATCCAGTTCAGGAAATCCACGCCTCTCATGGAGAGCCATGCAGTCGTTTTCTTCCCGCCAAGGAATTCAGCCTTGTAAGACGAATTGTAGAAGCTGTAGTTCAGGAAATCCAGCAGATCCGGCACCACCGCTTCCGCGCCTTCCGCTTCCAGCAGATCGACCAGATGATTGTTGGCCAGCGGCAGGAACTTGACAAGGATCTCTCCGACGATACCCACGCGCGGTTTCGTCACATCCTCTCTGAGGGGAATGCGGTCAAAGTCCGCGACCATATCGCGCAGATTCTTCCTGTACTCGCTCATACCTATGCCCATACCGTCTTTTGTAAGATCGGCAATGAGCTTCTTTTTCCATTTCGCATGCAGGGCATTTACGGATCCCGGTTCTTTTTCATACGGCCTTGTATGATAGACCATGCGCATCAGCAGATCGCCGTAGATCGCCGCCTGGATGCCCCGCAGGATCATGAAAGGCTTCAGTTTGAAGCCGGGGTTCGTCTCCATCCCGTTCATGTTGAAGGAGATGACGGGAATGTGGCCGAGACCCTTCTTCTCAAGGGCCCGCCGGATAAAGCCCACGTAGTTTGACGCGCGGCAGCCGCCGCCGGTCTGGCTCATGATCACAGCCAGCCTGTTCGTATCATAATTCCCGGAAAGGATCGCGTCCATGATCTGTCCGACCACGATCATCGAAGGGAAGCAGGCGTCATTGTTAACGTATTTCAGACCGGTATCAATGGCGCGTTTGTTGTCGTTCGGCAGCACGACGACATTGTACCCGTATTTATTGAACACCGGCTCCAGCAGTTCGAAATGGATCGGAGACAGCTGGGGGCAGAGGATGGTGTATTTCTTCTTCTGCATGTCTTTTGTATAGACTGCCCGGTGATACGCGGAAGATACGATGCGTCTTAAGTGCGGATGCGCATTGCGGATGCGAAGGGCGGAGATCAGCGACCGTATCCTGATCCTGGCAGCGCCCAGGTTATTCACCTCGTCGATCTTCAGCACGGTATAGATCTTGCCCGATCCGGTCAGGATCTCGTTCACCTGGTCTGTCGTGACGGCGTCCAGACCGCAGCCGAAGGAGTTCAGCTGGATCATATCCAGTACGTCCGTATTCTTTACGACCTCGGCGGCGGAATACAGCCGTGAATGATACATCCACTGGTCGGTCGCGCGGAGCGGTACATCAGGCGTGGCCAGATGCGACACGGAGTCTTCGGTCAGCACCGCGATGCCGTAGGACGCGATCATTTCCGGGATCCCGTGATGGATCTCCGGATCGATATGATACGGGCGCCCTGCGAGAACGATCCCGTGACGGTGATTCTCCTTGAGCCATGCGATCGTCTCTTCACCCTTCTGCTGCAGATCCCTTTTGGCCGCCAGGAGCTCTTCCCAGGCGGCATGTCCGGCCGCTTTTACTTCCTCTGCGCTGATGTGGTAGTGTTCGTCAAACACCTTTACGAGCCTGTCGACGACAGTGGCTTCCGATGTCAGCGCAAGGAACGGGCGCAGGAAAGTGATGTCCGGATCATTGATCGCCTCGAGATTGTTCTTGATATTCTCGGGATAGGTGACAACGATCGGACAGTTGTAATGATTCTGCGAAGTCTCCTTTTCGATCCGTTCATAGTAGACGCACGGATAGAAAATATCCTTCACACCCTGGTTCAGCAGCCACTGTACATGTCCATGGGCGATCTTTGCCGGGTAGCATTCGGATTCGCTGGGAATGGATTCCATGCCCAGCTCATAGATCTTTCTGGTAGACTTCGGCGAAAGCACCACGCGGAAGCCGAGCTCCTTGAAGAACGTAGCCCAGAACGGGAAGTTCTCATACATGTTCAGCACACGCGGGATGCCCATCACGCCGCGGAAAGCCTCGGCGTCCGGCAGGGGTTTGTAGCCGAAAATGCGGTCGTATTTGTATTCGAAAAGATTCGGTACCTTATCAGTCTTCTTTTTATCGATTCCGAGGCCTTTCTCACACCTGTTCCCGGTAATGTGGCGTCTGCCGCCGGGGAACCGGTTGATCGTAAGCAGGCAGTGGTTCGTGCAGCCCTGGCATCTGGTCATGGTGCTGGTGTATTCCAGATGCAGAATTTCGTCGATCGGCAGCATCGTTGTTTTCTGTCCCTGGCAGCGGTCTTTTGCGATGAGCGCGGCACCGAAAGCGCCCATGATGCCGGCGATATCCGGACGGACCGCTTCGCAGCCGGAGATCAGCTCAAAACTTCGCAGGACGGCATTGTTGTAAAAGGTGCCGCCCTGGACGACGACATGCTCGCCCAGGTCTTTCGGATCGGTGATCTTGATGACTTTATAAAGTGCATTCTTGATCACGGAATAGGCAAGACCGGCGGAAATATCGGATACCGGAGCCCCTTCCTTCTGCGCCTGTTTTACATTGGAATTCATGAAAACGGTGCAGCGGGTGCCGAGATCGGTGGGATTTTCTGCAAAAAGCGCTTCCTGCGCGAAATCTTTTACTTCATATCCCAGTGAATTTGCGAAATTCTCGATGAAAGAACCGCAGCCTGAAGAACAGGCTTCGTTCAGCAGGATCGTGTCCACGGCATGATCCTTTATTTTTATGCACTTCATGTCCTGTCCGCCGATATCGAGGATGCAGTCCACATCCGGATCGAAGAAGGAGGCGGCATAATAATGGGCGACGGTCTCCACTTCGCCGAGATCCAGCATGAGCGCGGATTTCAGCAGCGCTTCACCATAGCCAGTCGAACAGGAATAGGCTATACAGGCATCCGCCGGCAGGAGTTCTTTGACTTCGGCCATCGCAGCCTTCGCGGTCTCCAGCGGGGAACCGTTGTTGTTTCTGTAGAAGGAATAAAGAAGCGTACCCTCTTTGTCGACCAGCGCGATCTTCGTGGTGGTCGAGCCGGCGTCGATGCCGAGATAGCAGGGACCGTGATGGGAGGACAGATCTCCTTTCTTTACGGTGTGCCGGGCATGCCTTCTTAAGAATTCATCGTACTCTGCCTGATCCTTAAAGAGCGGTGCGAGACGCTTGATCTCGAAATCCATCTTGATACCGGAACGCAGTCTTGCGATCATCTCATCGACCGGGACGGAAGAATCCTCGTGGGAATTCATTGCCGCACCGATCGCGGCAAACAGATGGGAATGGTCAGGCGCATAGACCTGATCGTCCGTAAGCTGCAGCGTACGGATAAACGCTGCACGAAGCTCGGACAGGAAATGCAGGGGACCGCCGAGGAAAGCAACGTTTCCGCGGATCGGCTTGCCGCAGGCAAGTCCGCTGATGGTCTGATTGACGACGGCCTGGAAAATGGAGGCGGACAGATCTTCTTTGGTGGCGCCTTCATTGATGAGCGGCTGGATATCTGTCTTGGCAAAAACACCGCAGCGTGCCGCGATCGGATAGATCGCCTTGTAATTTTTCGCATACTCATTAAGCCCTGATGCATCGGTCTGCAGGAGAGCTGCCATCTGGTCGATAAAGGAACCTGTACCGCCGGCACAGATCCCGTTCATGCGCTGGTCGACGCCGCCGGTAAAATAGATGATCTTCGCATCTTCTCCGCCGAGCTCGATCGCAACGTCGGTCTTCGGGGAATAATGCTCAAGTGCGGTCGCCACGGAAACCACTTCCTGTACGAACGGTACATGAAGATGGTTCGCGAGCGTCAGGCCGCCGCTTCCGGTGATCATCGGGTGCAGGATGACGTTCCCGAGTTCTTCGCGTGCTTCCGCCAGAAGATCGGCCAGCGTTTCCTGGATATGCGCCAGATGTCTTTTGTAATCCGAAAATAGTATATGGCATTCATCATCGATCACTGCGATCTTGACCGTGGTGGAACCGATATCAATACCAAGACTGTAGTGCTCTGCCAAGGGGATCTCCTCCTAAAAAGTCGTCATTATAATATAAATCTTTTTTCCCGCATTTACAAGTTAAGAAACAGTAAAACGGACTATAAGTCATGCATAAGCACGGCGGTACAGCCGGTGACTGCGGATGACCCGGAAGGTTTAGGGAAAACGCAATACAGGATCCGTGACAAAGGGATACAGACAGCACCCGCGCGAAACCGGCGGTCTGTGCTACCCTGAACGTGACGGAAAGGAAAACAGAACTTCTCCCATGATAATTATACATACAGGGGAGGAGTTTTTTCCTTATATAATTACAGGCTTTTGTAGCAGGGATGCGGCGGCTTCCGGTGCAGACGGAGAAGCGCATCCCGAAAGGAGCCTGCAAAAAATAACGGGCCTGAAGCCTTTTATATAGATATCATCAAAACAGAAAGGAAGGAAAATGAAGAAACAAAAGAGAATGATAATGATGCGTGCGGCAGCAATGGCCGCTGCTGCAATACTGACACTCTCTTCCCCGGCCGGCGTCTGTTCCGTGACGTTTGCGGGAAGCGCGGTGAACCGGACTGAGACAGCGGAAACTGCCGGTGAAACGGAATCTTCTGCGGAAACGGAGACTGCAGCTGAGACGGAAACGCAACCGCAGACAGAAGAAGCGGAAACGCCGGCGGAAGCTGATCCGGAACCGGATGAAAAGGAAACCGTGCCGGAGACAGTCCGGGAGACCGCTGCAGGGGAAATGCCGGAGAGCACTGCCGCGGCAGCGGAAGAGACAGCAGGGAAAGGGGCGGAAACGCCGGATCCTGCGGCGTCGGAAACGCAGAAGGAGACAGCGGGATCCGCGTCCCGGGAAACGGAAGCGGCGGAAACGCGATCCGGAAAGACACAGCCGGGGGAGACGGAAGCGGCGGAAACGCAGCCCGGAGAAACACTGCCGGCAGAATCGCAGCTCCTCCCGGCAGAGACGGAAGCGCCTTCTCTGGAGCGGGAACACCCGATGATGAAAGCGGTACCGGCCCCGGATTACCGCACCAGTGCAAGGATCGATCGTACGCAGTGGGTCGGGTTCGGCGATGTCGGTGATGGTTCTACGGGCCGTTACCATGTTACCTTCACGGATCAGGCAGGAAACAGGATCGACCAGGATGCTTACTGTGTGGAACCGAGATTTCCCGGCCCGGACGGCACCTTTTCCAGCGTCGGCGTAAAGGAGTACAGAGACAGCAAGGCGCTGGCAAAGATCGTTTATTACGGCACGCCGGCTATGTCCGGCGACGACTGTTTCTTCGCGCAGCGGGGAAATACCGGGTATACGGAAAATGAGCAGTACGGCATTATCCACTGGGCTGCGGCAAAGATCTACGGCAGCGACGACTGGACCTATTGCACCAACAGCAAAGGCAGGGCGGCTGTCAATGCACTGATCAGCTATGTGGAATCCATGCCGGCGATCCCGGACGCGCAGATTTCTTTCCGGAAAACAGAACTGAAAGCTTCGGTTCCGGACGGCGCCGATTACCAGCAGACGCCGGAGAATGTCTTTCTCGCGGACGAAGGCAACAGCATTACGATCAAGCTGCCGAAATATGTCACTTATCATAATGCTGATACGGGAGAAAGCTCCGCGGAATCGAACGGATCGACGCAGGTCACGATCGACGCCGGTACAAGGTTCTATTTTACTGCGCCGCTGTCCCGTGCCGGCGCCATGGATAAAGAGTGGACTGTAAAAGTAAAAGGGAAATATACGAAGGACCTGCAGGCGTACCTGCTGGACGCCGGAACGGCGCCGTCCGGCGATCATTATCAGCCGGTGATCTGTGTGGAGAGCTTCACCGGGGACCGCGAAGCGTCGTTTACGGTAGAATGGACGGCGACGTTGTCGATTGTTATTTCCAAAGCCGTATCGGACGACAATAAGGCTTATGCGGAAATGGTAAAAAACAATACGCTGTATTCCCTGCAAGGTACACAGTATGCCGTGTATGCACGGGAAGCAGACGCCGCGGGAGACAAGAACAGGCTTGCCGTTCTGACCTGCCGTGAGAACGGAAGCACGCCGGAAACGGAACTTGGAACGGAATATATCGGTAAGACCGTTTACGTAAAGGAGATCAAAGCGGGGAAAGGCTACCAGCGCTCGGACAAAGTGCTTTCCGTTAAGCTGAAAGCCGGCACCAATACGGTGAAAGCGGAAGATGTACCGCTCTATGCAGTGATTGAGATAGAGAAGTATGACGCAGCTTCCCCGGATGGTGCCCCGCCGGAGGGTATGGATCTGTCAGGCGCTCTTTTCAGGCTGGATCATTACAAAGCCGTTTACGGGACCTGGCAGGAAGCCCAGGCGGGAACAGCGTCCGGCAGCTGGACGATTCAGACGATGCCGGAGGATGCCGGCGGCAGGACACATTATAAAGCGAAGTCTGATCCGACGCATCGTACCGACAGTTCCGCCGTCTATGAGATCAACGGTCAGTATGTGGTCCCGCTGGGAACGCTTGCGGTGACGGAAACAGCAGGAAACAGGGATTACGGTACGGAAGGGATGTATTTCCGATTCAACGGAAATACAGTTCCCGGGACGGGGATCGCGGTCAACCTCCAGGAGAAGGAAAATGCCGACGGGACAAAATCCGTAGAGGCGGTTTCCGCCGGCGCCCGTCTGACGGCAGCGGTCATCAATCTGGAAGCTTTTGAACAGCCGAATTACGGAGAGCTCGGGATAAAGAAAGCAGCAGCCGGTTCGGGGGCGCCTCTTGCCGGCGCGGCATTCAGGCTGACGCAGAACGGAAATACTGTCGTACCGACGGCCGCGAACGGGATCCGGGGCGATATCGATGCATCCGGTACCATTACGACCGGCGCAGACGGTTCTGCCCGTGTTATGCATCTGCCGAAGGGAAGCTATAAGCTGACAGAGATCCGGTCTCCGAAAGGGTACCGGGCAGATTACAGGACGATCGATCTGGAGATCAAAGGCGGAAAGAACCAGCACACGGAAAACAATACGCCGTTTTTTGTTCCTGTATCCCTTCTGAAACTGGATGCAGATTCCGGAAAGCCGGAAATGCAGGGGGATTCCCCGCTGGAAGGGGCGGTATTCGACATCCTTGCGGCAGAAGACATTGATAACCAGGACGGCTTCCGTTTCCGCAAAGGCGAAACGGTCGTGGACAGCCTTACGGTCGGCGCGGACGGCACGGCGAAAACGGCTGACAATGCGCTGACGGAAGGCAGCTATATCCTGCGGGAGCGCACGGCGCCTTTCGGAAGATTTACGACAGAGGATATCCCGTTTGAAGTCAGGAAAACGGACGCGGACAAAGTCATTCCCCTGACGGTGCCGGAAGATATCTTCCGGGGCGGCGTAAAGATCGGGAAGATTGACCGGGAGACCGGGAAGAACGCGCCGCTTGGCGGGGCATCCCTTGCCGGCGCGGTATTTGAAATTATTAACCGGTCGAAAGCGTCTGTATATATCGACGCCGACGGCGACGGGAAGAAGGAAAAGGAAATTAAGCCGGAAGATGCCGTGATGACGATCATCACAGGGGAGGACGGTACAGCGCAGACGGATGAGCGGGTGCTGCCCTGCGGCACCTATGAGATCAGGGAGACGGCGGCGCCGGAGGGCTATCTGTCCCCGGAGGAATATCCTTCCTCTGGTTACACCCGAACATTTTCCATTACAGAAGACGGGCAGATGGCTGATTTTTCCGGAGAAGAAGCAGTGCAGGAGCAGGTGATCAGGAATGATATCACGCTGCGGAAGATCCGCGCGGGATCCCAGAAGGGCATGGCGAAGGTGCCGTTCCGGATCACCTCCCTGACGACAGGAGAAAGCCATATCGTCATGACCGATGCAAACGGCCGGTACAGTTCCGCCAAAGTAAAGCACAGCGTTAAGACGAACGCCGGCGACAAAACGAACGGTGATCCTGCGGCGGGGCTCTGGTTCGGGACGGATGCTGACGGGAACAGCGTTCCGGTCGATGACAATGCAGGCGCGCTTCCCTACGACACCTATCACATCGAAGAACTTCCCTGCAGCGCAAATGAAGGCATGAAGATGTGGGAAGATGTCTTTACGATAGAAGATGACCGTGTCTGGCAGGGCGCGGTGATCGTCGATCTTTCTTCCATCGAAAATGAAGGCGGCCCGGTGATCGGCACGCAGGCGCAGGCCGGAAACGGCGGCCAGTATGCTGCGGCGGACGGTACAGTCAGACTGACTGATACGGTAACCTATGCCAGACTGGAGGAAGGAAAACAGTATGTGCTTGTCACAACGCTGGTGGATAAAGGATCCGGGGAAGCGGTGACGGATCCGGAGGGCAATGCGGTATCGGCAAGGAAGCTCTTCAAAGCCGCCACTTCGTTCGGCACGGTAAGGACAGCGGTGACATTGGATGCCTCCGGACTTGCCGGGAAAGACGTCGTCTTCTTTGAAGAAGTGTATGAAGCAGATGAGAATGGCGGGATCCCTGAGGATGCGGAACCGGCTGCGGAGCATAAGGATCAGGAAGACGGGGACCAGACCATTCATTTCTGCAGCATCGGAACACAGGCGGTAAATCCGGATGCCGGCGTGAATATCATCTGTGCGGTGCAAAATGCGAAGATCACGGATACAGTCACATACAGGAATCTGCAGCCGGGAGAAAAATACAGGCTTTCGGCAGTCCTGATGGACAAAAAGACGGAAGAAGCAGTGAAAGGAAAAGAACAGGCCGTCACTGCGGAGAAGACATTTGTGCCGAACGGACCGGACGGCACCGCTGCCGTAACGTTCACTTTTGATGCCTCGGAATACGCCGGACATGATCTGGTGGTGTTCGAAACACTGACGAAGGACGGCACGGTGCTTGCTGTGCATGAAGATATAGAGGACCCGGCCCAGACGCTCCATGTTCCGGAGATCGAAACACATGCGTATGAAGCGGAGACGGCGGAGCAGGTCACGATCTTCCGGGAGGAAATGCAGGTCGCGGACGAGGTGACTTATAAGAACCTGATCCCGGGCCTGGAATACACTTTTGACGGCGTGCTGATGGATCAGGAGACCGGCGAACCCCTGACGGATGACGCCGGAGAACCGGTGACCGCGCAGGCTGTGCACACCCCGCAGGAACCGGACGGCTCCGTGGTGCTGGTCTTCACGTTTAAGAATGTGAAACTGAAAGGCCGCCGGATCGCCGCGTTCGAAACGGTGAGCATCATAGGATCGCCTGTCGCAGTGCACGCCGATCTGCAGGATGAGAGCCAGACGGTATGGTTCCCTGCCATCAGGACGTCCGCAGCGGACGGAAACAACGGGACCCATACGCTTTCGAAGGGGGAAGCCGCGGTGATCACGGACACGGTGACCTATGACCATCTGCAGCCGGGAGAACGGTATGTGATCAAAGGGGTGCTGATGAGCAGGGATACCGGTGAGCCTGTGACCGAAAATGAAGAACCGGTCTCTGCAGAAGAGGCGTTCACGGCGGAAGCGGAAAGCGGAAGCAGGGAACTGACATTTGCCTTTTCGATCGCCGGCAGGACAGATTCCGGCTATGTGGTATTTGAGGAACTGTATCATATCACAGAGGACAACGGGGAAGGGACACTGGCAGCGGAACATAAGGAAATCGATGACCCTGCGCAGACGGTATCCGTATCTGATATGTATACGGATGCAAGGGATGCCGTCACCGGACTGCACGAGGGAAACGCTTCGGAAAAGACTGTCACGGTGACAGACAGCGTAAGCTATATCGGACTGACGCCCGGCAGGGAATACACCATAAAGGGAACGCTCATGAAAAAGGCGGACGGTACCCCGCTCACGCTTGCGGACGGCACCCCGGTCACGGCTGAAAAGACATTCACGCCGCAGTCATCCTCCGGCGCATGCGGGCTGACATTTTCCTTCCCGGCGGAACTGGTGCGGGGAGAGACTGTCGTAGTGTTTGAAAAAATGTTCACAGGGGAGATCGAAGTCGCTGCGCATGAGGATATAACGGATGCCGGCCAGTCCGTTTCCTACCCGGAGATCAGGACCGCTGCGAAGGATAAGCGTTCGGGCGGCAGCAATATGCTTGCCGAAGAACATGCTGCAGTGACTGATACGGTCACTTACAGGAACCTGACGCCGGGGGAGGAATATACGGTCCGGGGCAGGCTGATGAATGCGGCTGACGGAAAACCGCTGCTTATAAACGAGAAGGAAGTGACCGCGCAGGCAGCGTTCACGCCGGAAACAGCCGACGGCAGCATTACGCTGGAATTCGGCCTGGATGCTTCCGCGCTTGCCGGGACTACGATCGTTGTGTTCGAGGAATTGTACGGCGGAGAAGTAAAACTCGGTTCGCATGAGGATATCAGCGATACGGCGCAATCCGTTTATATTCCGGAGATCCGGACGACGGCAAAAGACGCCGTTTCGGGAAATCATGCAGGCGTAAGAAAGGAGGAACTCCGGATCATTGACACGGTCGCGTATACAAATCTGATTCCAGGCAGGGAATACACCTTATCCGGCGTGATCATGAACAAGGAAAACGCAGAGAGCATGAAGCGGGAGAACGGAGAAGAGATCCGCGCTTCAGTGACATTCGTACCGGAAGCTTCCTTCGGAGAAACGCAGCTGGAATTCGTGTTTAAGGAAACGGAGCTGAACACAACAGCTGTGGTCGTGTTCGAGGAGATGATCCTTGAGAACAGCACTGTTGCCGTGCATGCGGATCCCGGGGATGAGGACCAGACTGTAACGTATCCGGAAAAAGAGGAGCCGGAAACGGAGACGGCAGCGGAGACGACCGCGGAAGAGAGTACCGGCGAAGGAAAGGAGACGACGGCAGCGGAAACGAAGAAGGACGGTGATAAGAAGAACGGTTCCGGCGGCGGAGGCGGAAACGATACGAACAGGACTTCCCCGAAGACCGGAGATGATGCCGATCTTCTTTTCTGGCTGCTGCTCCTTGGCGCAGCAGGAACGCTGACAGCCGTTCTTGCCGCCCTTTCACACAGAAAAAGATGATCTCGGACGCATCCCGAGCCGGCCCTGTGCCGGCTCTTTTTTGGTTCCCGGCCGGTATGCCGCCGCAGCCGGCCCCGTATTTCAACTATTGAAGCAGAACCATATTTCTGATATGATACATAGATAGATTTTTGTGTTTGATCCCTACTCAACGGACCACGGAGACGCAATGAACGAAGACAATAACAACAAGCAGGAATATGAAGACGTCTGCAATATCTGCCGCAGACCGCAGAGCAAAGCGGGGAAGATGATCCATATCGCGGACGGTATCTGTGTGTGCAATGACTGCATCCAGAAAGCGATCGACAGTATGCCCATGCTTACGCCGTTCCTGTCCGGACAGGGAATGCCCTTTGATCTGTTTGGCGGTCTGATGCCCGGCGGAACGGGCGGCGATGAGGAAACGGAAGAAGACGGCAGCGCGGAAGACGCGGACGGAATGGAGACTGTTCCGGCTGCGGAAGACGGCCGGCCCGTTCCCGCGGAAACCGAAGGGCAGACCGTTCAGGATGCGCCGGACGGGGAGGGCGAAGAGCAGCCGCCGGAAAAGAAGAAAAAGAAGAACGACGGGAGTCCCAGGATCAATGTCAGGATGATCGACCTGACCCAGATGGGCCCGTTTGGCATGCAGATCCCCGAACGCCAGAAAGTGAAGAAGCGTTCGGAAAACAAAAAGCCGGATTTCACGATGAAGGACGTTCCCGCGCCGCATAAGATCAAAGCAATGCTGGATGAGTACGTGGTCGGCCAGGAAATGGCGAAGAAATCCATTTCCGTTGCGGTCTACAACCACTACAAGAGGATCCTCGCGGACAATACCGACGGCGTCGAGATCAGGAAATCCAACATGATGCTGATCGGCCCGACGGGAAGCGGCAAGACGTATCTTGTCCAGACGCTCGCAAAGCTCCTCAATGTGCCGCTCGCCATTGCCGACGCCACTTCGCTTACCGAAGCGGGCTATATCGGGGACGATATTGAAAGCGTGCTCTCCAAACTTCTGGCGGCAGCGGACAATGACGTGGACAAGGCTGAGACAGGGATTGTCTTCATCGATGAAATAGACAAGATCGCAAAGAAGCTTCATATGAATACAAGGGACGTGAGCGGGGAATCCGTCCAGCAGGAACTCTTGAAGCTCCTGGAAGGAAGCCGCGTAGACGTGCCGGTCGGCGCCGGCAGCAAGAACGGCATGGTGCCGATGGCAACGATGGATACGGGCAATATCCTGTTCATCTGCGGCGGCGCTTTTCCGGATCTCACCGATGTGATCCGGGAACGGCTCACGAAGAACAGCTCGATGGGATTCGGCGCCAGACTGAAAGGGCTGGAGAGCGACGAGGATATCCTCAGCCAGGTGAAGACCGAGGACCTGCGAAAATTCGGCATGATCCCGGAATTTCTGGGAAGACTTCCGGTCGTCGTTACATTGCGGCCGCTTGATAAGGAAGCGCTGATCCGTATCCTGCAGGAGCCGAAGAATGCTATCCTGAAACAGTACAAAAAGCTGCTTGCCATGGATGAAGTCGATCTGGTATTTGAAGACGAGGCGCTTGCCGTGATCGCGGAAAAGGCGCTTGCACAGGATACCGGGGCCAGAGCGCTCAGAGCGATCATTGAGGAATTCATGCTCGATATCATGTACGAGATCCCGAAGGATCCGAACATCGGAAGAGTGATCATCACGGCGGACTACCTGAGAGGAAAGGGCGGACCCGGGATAGAATTCAGAGGACAGCTTGCGCTTCCGGGAGGAGAGCATCATGAGTGACAAAAGGATCCAGGGAAAGCTGAGGCAGTCGCTGCACTGGCCGCTGTATCTGCTGCCCCTGCTGATAGTGCTTATCGTTCTGATGACATGGATCAATCCGTATGCGGGACTCATTGCCGGCGTGATCACCGGATGCTATGGTGCGTTCCTGCTGTGGTGGATGCTTTCCTGGCGCAGACAGATGGAAGGCGAACTGATCGAATTCGGAACGGAATTCGTGACCAACCAGTATGAAAGGCTGATGTCCCTGCCGAGACCGTACTGTATCATCGGCAATAAGGGCGAAGTGCTCTGGGTGAATAAGGAGTTTGAAGCGCTGCTGCCGGATGAGGAAGACTCCTTTTCCATTGAACAGATGTGTCCGGGACTCTGCAAGAAGCTTCCGGAACCCGGCGTTAAGCACACGGAGCATATACAGTGGCGCGACAGAGCCTATCAGTTCGATATCCAGCTGATCTCGGAAAGAACGGGGATGTATTCGGTCTTTCTGTTCGATGAGACACTGCATCTGAAGACACTGGCGGAATTGGAAGCCCAGAGAGCTGTTATCGGACAGGTGTACATCGACAACTATGAAGAGGTTATGGGCAGCACGGAGCAGGTCAGACAGTCTCTGCTGGCAGCCCTGATCGAACGGAAGCTCAACAGATATTTCGGACAGTATGACGCCCAGATCCGGAAGGTGGAGAAGGATAAATATTCCATTTTCATGCAGAAAAAGGGCCTGGACGCGGCGATGGAAGATCATTTCTCCATCCTTGAAGATGTAAAGACGCTGAATATCGGAAATACGACTGCCGTCACGCTCAGTATCAGCATGGCGACAGGCAGAGGGACGCTCGATAAAAATGACGAGACGGCACAGAATGCCATGAACCTGGCTCTTGGCCGCGGCGGCGACCAGGCTGTCGTAAGGATGCCGGAAAAGACGATCTTCTACGGCGGCAAGAAGGAGCGGGAAGAAGGCCGTGCTACCAGGGTCAAGGCCAGGGTAAAAGCCCAGGCGCTGCGGGAACTGATGGCCGGCAAGGAGCAGGTGCTCATTATGGGACACCAGATGCCTGACATGGACTGCTTCGGCGCCGCGATCGGCATTTACCGCGCCGCCGTGCATATGCAGAAAAGCGCCCATATCGTAATGAATGAGATCACCTCTTCGCTGCGGCCGATCATGGACCGGTTCGTGAACAACCCGGATTATCCGCAGGATCTCATTATCAACTCGGAAAAGGCAAAGAGCCTCCTGGCGCCCGGAACAATGGTGGTCGTGGTGGATGTGAACCGCCAGAGCTACACGGAATGCCCGTCCCTGGTGGAGAAAGCAGAGACGATCGTGGTGCTCGACCACCACAGGCAGAACAGCGAGACGATCAAAAAATCAACGCTTTCCTATATCGAGCCGTACGCATCCTCGGCCAGTGAAATGGTCGCGGAAGTGCTGCAGTATTTCAGCGACAGCATGCGCATCAAACCGCTGGAAGCGGAGACGATCTATGCCGGCATCGTCATGGATACGGATAATTTCCTTGCGAAGACAGGCGTCAGGACATTCGAGGCGGCGGCATTCTTAAGGAGGCACGGCGCGGACGTTACCAGGGTGCGCAAGCTTTTCCGGGAGCGCATACAGGAGACAAGAGCGAAAACAGCCACGGTCAGCAATGCGGAGATGTTCATGGACAGCTATGCGATCGGTGTATGCGAACCTGAAGACGTGGAAAGCCCTACAGTAATCGGCGCGCAGGCAGCAAACGACATGCTCGACATCATCGGCGTGAAGGCATCGTTCGTATTCACACCGTACAATGATAAGGTATATATCAGCGCAAGATCGATCGATGAAGTAAATGTCCAGCTGGTCATGGAACGGCTGGGCGGCGGCGGGCATCTCAGCATTGCCGGCGCGCAGCTGACAGACTGTTCGGTCGAGGAAGCGAAAGAACGAGTGAAGGACACCCTTCTGCAGATGACGCAGGAAGGCGCCCTGTAAAAGGAGGAAATCATGCAGGTAGTATTACTTCAGGATGTAAAGACGCTGGGAAAAGCCGGCGATGTGGTCAAGGCGAACGACGGATATGCCAGAAATTTCCTGATCCCGAAGAAGATGGCGGTCGAGGCAAATGCAGCCAATCTGGCGAAACTTAAGCAGCAGAAAGCCTACGAGGCAAAGGTGGCGGCAGAGGAACTGGCTGCGGCAAGAGCGCTCTCGGCGTCCATCTCCGGAAAGACGATCAATATGAAGGTCAAAGCCGGCGAAGGCGGAAAGCTCTTCGGCGCGATTGCTTCGAAGGAACTTGCACAGGAAGTCGAAAAACAGCTGGGCGTTGCGGTCGATAAAAAGAAAATCGTCCTTCCCGATCCCATCAAGACGCTGGGCGAGCATCCCGTGTCAGTCAAGCTGCACAAGGATGTGACGGCGGCGATCAAGGTGAATGTAACAGCTGAATGAGGCGGTGCCATTTGCGGAGAAGAACATCCGGCGCCGCTGTTTATGAGAGAGAGTTGTGAGATCTGACCATGGAAGAAAACCAGATAAAACGTATACAGCCCCACAGCGAAGAGGCTGAAGGAATCCTGATCGGAGCAATGCTTCTGGATAATGAAGTGATCCCCGTCGTGGAGAATATCGTGAACGGCAGCGAATTCTACATCAGACAGTACGGGGTTATTTTCGATTCCATGGTCGAGCTCTATGAGGAAGGGCGTCCGGTCGATGTCATGACGCTGCAGGACCGGCTGAAGGAGAAGGATGTCCCGCCGGAGACAGCGGGGATGGAATATCTGGGCGGACTGGCAGCCGACGTTCCCTATTCCGCAAACGGAAAATACTATGCGGAGATCATCCATGACAAAGCGGTCCTCCGGAGACTGATCCATGTCACGGAGGATATTGCCGGGGCGTGCTATGCCGGGAAGGATAAGACCGAAAACATCCTGGCGGATACCGAGAAGAAGATCTTCGATGTGCTCAACCGGCGCAGGGAGCAGGATTATGTGCCGATTCAGGAAGTCGCGATCTCTGCGCTGGAGCGTATTCATAAGGCGGCCAGGACAAAGAGCCTGATCACCGGCGTACCGACGGGATTTACGGATCTGGACAGAAAGCTCGCGGGACTGCAGCCGTCCGATCTGATCCTGCTGGCAGCCAGACCGTCCATGGGAAAGACAGCGTTCGCACTGAATATTGCGCAGTATGCCTGCCTGAAAAAAGGGTACTGCACGGCGATCTTCAGTCTTGAGATGTCGAAGGAACAGCTCATGAACCGTATGTATGCCATGGAGACGAGGGTGAACTCCGAAAATATCCGCGTCGGCAATCTGGCTGATTCGGACTGGGACAAGATCATAGAGGCGACGGAGATGTTCAGCAACTCGAAGCTGATCCTGGATGATACGCCGGGTATTTCCGTGTCGGAGCTTCGTACGAAATGCCGGAAATACAAACTGGAATTCGGGCTGCAGCTCATCATTATCGACTATCTGCAGCTGATGACAGGTTCGGGCAGACGCGGAAACGACAACCGCCAGCAGGAGATCTCGGAGATCTCGAGATCCTTAAAGGCGATCGCCAGGGAGCTGAACTGTCCGATTATTGCGCTTTCCCAGCTTTCCCGCGCGGTGGAATCGAGAAACGATAAGCGGCCGATGCTGTCCGACCTGCGAGAATCAGGCGCCATAGAGCAGGATGCCGACGTGGTCATGTTCCTGTACAGGGATGACTATTATAACCATGACAGCCCGAAAAAGAATATCTGTGAAGTGATCATTGCGAAGCAGAGGAACGGCCCGATCGGGACCACCGAGCTTGCATGGATGCCTGACCTTACGAAATTCGGCAACCTGAGCAGAACGGATGAAAAAAAATAAGAGCCTTGCGGCTCTTATTTTTACTGCTCCTTTGCGGCCAGATATTCGTTGATCGCATTTACCATGGTCTCTGTCTCGATGCCATGTACCATGCAGGCCTCATCCAGAGATTCCATCTGGGAGGAAGGGCAGCCGATGCAGTGCATGCCTGCGCCCATGAGGATGGGAACGATGTTTATATCAACATTGATCAGTTCGCCGATAAGCATATCCTTATCAATCTGCTGTGCCATGATGCTCTCCTTTCATAAAGATGATGTGATCAATGGACAGTATAGTGTATTAAAGTAAGAAATGCAAGAGGATTGTGGTTAGTTTGAATTAACTGAATATGGCGGCAATGAAATGCTTAAGACTGTAAAAAAGAAAAAAAGAAAGAACTAACCTATTGAATTTTGAAAAATTCTGTATTACAATGACGCCAGAATACCGAGATCCGGTAATCGTAATATACAGGAGGTAATCAAAATGGCATATGTAATTTCTGATGAATGCGTAAGCTGCGGAACCTGTGCAGCAGAGTGCCCCGTAGAAGCTATTGCTGAAGGCGCAGAGCATTACGAGATCAACCCCGATGTCTGCATCGACTGCGGAACATGCGCAGGTGTATGTCCTACAGAAGCAATCGCTCCCGCAGAATAATGAACAATAAAAAACTCCGGCAGATGCCGGAGTTTTTTATTTGCCTGAAACGATCGACTGCAGCGCGTGTCCGCCGGCCAGCAGCTTCATATGTTCACGGAAGTATTCCTCGCTTGCCGAATTGGAGCGCATGCGCTGTCCGTATTCTGTAAGGATGTTGCATATCCTGTTGAATTCTTCGGGCGTATGGCGCGATCTGTGTACCGACAGCAGATAGGCGCCGCTGCGCGTATTTTTATACAATGAATTCTCACCCTTATAAACGCCTGCCAGCATTTCCGCAGCCCGCAGCACATTCTCCATGGTATCAAAGCTGTAAACGGGCGCGATATCAGCCGGGGCGGCAGTGCCGGATTCCGGATTATCTTCGGAGGCGTTCTCAAGGATCTTTCCCAGCGTATCCAGTATATCCTGCGCTGATCCGGCATTTTCCGGACCGGAGGCGCCGGAGACGATACTCTCATAGGCTTCTTCGATCACCGGTGCGAACCGCGCGAATCGCGTATCGAGTTCATCCGGATCCTCCACTTTCGTGATGACGAGGCTGAGACCGTCGCCGGAAAGCGGGATCGCTTCTATCATGAGCGGCAGATCGTCCACGCGAAAACCGACCTCGTCATTCGCGCGCTCCAGCATCTCGCGGAAAAGATGTCTTGCCTTCTCTCCGCCGTATGCGAGCTCGAAAAGCGAGATCCTGCGTTCCCTCAGATCGGTACGGCTCAGGGTGCAGCGTATCTGGTTTTCACTCAGTCTTTCAATCTTCATGACCGTCTCCTTTATGTGATACTAGATTATAACCCAAAGGATCGGAGAATGTAAAGGACATTCGGAGGGATTATCACGTTTTTACGGCAGAAGGGACAGAAAGGCACCCAATCGTTGCATGACACCGGGGGCTGCCGGGGGTATCATAAGGAGGCAGGCAGACATTTTCACTTGTGCCGCAGGGCACGGAACCGGGATCTGTCAGTACGGGACCGCCGGAACGAGTGGATCAGTCAGTTCAGAAAGGAGAAGCGGGAATACGGCGGCATGCCTGCGGGAACCAGATCGATATTCTTTTCAGGCGGCATCTGTTGTGTGCAAAGGGCAGGGCCGCGTCAATGCGGATCAGAACAGATGACACATGGGCAGTCATCGGACAGAATCGGGAACGGCATCTGTTTTCCAAATTGTTTCCTCCGATCACGAGATCCGCAGGAAGGCGGTTTGTAATACCGGCAGGTCTGTGGTATACTCCTGAATCAAGTACAGGAAATCCTATTTCAGAAATGCAGGTACTGCCAGATGAGTAGAAGAGTGAAAAGAAGAAGACGTATATCTCCCGTACTGATCATCCTGTTCCTGATCGCCGCGGTGGCCGCGGCAGGGCTTGCAGGAGAATGGATCACCAGACGGATACCGACCGACAGGCGGGCAGACCTCGGCGCCATCTACGGCTCGGAGGAAGGGACTGCAGCCATCATAGCCAATCACGAACTGATCGAAGAAAGAGCGCTATGGACGCTGGGGCACGCCTATCTTCCTTATGATGTGATCAGAAAGGAGCTGAACGGAGGATTTTACTGGGATCCGGCCGAAGAGCTTCTGCTCTATACGCTTCCAGAGGAGACGGTGGCAGCCGATACGGAGACCGCCTTTGACGGCGCCCCTGTCTTTATCATCGAAGACGGGGAAGTCTATATCTCGCTTACCTACGTACAGCAGTACTCCAATATCAGTGCTGAGAACTTCGACAGTCCGGCCAGGATCGTGCTGCGGACCGTATGGGGAAGCGAGCTCGTGGGCACGGTCGGAGAGGAAGAAGCGCTGCGCGTCAGAGGCGGCGTCAGAAGTCCTGTCATGACCATGCTCTCGTCCGGTGACCGGGTGGTTATCCTGGAAGAACTCGAGAACTGGGACAGGGTACAGAGTCCGGACGGCCTGATCGGATACATCCGGAAAGCTGCGCTTTCCGGAACGGAGGAAGTGACGGAAGACGGTCCTTACACCGAGCCGGAATATACGCATACGGATTTTCCCGGAGAGGTGTGCATGATCTGGCATCAGGTCTTCCGGTCGACCGGAAATAATGAGCTGGCTGCTTTTGCGGCAAAGAAAACGCCGGTCAATGTCATCTGCCCCACATGGCTTTCCATGACGGAAACGATCGGGGAGCTGGAGTCCAGGGGCGCTGCTGATTATGTCAGTGCTGCCCACGAAGCCGGCATGCAGGTATGGGTCATGCTTGACAATGTCAACCATGAGGTGGACCTGAACGGTTCGCTCGTCCCGACGTCGGTCAGAAGATCTCTGACAGAGAAGATCTTTGCCGAACTCGAAGCCGTTGGCGCAGACGGGCTCAATGTCGACATTGAGCGGCTGCCGGAAGAGACAGGGGACGCTTACATCCAGTTCATCCGTGAGCTTTCCGTGGAATGCCGGAAAAGAGGCATGATCCTGTCCGTGGACAGCGGGATGCCTTCCGGCGGCGGGATCGCGAGATATCACCTGGAAGAACAGGCCAAAGTGGTCGATTACATCGTTCTGATGGCCTATGACGAACACTATCCGGGGAGCGATCCCGGTTCGACCGCTTCGCTGGGATTCGTGTCGCAGGGGATCCGGGATCTGCTCGCAAAGACCGGCGCAGACAGGCTCATCTGCGGGACGCCGTTCTATACGAGGGTATGGATCGACAGTCCGGACGGCCTGTCCTCGGAGGCTGTAGGCATGGACGGTTCGGTGCAGTATGCAAAGAATCACAATATGGAGATCGCCTGGCAGGAAGAGCTGGGACAGAATATGGCACATTGCGAAGAAGACGGTACGGTGTATCAGATCTGGCTGGAAGATGATGAATCACAGGATGCCAGGATCAGGCTGATACAGGCAAACGAACTGAAGGGCATCGCTTTCTGGAAGCTGGGAATGGACGGCAGCACCGTATGGGATGTCATAGAAAAATATTACGCTGCCCCCGGCGCGGAACCTGTCGCGGCGGGAGCAGCGGCTGAAGACTGAGAAGATATACACCCGGGCGGATCGCAGCCGCGCGCAGCGGAAGGTGCTTTGCACCGCGTGCGCCGCGGCGGGATCATCGGGAGCGATCCTGTCTGTTACAGACGGATCGTCTGATGTCTGATCCTGCAGGAATCCAGGATCTCTTCCTCCCGGCTCTGCGCAGTAAAGAGGAAGATCTGTCCGGGATAGGATTCGGCAAGCCAGGAAAGCGTTTCGGTGATGCGCGCCGTATCATACATGGCAAAGCTCTCATCGAGCAGCAGCGGCATCGATTCCTCCGGCCAGAAGAATTCTATGCAGGCGATGCGCAGCGCCAGATACACCTGGTCGATGGTACTGACGCTAACGGTGGAGATGGAGACCGGCTGGTGCTCATGCTCCAGCGACAGCTCCATGTTCTCATCCATCAGCAGTCTGGTATATCTGCCGCCCGTAATCTGCCGGATCAGATCGGAAGCGGTGTCGGTCAGATATCTTCCGAACGAATCAAACACATTGCCGGACAGCTCGTCGATCGTCGCGATCGCAAGATCGATCGCTTCGCATTCTGCCTTCAGGGCCTGATTCCGTTCTATCGCCGGAGAAAGCGCTTCCAGCTTTTCTTCGGCCTGTCTTTTTCTTTCCTCACATTCCTCCCGTTTATAGAGGCCGCGGGCCAGCTCGCTGCTCTCATGCTCCAGGGTCTTGAGCATCTGCTGCTTTCCCAGCAGGCCGGTCGTCAGGGCCTCCTCTTCTGCCCGCAGCTGTGACAGACCTGCTGTACCGCCGTCGTCAGCGCGGAGCGCTTTTGCTTTCCCGGAATACAGAGCGGCTGCTGCAGCCATAAGAAAGCCTGCAATGGCGCAGAGTGCAGCAGGGATCTTCAGCGAAGCAAAAAACATGAGAACAGCAGCAAGGATCAGCAGGATGCCGCCGCCGGCGATCATGCGGGAACCGGAAGCATATCTGGCGGCTTCTTCCGTACGGTCCTGCACTTCGTTTTCACAGGCATGTATTTCGGACAGAAGTTCCTGGCGGGCTTTGCTGTCGCGTTCAAGCGCTTCGTTAATACGGGCAGCATCCTCTTTTTTCTGCGACAGTTCAGAGGGATCCGGAAGGGCGGATATGGCAGTCTCCTCCTCTCTGATCTGAAGCGACAGGAGAGCGGCTTCCTTTTCGGCGCCTGCCTGCATGGACTGGAGCAGGGATTTTTTCTCACGGAGCAGGCGTTCCTTTGATTTCTTAAGATCCAGGGAGGCCGAACCGGCCTGCTTCAGATTGATGATATGGTTCTTTAAGAGCCCCGGGAGCTCGTCGGATGTCTTTGCCTGCAGCTGTTTTAAGGAAACGGTATTGCGGTAGAGCGGCAGTGTCAGGCCGCCCAGGATCTGCCGGTATTCCTCGGGATCCGGAGACAGCTGCTTTCCGTGCGTCTCATCCATCAGGGTAAGGCCGGATGGATCTCTCGTGAAATTCCGGTATACGGAGTACATGGTCTCGTCCTGGGTGAATTCCATGACGCCGCCGTAAGTGCTGCCGCCTTCTTCCGGATAGTATCTGGTGTAGTTGTCATTTTTCGCGGCCCGCCCGCGCCCGCGTTCCAGACCGAAATACATTGCCTCCAGAAAAGCGTGAAGCGTGGATTTCCCGCTTTCATTCGGGCCCTGGATCACGTGGATTCCGTCTGAGAATGCAAACGTCCGGTTCCGCAGCTTTCCGAAACTGTTGATATGGATTCGGTTTATCTTCATCGGATCACCTCACTGATTATCGGGATCGAGCAGCGCGGCAAGCCCGTAGGAAAGCGCTTTTCTTTCGATTTCCGTCCCGCCGGAGAGTCTCTCTATATAATGGGAGATCAGATCGTGGGAATGCTCCCCCAGGAGCCTGTCGATATCGAAGGAAGGAACGGTATTGTCTGTGATGTCTGTGATCTGTCCGGCCATGGAGATAATCTCCGGGTCGAAGCGGATGTCCGGCGCGCGTTCGCCGGCAAGAATGATCCGGTAGAAGAACCGCCTGTTATGATCGAGCTTTTCGCGGAGCGTATCGGTGATCTGGGCGGAAGTGCTTCCGGGATTTACGGTGATCGTGACCTGGCGGTATTCGCCGGATGCGGACGGAATGAAGCGGAAATCGGTGCCGGAAGCGCCGATGCTTCCTTTTATATAGCCCCGTCTGCCGGTATCGGTGCGGTCCATCGGTTCCGGAGAGCCGCAGTATGCCATGGCGCAGCGCGCAAAGAGCCGCGGCTGATGGATGTGCCCGAGCGCAATATAATCGAAGCCGGAGGCGGCCAGGGAATCGAAGGAGAGCGGAAGATGCTGTTCGTCTCCGCCGTGGATCATCAGGATGTGATGCATGCCGTCTTCCGGCGCGGTCACGGATTCCGGAAAAGGGGCCGGGTGCGCGGACTGATGGTAACTGAAGCCGTGCACCACCGTATGAAGCGCCGGGAACGTGACACTTGAGAGCGCCTGTGAATCGAGAAGATGCACATTTGCGCCGAGCGGGACGGAGAGCATGGCACAGCCCGGATAAAGATGGTCATGGTTGCCCGCGATCAGGACAATCTGCGTGTCGGGAATGCGCGAGAACAGCGAGGAGAGCTCTCTCACCTCGCGGATCATGGGCGGCCTGTGAAACAGGTCCCCTGCTATCAGAAGAAGGTCGGTCTTTTCATCCCGCGCGGTGTTTATGATGCCTTCAAAGGTCTTATAAACGGCAAGCCTGCGCGATTCACCCCACGGAAGATCTCTGTCGGGAGAAGCGCCAAGATGTATGTCGGCGGTATGTATGAATTTCAAATCTGCCTCCTTGAAAACCATAAAAAATCATGGGTTTTTAAGAGTATACGTCAATTTGGCATAATCTTCAATAGAATGTCAGATTTTTCTTCCCTTTGTGAATTTATTATGCTATAATCATAACAGTCACAGCATAAAGCTGTTAAGGAAAAAGAGGGGTGATTGCGTGATTAAGAAAAAAATGATCGCCATGCTTCTTGCTGGCGGACAGGGCAGCAGACTGGGCGTGCTTACCAGTGAAGTGGCAAAGCCTGCTGTGTCTTTCGGAGGGAAATACAGGATCATTGACTTTCCCTTGAGCAACTGTGTTAATTCCGGCGTGGATACGGTCGGCGTTCTGACCCAGTACAGACCGCTGCAGCTGAACAAACATATCGGCATCGGTATCCCGTGGGATCTTGACAGACGTGTGGGCGGCGTGAGCGTACTGCCGCCGTATGAGAAGACCGGCGATACCGAATGGTATACCGGTACAGCCAATGCCATTTATCAGAACCTGGAGTTTATGGAGAGATATAATCCGGATTACGTGCTCATCCTTTCGGGTGACCACATTTACAAGATGGATTATGAAGAGATGCTCTCCGAGCACAAGAAAAAAGGTGCGGATGTTTCCATCGCCTCCATGCCGGTACCCTGGGAAGAAGCCAGCAGATTCGGCATCGTCGTGACGGATGAGAACCGCCGGATCACGGCCTTCCAGGAGAAGCCGAAGGAGCCGAAGTCCAACCTCGCCTCCATGGGCATCTATATCTTCGACTGGCCGGTGCTGAAGGAAGCGCTGATCACACTGAAGGATGTTCCCGAGTGCGATTTCGGAAAGCATATCATTCCTTACTGCTTCGATCAGCAGAAGAAGCTCTATACCTATGAGTTCACAGGCTACTGGAAGGATGTCGGCACCCTTTCTTCCTACTGGGAAGCCAATATGGAACTGGTGGAGCTTGTTCCGGATTTCAATCTGTACGAAGAGTACTGGAAGATCTACACCGAGACAGACAGCATGCTGCCTGAGTATATGGCTCCCAGCTCAAGCGTGGAGAAGTGCATCATCGGCGGCGGCTCCGAGATCTACGGAACCGTTAAGCATTCCGTGCTCGGATCGAATGTCATCGTCGGGGAAGGCAGTGTAATCGAAGACAGTATCGTAATGGCCGGTGCACAGATCGGCAGGAACGTGAAGATCAGAAAAGCCATCATCGCGGAAAATGCCGTGATCGGCGACGGCTCCGTACTCGGAGAAGGAAAGTTTGCCGAAAGCAAACTGGACAAGAGGGTCTACTGCGCCGAACTTGTAACGGTAGCGGCGGATTCCGTGATCCCCGCGGGCGTCAGCGTAGGTCTCAACACGGCGATCGTAGGCGCGACAGAGGCATCGGACTATCCGGGCGGACGTCTTGAGGACGGCGGATTTATCGTAAAGGCAGGTGAGAAAGCATGAAAGCATTGGGTATGATCCTTGCGGGAGGAAACAACAGACGTATGCGCGAGCTTTCCAGCAGACGCGCGATCGCGGCCATGCCCATGGCGGGAAGCTTCAGGGCCGTTGACTTTACACTCAGCAACATGAGCAATTCCGGCATCGGAACGGTAGCTGTCATCACACAGTACAGCTCCAGATCGCTGGACGAGCATTTAAGCTCCTCGAAATGGTGGGATTTCGGAAGAAAACAGGGAGGCCTTTATCTTCTGAACCCTACTATCACCCCCGAAAACAATGACTGGTACCGCGGAACAGCGGACGCCATTTCCCAGAACCTCAATTTCCTTTACAAGAGACATGAACCCTATGTGGTGATCGCGCCCGGCGACGGCATCTATAAGCTGGATTACAATGATGTGATCGATTTCCATTCCGACAATGACGCGGACATCACCGTCGTCTGCAAGGATTTCCCCGAAGACGCGGATGTAAGCCGTTTCGGCGTCCTGCAGACAGATGAAAAGGGAAGGATCCTCGAGTGGGAAGAGAAACCGGTGGCGTCCCCGTTCAGAACGGTTTCCACAGGTATCTATGTGATCAGACGCAGACTGCTCATCTCCCTGATGGAGCAGTGCCGTGAGATGGAGTGGACGGATCTTGTCCGCGACGTCATCATGCGTCAGAAAAATGTTATGAATATTATGGCCTACCGGCTGGATTCGTACTGGACCAACATTTCAACGGTAAAGGCTTATTACGACGCCAATATGGATTTCCTGAAGGATGACGTAAGAAGACATTTCTTCCATGAATATCCTTCGATCCAGACGAAGGTGGATGACTATGCGCCCGCGAAGTATAATACCGGCGCGGATGTCAAGGGAAGCCTGATCGCCAACGGCGTGATCATGAACGGCCAGGTGACGGATTCCATCCTGTTCAGGAAGGTCTTCGTCGGCAACGGCACCGTGATCAAAAATTCGCTGATTTTCAAGGACAGCTATATTTCCGACGGCGCCGTCCTGGAATACTGCATCGTGGAAGCGGGCGTCACCATTCCCGCCGGCGCAGTGCATAAGGGAACGCCTGAGAAGCCGCTCATCATTACGGAATAACACCGTATCATGCTGATCCGGTACAGGGGACAGCGGCAGATGCTGCCGCGGCCTTAATCCTCCGGCGGTCATTCCCGGAGGGATCGGATGATAACTGAAGTAAACGTGAAGCTTATGAAGGACCCTGCCAGCAGGGTCCTTGCAACAGCGGAACTGATGCTGGAAGACGGAATTGTGATCCATGATCTGAAAGTGATCGAAGGCAGGAACGGCCTGTTCGTTGCCATGCCAAGCAGGCTCGGGAACGACGGCGTGTTCAGGGATGTGGTGCATCCGACAACGCGCGCCGCACGGAAAAAGCTTGACGATCTGGTCCTGCATGAATACCGCAGGATGAACCGTGAGAGAAGATCACAGGCCGTGCATCCGGCAGAATAAAACAAAACAGGAACTGCTGCGGAAACAACACCGCAGCAGTTCCTGTTTTTTGTTCGGATCTTCAGGCGAACAGTTCAATGAACTGTTTCGCCAGGTGGGAAATATTCTGATTCTTGTCCCATACCAGGTATGCCTGAGAGGCGATCGTGGGATTGGTGATTTTTTTGATCTCCAGACGGTCTGCTCTTGACTGCACGGTGGCGTTGTTCGCAACGATGGCGATACCGATGCCGGCTTCAGCCCAGCTGAGGGAGGAAGCAAGCTCGCCGGTCTGGCAGATGATGTCGGGAGAGAAGCCTTTCTGCCTGCAGCTGTTGACAATGATGTCGTTGAACCTTCTGTGGATGATCAGGGGCTTGCCCTTAAGATCCGCCAGCTGCAGTTCGTTCTTATCATTGTTCTCAAAGAAAGAGGGCAGGCCAACGGCAACGAAGGAATCCGAAGCGTCGTCGTTGAGATCCTTGTCTTTTAACGGCACGCTGTTGAAAACGCCGGTGTTGAAAGGCTCTCTGATGATGCCGATGTCAACCTGGTTGTTCATCAGCATATCGATGATCGCAGTGGAATTGCCTTCAAAGATATGGAAATCCACGTTCGGATATTTTTTCCGGAAAGCCATAAAATGCTCGGGAAGCACATGGGTGCATGCGGATGCGATCGTACCGATGCGGATGCTGCCGGAAGAATCAGTCCCCATATTCTGAAGCTCGCGGACAGTGTTGTTTACCATGTCAAGAATCTCAAGCGCGCGTTCCTTTAAGATCAGGCCTTCGTGTGTGATGGTAAGATTGCGTTTGTCTCTTTCGAACAGCTGAACCCCGAGCTCATCTTCAAGAGCTTTCAGCTGCAGGGAAAGAGGCGGCTGAGAAATGTTCAGGTTCTTGGCGGCGGCAGTTATATGACCTGCCTCTGCAATTGCCAGAAAATACTCCAGCTGTTTTAATGTCATGGTTCCTTCTCCTTTGGTGAAAATATGAAAAATACATAAACAGTATATGAATAAACTGGCGCCCGACGATTCTTCGCCAGTTAAATTGGATTATAATATAAAAATCATAGATATTCAATAGTTATTTATAAGGAACGATATATAAGATATGATTGGGCATATTTGAATTATAAATATAGAGAAAGTATTGGATACAGTATTCGAAGAACGTTTTACAAATAAAGAAGAACAATCGGATAATTCTGAAAATACTGTGAACGGACACGCGGCACTTGAAAACAGACGGATTGACTGTTATTATGATACGAGGATCAGAAGGCCCTGAAATACCGGCCTCCGTTTTTGCGTATTTGCTTTTCGGAAAGGATCATTATGAAATCGGAAATTAAAGATATAAATCTTGCGGAATCGGGACACAGGAAACTTTCCTGGGTGAGAAGAAATATGCCCATCCTTTCTGCGCTTGAAACCAGATTCAGGGAAGAAAAGCCGTTCGCAGGCCTTAAGATCGCGCTGTCCATCCATCTGGAAGCAAAGACAGCCTATCTGTGCGAAGTGCTTGCAGCCGGCGGCGCCGAAATGTATGTGACGGGCTCCAACCCCCTTTCCACACAGGATGATGTGGCCGCAGCCCTTGTCCGGGACGGCATCACGGTCTTTGCGAAATACGGCGTGTCTGCCGAAGAATACAACCGCCATGTGGAAAAGGTGCTCCTCGCGGGACCGAATATCATCATCGATGACGGCGGAGACCTGGTTCACGCGCTGCACTATGAGCATCCCGAACTTCTCCCGGCTATTATCGGCGGCTGTGAAGAGACCACGACCGGCATCCTGCGTCTGAAAGCCATGGACGCTGCCGGCGAACTGAAATTTCCGATGATCACGGTAAACGATGCGGACTGCAAGCATCTGTTCGACAACCGCTACGGTACGGGACAGTCCGTCTGGGACGGCATTAACCGTACGACAAACCTGATCGTTGCCGGCAAGACAGTCGTCGTTGCCGGATACGGCTGGTGCGGCAAGGGAACAGCCATGCGTGCGAAAGGCCTTGGTGCGCAGGTCATTGTTACCGAGGTGGATCCGGTCAAGGCAATCGAGGCCGTGATGGATGGCTTTGATGTCATGCCGATGAAGGAAGCGGCTGCTTACGGTGATTTCTTCATTACCGTTACCGGCTGCAGGGACGTCATCGGACCGGAGGCCTTTGCCCGCATGAAGGACGGCGCCATTCTCACGAACGCCGGACATTTTGATGTGGAAGTGGATGTTGCATGGCTGAGGAACCATTCGGTCAAAGCCGAACCTGCCAGGAACAATATTATGGGATATCAGCAGGAAGACGGCAGATGGCTGTTCGTGCTTGGGGAAGGCAGACTCGTGAATCTTGCCTGCGGAGACGGTCATCCCGCCGAGATCATGGATATGAGCTTTGCGATCCAGGCGCTTTCCGCCGAATATCTTGCAAAGAATGCCGGAAAGATAAAGCAGATGATCCTGCCGGTGCCGCCGGAACTGGACAAAGCGGTCGCCAGGACCAAGCTTGCATCACTCGGGAAGCGTATTGATACGCTGACGGACGAGCAGAAAGTGTATCTGTACGGCAGAGCAGACCTGTAGGAATGCAGACTTAAAAAAACATTAAGGAATAATTTCTGTCAGCATAATACATGTATGCTATGATGAACCTGAGAAGCTGCCGAAGGCGGCCGGGGTTCATGAGCATGCAGTGAAGCGGGATGCGAATGTCTGCTTTACTGCAGAACAGTCATGTTTTACGGCGGGATCGCCGGACATGCAGCAGGCGGCAGGGGAATGTCCGCCTTACCAATCGTTTTGGAAGGAATCTGATGATGAGAAAATATTTAATCCCAGTCATGACATTGATCATGTCCGCATCGCTGGCGCTGACGGGCTGCTCTCTGCTCGGGAGCGATGACGCGGCAAAGGATGAGGGAACGGTCGCAGTACAGTCCGTTTCGATGCTCGCGGGACTTGATATGGGCGTACAGGACCGCTATTCGGGCGTCGTAGTCGCCCAGGCGACCAAGGAAGTGACCAAGCAGGAAGACCGCAAAGTCAAGGAGCTGAAAGTAAAGGTGGGAGACACCGTCAAGAAAGGCGATGTCCTGTTCACTTATGATACGGAAGAAATGCAGCTCGCGATCGATAAGGGCAAGCTGGAACTGGAGAAACTGAAAAACACCATCGACGCTACAAAGAAGCAGATCGAACAGCTGAATAAAGAGAAGGCGAAAGCCAAGCAGGATGATCAGCTTTCCTACAGCATCGAGATTCAGGAACTGGAAGCGGATAATAAGGAAAACGAGTACAATCTGCAGACCAAGACCCTGGAGCAGGAACAGCTTGAGAAAACGATCGGGAATGCGGAGGTCACCGCGCCGATCGACGGCCTTGTGCAGAGCATCAACGACGAGAACTCGAATGATATCGATGAATATGATACCTCTTCCTCCAATGCATACATCGTCCTGATGGAGATCGGAAATTACCGCGTGAAGGGCGTGATCAATGAGATGTCCGGCATGTCCATGGCCGGCATGGAGGGCTCCACCGTGATCATCCGCTCCCGCGTGGACAAGATGCAGACCTGGACCGGAACGATGGGCAAGATCGATACGGACAATCCGGACAAGAGCAGCAGCGGCAATGATTACTCCTACGGTGAAGAAAGCGATGAGATGAGCACCACCAGCAAATATCCTTTCTATGTCAATCTGGAGGACTCCGAAGGGCTCATGATGGGGCAGCATGTCTATATCGAACTTGACGAGGGTCAGCTCGATCAGAAGGAAGGCATCTGGCTTTCCTCAGAATTCGTGGACGCGGAGAACAGCCTGGTCTGGGCTGCCAATGATAAGGATAAGCTGGAAAAGAGAGCCGTAAAGCTCGGCGAATATGATGAGGAGCTGGATGAATACCAGATCCTGGAAGGCCTGGCCGGTACGGATTATGTTGCCGTGATCGAAGAAGATCTGAAGGAAGGCGCCCCTGTCACCAGATATGACGAGGAATATTTCGAAGAGGATGATGCCGGCGACATGGATGTGGAAGACGAAGAAGGTTTTGAAGAAGGCGAAGACTTCGATGATATAGAGTTCGAAGAAGGCGTTGAAGAAGAAGCTTTCGAGGAGGAAGATCTCGAAGAAGAGGAAGACGAAGGCGAAGATACTGAAGACGGAGATACTGAAGACGAAGATCTCGAAGGCGGAGATCTCGAAGGCTTTGACGACGGCATGCAGGAAAACGACGGGACGGTAGGATAAACCGCGGGAGGAACTCTTTGGGGATGATTCTTGAACTGAAAAACATATACAAGGACTACCTGCAGGGAAAGCTTACCGTGAACGTCCTGAAGGATATCAATCTGCAGGTGGAAGAAGGCGACTATATCGCCATCATGGGTCCTTCCGGTTCCGGCAAGACCACGCTCATGAACCTGATCGGGTGTCTTGATGTGCCGACATCCGGCATTTATGAGCTCGACGGGCAGGATATATCGAAAAAGAATGACAATCAGATGGCGGCCATCAGGAACCGGTACATCGGATTTGTCTTTCAGACCTTCAATCTTCTGCCGAAGCTTTCCGCCAGGGATAATGTGGCGCTGCCGCTGCTCTATGCCGGTGTATCAAAAAGAGAGCGGCGCAGACGCGCGGAGCTGGCATTGGCAAAGGTCGGCCTTGCCGACAGGATGGATTTCAGATCCAACCAGCTCTCCGGCGGACAGTGTCAGAGAGTGGCGATCGCGAGGGCGATCGTAGGCAATCCGAAGATCCTGCTGGCTGATGAGCCGACCGGCGCACTGGATACAAAGTCGGGCATGCAGGTCATGGAGATCTTTAAGCAGCTCAACGATGAAGGCGTGACCGTGATCATGATCACCCATGAGCGGGAAATCGCTGCATACGCAAAGAAACTCTATCTGATCAGGGACGGTATCCTGACGGATCCTGCAGAGGGGAGTTCTGAGGAGGCAGAGACCGAATGAAAAAGATCATAAAAAGGCTGATCATACTGGCTGTGATCGCCGCGCTTGTGGGCGGCGGGATCTTTGCGTCTCTGAAATTCAGGGATTCGCAGAAGGCCACGATCGACGTCTATCCCGTCTCCGAGCTGGCGGAGGAAGATTACTGGGAGGATGCCGCAGAGACTTACGGTACCGTAAGAAGCGACCGCGTGCAGGCAGTTTATCTGTCCACGTCCCAGAAGGTCGAGGAAGTAAAGGTCAAAGAAGGGCAGCAGGTCAAGAAAGGCGATGTGCTGATGACTTATGACACCACGCTTTCAAAGGTCGAAGTTGACCGTTCAAAGCTGGCGCTGCAGAAGCTGCAGGAGGATATGAAGAAATATCAGTCCGATCTGGAGAAGGTGAAGAAATACCGCCCCGGTGTGCCTGTGGCAGAGAAGGATCAGGTGGATGTCGGAGAAGGGTATGAATCTGACGGCGGCGCCGATGATATAGAAGACGGCGAAGAGGAAGGCGATGACGAGCTGAAGGGGATGCCGGCCGGCGCGGTGATGGTGCTGAGCGCGGGAGGTTCGGACTCCGGAGAAGGTGAAGGAGAGCCGGAACAATCGGAAGGCAATCCTGATCAGGAAGCTGCGGACGCTGTCAGCAAGATGATAGAAGAGCTGCCGGATTCAGATGATCCGGGTTTTAAAGCGGCTGTGGAGAACGCCAGAGAAGCTTATGATGCTCTTTCAGAAACACAACAGGATCTTGTGACAAACTATGATCTTCTTGAAAAGGCAGAGGAGGATCTCAAAAAAGCTGAACAGGATGCTGCAGATCAGGCTGCTGCGGATGAGGTCATAGAAAAAATCAATAATCTTCCTGATGATATTACATTGGATGATGAAAATGCAATAAATGAAGCCAGAGAAGCATATAATAACCTTACAGAAGAACAGCAGGCTCTCGTTACCAATGAGAATAAGCTTAAGAAGGCAGAGGAAGATCTGGCATCGCTTCAGAACCAACCTGATCAGGGAGATGATTCCGGACAGGAAGCAGTGAATGCGGTAATTGAAAAGATCGAAGGACTGCCAGAGGATATTGCGCTGGCAGACGAAGCTGCTGTCAAGGAGGCAAGAGAAGCCTATGACAGTTTAACACCGGATCAGAAGGCGCTTGTAACAAATTACGATGTGCTCTTAGCGGCAGAAACGGATCTTGTCATTAGACTGATCGATGATCTGAGTGATCCGATCAAATATGAAGATAAAGAAAAGGTTGAAGAAGCCAGGGAAGCCTATGACAGCTTAACCGAAGACCAACAGGGTGCTGTTTCGAATTATAATAAGCTTACTGCAGCGGAAGATGATCTGAAAGCGGCTGCGGATGTCGACGACATGATCGCAGCCCTCCCGGATCCGGAAAAGATCACTGAGGAAGATAAGGAGAAGGTTGAGACTGTCAGAAAAGCTTATAATGCCCTTTCGGATCACCAGAAGACGCTTGTACAGAATCTGGCAAAACTAAGAGAGGCTGAAGACGCCCTGAAAGGATGGCCTGAACGGAAGGAAGGGGAAGGGACAGAGCAAAAACCGTTCGTCTATGAATGGAATTCGAAATGCACGCTGAGCCAGGCCTTCCTTGAGTATGTAAGTGACAGCCGGAAGGATGCGTATGTGACTTTCCAGGTAATGGATAAAACGGAAAAGAATGTAGTGACCGAATGGACGATCCATGTCCGTACGCTTGTCACCAACAACGAGACATCCGCATTTATAGATGAGACCGAAGCGGATGCAAAAGACAACCCTGCCGCAGATTACAACGAAGAGTATGCCTCTGATATGGTGAAGAGTTCCTTCTCCAAGCCGTATATTGCCTACGATTTTGTTAAGAAGAACGCAACAGAATACGAGACGACAACGGAAGCGCCGACGACGGAAGCGCCGACGACAACGCAGGCTCCTGAGACGCCAGCACCGACAGAGCCCACGGAAACTACGCCTACAGAAAGCAGCGGAGAATCAGAGACAGAGTCTTCGACTGCGGAGCAGACGTCTGCAGAGGAAACATCTGCAGAGGAAACGAAGGAATCAACGACTGCAGAAGAGGACGATCCTGACGATCCGGATGATCCCGATTTCCCGGACGGTCCGGACGATGACGATGACGGCACTTCCGTAACCTATACTGCCAACGAGATCGCCGAAATGCGGAACACTCTCGAAGCCAGCCTCAGAGATCTGGATCTGGATATCCGTATGGCGCAGCTGGAGATCCGTCAGAAAGAAATGGAGCTGAACAATGGCGAGGTAACGAGTGAGATCGACGGTACCGTCAGAACACTCCGTGATGCCGAGCAGTCCCAGATCGACAGACAGGCCTTTATAGAGATCGTCGGCGGAGGCGGCGGATATTATATCAGTTCCACAGTCGGCGAGCTGGATCTGGATACCGTAAAGGTAGGCCAGCCTATCAACGTCATGTCGTATGAGACGGGCGCGACCAGCGTCGGAGAAGTATCCGAGATCTCCACCTATCCGGTAAGCGGTCAGTACTATGACGGCTCCGGGAACTCGAATGTTTCCTATTATCCTTTCAAGGTGTTCGTAAAGGATGACGCGACGTTCCAAAACGGAGAGTTCGTACAGCTGACTTATGATGATACCTATGAAGAGGATTCCGACAGTTTCTATCTCATGAACTCCATGATGAGAACCGAAAACGGAAAGACCTATGTCTATGTAAGAGATAAGAACGGGCAGCTGAAGCAGCAGACGATCAAGACAGGAAAGATCATCTGGGGATCCTATACGGAGGTCATGAGCGGCCTGTCGCTTGACGACTGGGTAGCGTTCCCTTACGGGAAAGATGTGAAGGAAGGCTGTCCCACGAAGGAAGCTGAGACAGATGCGCTCTGGGAAGGCGCGTATTAAGGAGAACGGCAATGCTTGAGAACATATCGCTTGCCTTTCAGGGAATATGGGGACATAAGATGCGTTCCATCCTTACGATGCTGGGCATCATCATCGGCATCGCTGCCATCATCTCCATCGTTTCCACCATCAAAGGCACGAATGAACAGATAAAGGAAAACCTGATCGGCGCCGGCAGCAATGCCGTCAAGGTGCAGCTCAATCAGGGTGACGACACCTATGATTTTTCGTGGAACGCCATCCCGAACGGCGTTCCGGTGATTGACGAAGTGACGCTCGAATCGATCAATGCGATCCCGGAGGTGGAAGTTGCTTCCCTGTACAACGTAAGAGATTACGCCGAGAGCATTTTCTATGAAAATACTTCCTACAACGGCAAGATCTACGGCGTGGACAGCCATTATTTCGATGTCTACGGCTACAAAGTACAGTGGGGAAGGGACTTTAACGCGGAAGACTTTGCAAAATACCGCAAGGTGGTCATTATAGACAAGACGGCTTATTCCTCCCTCTATACGGAAGGGGGAAATCCTGTGGATACCTGCATCGAGATAAAGGGCGAGCCTTTTACGGTGATCGGCGTCGTGGAGCAGTCCTCTGCGTTTGAACCGGTGATCAACAGTATCTCCGACTATAACATGTATACCCAGGAATCCAGCGGAAACATTTTCATCCCGTCAAGCACGTGGTGTATTCCTTACCAGTTTGACGAGCCGCAGATGGTCGCCCTGAAAGCGGTGTCCACGGATGATATGACGACCGCCGGCAATGAGACGGCCAAGATCCTGAACGCAAGGATCACCGCAAAGAGCGATCAGAAGCTCAAGTACAAGAGTGAGGATCTGCTCGAGCAGGCGAAGAACCTGCAGGATCTGTCCGCTTCCACCAACCAGCAGCTGATCTGGATCGCCAGCATATCGCTGCTCGTCGGCGGCATCGGCGTTATGAATATCATGCTGGTATCCGTTACGGAGAGGACCAGGGAGATCGGTCTGAAGAAAGCGATCGGCGCCCGGAAGAGCCGGATCATGTGGCAGTTCCTGACAGAGGCTTCTGTACTGACAAGCCTGGGCGGCATCATGGGCGTCGCAGGCGGCGTCGTCATGGCGCGGCTGATATCGCGGCTGACGTCTACACCGACGGCGATATCGATCCCTGCCGCGCTGATTGCGGTCGGCTTTTCCATGCTGATCGGCGTGGTATTCGGTCTGTTCCCCGCTGTGAAGGCAGCGAACCTGAACCCGATCGAAGCGTTAAGACATGAATAAAAATGATTCAGTTCCCGGAGGCGGCTTCTGCTGCCGCCGGGATGTATTTTGGAGTTTTCTATGCAGGATATGATTCACATTTACGGCGCGACAGAGAACAACCTGAAGGATGTTTCTCTTTCCGTCCCCAAAAAGCAGATCACTGTATTTACCGGAGTCTCAGGCTCCGGTAAATCCTCTTTATGCCTGGATACGATCGCAGCGGAATCCAGACGAGAGCTCAATGAAACGTTCCCGAGTTTTGTACAGCAGTATCTTCCGAAATACGGCAGGCCGCATGTTGAACGGATCGAGAATCTGCCGGTGACGATCGTGATCGATCAGAAAAAGCCGGCCGGGAATACCAGATCGACAGTCGGTACCTATACGGATATCTATTCCCTGCTGCGTCTTCTGTTTTCGCGCGTCGGGAAACCCTTTATCGGTTATTCCGACAGCTTTTCCTTTAATCATCCCGCGGGAAAATGTGAACGCTGCGACGGGATCGGCACCGTGACGGAACTGGATATCCACAAGCTCGTGGATTTCGACAAGTGCCTGAACGATGAAGATGTCATTCATTTTCCGACTTTCACGACCGGCGCCTGGCGATGGAAAAGATATGCTTACAGCGGGCTTTTTGATCTGAACAAAAAGATAAAGGATTATTCGGAGGAAGAACTCAACCTGTTCCTGTATTCCCCGCAGATCCGGCTGAAGAACCCGCCTTCGAACTGGCCGAAATCGGCAAAATTCGAGGGCATGTTCCCGCGGATGTACCGCAGCATCATTACCACAAAGGAGGGCAAGCGTCAGCAGAAAGTGCTGGACAAAATGGTCTCCACGTTCATCTGCCCGGAATGCCGCGGCGCGCGGGTGAACGAGCGTGTGCGGAGCTGTCTGATCAATGGGAAAAATATTGCCGAAGTAGTGGATATGCCGATCCCTGAGGCAATCGATTTCGTAAACGGGATCACGGATCCGCTTGCCGTTGATATCAGGAGGGAACTGCTGAAGCGGCTTTCGGCGCTGAAGGAGATCGGGCTGGGCTATCTGTCCTTAAGCCGTATCACCTCCACGCTTTCGGGCGGCGAGGCGCAGCGGATCAAGATCGCCAAATACATCAATTCCGCGCTGACGGATATGGTCTATGTGCTCGATGAGCCGAGCGTGGGACTGCATCCGAGGGATATCACGCTGCTGAAAAAATCCCTGAAGCGGCTGCGGGATCACGGCAACACGATCATGATCGTGGAACATCACCGGGAAGTGATCGCCATGGCGGATCATGTGGTGGACATGGGCCCGGCAGCCGGCAGGCACGGCGGCGAGATCATGTTCGAAGGAAGCTATAAAGAACTGCTGGATTCTGATACGATCACCGGCAGGATGCTGAAGTATCATTCGGAGATCAAGAAGAACATCCGGATCCCGTCCGGATATTTCGTGCTGAAAGACGCTTCGCTGCATAACCTGCGGCATATCGATGTGGAACTTCCGCTGGGCGTGCTGTGCGTGATCGCGGGCGTGGCCGGTTCGGGAAAGAGTTCGCTCATGGAGCAGTTCATGCGGAAGAATGACGATCTGGAGATCGTTTCGATCAGGCAGAAGGATATCGGGATCAACCTGCGGTCCACACCGGCAACGTATCTGGATATTTCGGATCCGATCAGGAACCTGTTCGCAAAAGCGAATCATGTGAGCAACCAGATCTTCTCCTTTAATTCAAAGGGCGCCTGCCCGGCGTGCGGCGGCAAAGGGATCATCGTTTCCGAGATGGCGTTCATGGAATCGATTGAAACAGTCTGCGAACTGTGCCATGGAAGCAGATACAATGAGGAGACCCTGCAGTATCGGTATAAAGGAAAGAATATCGCGGAAGTCATGGACATGACAGTGAATGAAGCCTGCGAGTTCTTCGCGGAGCAGGACTTCCTTTATGCCCTGCAGTCCCTGCAGAAAGTGGGACTCGGCTATCTGCATCTGAACCAGGCGATGACCACGCTCTCGGGCGGAGAGCTGCAGAGAGTGAAGCTTGCAAGCGAACTGAAAAGGAAAGGCGCAGTGTTCATTATCGATGAACCGACGAGCGGCCTGCATCTGGATGATGTGCGGAAGCTGATGAAGCTGTTTAATGAGATGGTGGATGCGGGCAATTCGCTGTTCCTGATCGAGCACAGCCTGGATGTGATCAAAGATGCGGATTATGTGATCGAGCTGGGTCCCGGAGGCGGCATGGACGGCGGCGATCTGCTGTACGCGGGAACCGTGGAGGGGATGCTGGCGTGTGAGAAGTCGGTCACGGCGCCGTATATAAAAGACAGCCTGCCCGGGTGAAAACGTATGTCATTCAGATGACCGTTTTATGCCATCTGCGGCTATTTTCGGAGTCCGTATAATTGTTACAGAAAATTCAATTTCACAAAAGAACAGAGAAGGATTTGGAAACATCTGCGGTATGAAAAACGTTTCCAGATCCTTTTTTCATACGATAATGATATAAATATCGTAAAATCATGCAACAATAATAATGTATTAATATAAGAACGTTTCTGCGCAAATTACGGAAATGACAGAAACGTGTGCAATAAAAACTTAATTTGTTTTTTTGATCCGTTCGTGTTATAATATTTACATATATGAGTCGAAGGGTTTTTTGCTCTCGTCAGAAGCTTTATGCGGAAAGGAGACTGCATGTTCCAGGTCGGAGAACGGATTATTTACGGCAGCAGGGGCGTATGTGAAATTGCGGATGTAACTTGTTTAAAAAGAGAAGGGATACCCGAAGACAGAGTATATTATGTACTCAAGCCTTTATGGAATAAGGACAGCACGATTCTGACACCGGTAGACAATGACAGGATCATTATGCGTTCTCTGATTACCAAAGATGAAGCAGAGAAACTGATCAGTGAGATGCCGGCCATAGAGGAACTTGAGGTTCCGGAAGAAAAACAGCGGGAGCAGATCTATAAGGACTGCATGCACACAGGGAACTGCAGGGAATATATCAAGATGATCAAGACGCTCTACCACAGGAAGAAAGTGCGGGTAGCAGCCGGAAAGAAGATCACTTCCACAGATGAGCGATATCTGAAGCAGGCAGAAGAAGCGCTTTACTCGGAATTCTCCGTGCTCTTCTCGATTCCCAGAGAGAAGATGCCGGAATATATCAACGAAAAGCTCAGCGAAGCGGGCTGAGAAGCAGGCGTTAGGGAGCCATCAGAACAAACTGAAAAGAAGGGGACGGTCAATCCGTCCCCTTCAGTGTTTCTCTGATGATATTTTGTACCTGATCGGGCAGCGCCTTCTTCCCGGCCCGGTCCAGCGCAGCCGTTTCGATCGGCTCGCCGAAGATCATGGTGACGTCCGCTGCTTTGATCCAGGGGACATGCGATTCAAACACATCTTCGCTTCCTTTGATCGTTACCGGAATGACCGGGCAGCCGCTCATTTCCGCGATCTTGAAGCTTCCGCCCTTAAAGGGAAGCATTTCGTCGCCCGGCGTCCGGGTCCCCTCCGGACAGATCCAGATGGAGACTTTCTTATCCTGCACGAGCGAGACGCAGTTCCTGATCACCTTCATTCCCTCGCGCATATTGTCGCGGTCCAGGAACTGGCAGTAGAGCTTTCTCATCCATACCCGCAGGAACGGCACTTTTTCGACCTGTTTCTTGGCTACGAACCCGCACAGGCCGACGACCTGCGGATACCCTGTCACGATATCAAAATAGCTGCGGTGGTTGCTGATATAGAGCACCGGTCTGTCTGTCGGGATGTTCTCGTGTCCTTTTACGGTAAGCCTGATGCCGGAGAGCCATCCGACGATCCGGAACGCGCCATTCACAATAGCCAGCGATATCCTGTCGGCCTTTTCCTTGTCCGATTTCCCGATGATCCAGATCACCAGCCATGAGAGCGGCGAGAAGATCCCCAGAAAAAAGACCAGGAATATCAGAACGATCAGCGTTCTCATTGATCAGCACCGTCCACGAACTCGTTGAGGCTGTCGAGAAGCTGATACTTCATATCATACAGGCGTCTGGACAGATCGACATAGACTTCGTGCGGATTGTTGAAACGTCTGGTCTCGTCCCAGAGGGTGGCCAGCTCTTTGCGGCAGATCTCGCGGATGGTCATGACATCCGGGCTTTCGTAGACGCATTCTCCGTTCTTAAAGACCGGCTCCAGCAGGAGACGGAGTGTGAATGTACCGGCTTCCAGATAAGTCTTCTTCCAGGTGTGGATCGGATCGAAGATCATGAGATTTCTCTCTTCGGAGAAATTGTCATCATCGAGCGCGATCAGATCGCCGATGTGCTTGCCGGTCTGCTTGTTGTAGATCCTGTAGATCTTCTTGTTGCCGGGGTTGGTGATCTTCTCCGGATTCTCAGAGCGTTTGATCTTGGGGATGAACTGTCCGGTCTCCTTGTCCAGGATGGCTGCGAGCTTGTAAACGCCGCCGAATGCGGGGCAGTCCTTGCTGGTGATAAGGTTCGTGCCCACGCCCCAGGAGGTGATCTGTGCGCCCTGGTTCTTCAGGCTTCGGATCAGGTATTCGTCCAGATCGCAGGATGCGGAGATGACAGCGTCGGTAAAGCCGGCCGCGTCAAGCATCTTCCGGGCTTCCTTGGACAGATATGCCAGGTCTCCGGAATCCAGACGGATGCCGTAGAATATCAGCGGAATACCGGCTTCGCGCATCTCGGTGAATACTTTGATGGCGTTCGGAACACCGCTCTTCAGCGTGTTGTAAGTATCTACCAGCAGGATGCAGGCGGTAGGATAGAGTCTTGCGTAAGTGCGGAATGCAGTCAGCTCGTCCGGGAAGCTCATGATCCAGCTGTGGGCGTGCGTTCCCTTTACGGGAATATTGAACATCTGGCCGGCCAGGACATTGCTGGTGCCGACGCATCCGCCGATCACGGCAGCCCTTGCGCCGTAGATGCCGGCGTCCGGTCCCTGCGCTCTTCTTAAACCGAATTCCATGATGCCGTCGCCTTTTGCGGCATAGCAGACGCGGGATGCCTTCGTGGCGATCAGGGACTGATGGTTGATGATGTTCAGAAGCGCCGGTTCAAGAAGCTGTGCCTCCATTACGGGAGCCACGACTTTTACCAGGGGCTCGTTAGGGAAAACGACCGTACCTTCCGGGATCGCGTAAATATCTCCGGTGAATTTGAAGCCCTTAAGATAATCAAGGAAAGCTTCTTTGAAAATGCCGAGAGACCGGAGATATTCAATATCTCCGTCTGTGAAATGCAGATCGTTGATGTATTCGATCACCTGCGCAAGTCCGGCACAGACAGCATAGCCGCTGCCGCTGGGATTGCTGCGGTAGAAGGCGTCGAAAACGACGGTCTCGTCAGAACCGCTCTCAAAATAGCCCTGCATCATGGTGAGCTCGTAAAGGTCAGTCAGAAGTGTCAGATTTCTGTTGCTCATTTTTATTCCCTCCGGAATTATGCTGTCAGGTCTCGGTTCCCCCTGCCGGGCCGACAGATACTGTACGGCAATTATAACATAATTAGAAATAAGAACAAGAAGAAAAGGGCTGCGTTTCCCCGGATCATGCCGGATATTTCTTTACTACATCCGTGTGTATTGATATAATTTGAGAAAGATCTGAGTGGAAAAGCATCATGCAATGCGGAAACGGAGGGATGATCATGCCGGCAGGCGGAGGAAGAAGAATGGGCGGCCGTTATATGACGGAAGAGGAAAAAGCAGCACTGCCGAAAGTGACTTCCGATCTGATCAAAAGAGTTTTTTCCTATCTTATCCCATACAGGATGCAGTTCATCCTGGTCATTATCTGTATCGCCGTGTCGTCGGTATTCCATCTGCTGCCGTCGATCCTGACCGGTAAGATCATCGACGAAGGCCTGATCGGGCAGGATATGCGGCTGCTGGTCCTTTATATCGTGCTTTCGCTCGCGGTAACGCTTGGCGCGAACCTGATCGGCGTGGCGGAGAGCTATATCAATATCTGGATCGCGCAGCATATCACCTTTGACATGAGAAACCAGATGTTCCGGCATCTGGAAAATATGTCCCAGCGGTTCTTCACTTCGAACAACCAGGGCGATATCATTACCAGGATGACGAGCGATATCGACGGCGTGCAGTCCGTGATCACGGACACTTTCAAGAGCATTCTGTCGAATTCGATCACGCTCGTATTCGCGCTGATCGCCATGTTCCAGAAGAACTGGATCATGGCGCTGGTCGGCATTGCGGTGATCCCGCTGTTCGTACTTCCGACAAGAAAAGCCGGGAAGATGCGCTGGACGCTGACAAATGAAGCGCAGGCGTGCAATGATGAGATCAACGGGATCCTGAATGAGACACTTTCGGTGAGCGGCCAGCTTCTGGTGAAGCTTTTCGGGAAGGAAGAGCAGGAGTACGAACGGTATAAGGAAGTCAACGGCAGAATGATCGCGCTGAACATTAAGGAGCGCATGGCCGGCCGCTGGTTCTTCGTCGTCCTGAATACGGTCACGAACATCGGCCCGATGCTGCTGTATCTGGCGGGCGGGATCCTGATGATGCGGTACAACAGTTCGCTGACAGTCGGTGACATCACCGTGCTCGTCGCGCTGCTTGGGAAAACCTACATGCCGGTGAACAGCCTGCTGAACATCCAGGTGGACTGGATGCGGTCCATGGCGCTTTTCTCCAGGGTGTTTGCCTATTTCGATATGCCGGTGGAAATTCAGGAACCGGAACACCCGGAAGAACCTTCGGGTCCTGCGGGAGAAGTCGATTTTTCCCATGTTTACTTTGCCTATGATAAGGAGCGCCCGATCCTGAAGGACGTCACCTTCAGCCTGAAGAGCGGCAAGAGCATCGCGATCGTCGGGCCGTCCGGTTCCGGCAAGAGCACGATCATCAACCTGATCCCGCGTCTGTATGACGCCGATGAGGGAACGGTAAAGTTTGAGGGAACGGATGTCAGGAAGCTCCGCCTTTCCTATCTGCGAAAATGCGTCGGTGTCGTTTCCCAGGAAACCTATCTGTTTAACGGAAGCATCCGGGAGAATCTCAGGTATGCCAAGCCGGACGCGACGGAAGAAGAGATGATCGAAGCCTGTAAGAAGGCGAATATCTATGATTTTATCGAAGCGCAGGAGACCGGGTTTGAGACCATGGTCGGCAACCGGGGCCTGAAGCTTTCCGGCGGCGAAAAGCAGCGGCTTTCCATCGCGCGGGTGCTGCTGAAGGATCCTTCGCTGCTGATCTTTGATGAAGCCACCTCGGCGCTCGATTCCATTTCCGAGAATAAGATCCAGGAAGCAATCGGGCCGATCATAAAGGAACGCACGAGCATCCTGATCGCGCACAGATTGTCCACGATCCTTTCGGCGGACGAGATCCTTGTCGTGAAAGACGGCATGGTGACCGAGCGCGGCACCCACAAAGAGCTGGTGTCCGCAGGAGGAGTATATACCGAGCTTTACAATACGCAGTTCAAAAATACCGAGGAAGAAAAACTCGCGCTGCGGATGAAAGTGGCCAGCAGCGGCTATACGGAAGGCGAGAATACATGGCTGGATCCGGATCTTCCGGAAAACTATGAACTGCTGAAGGAGCTGCGGGGAGAATAAAAGGAAAGCCGGGGATTGTACACAGAAAGTTCATGATCTCCCTTTTGACCGTAAGCGTATATTATAGTATAATCAAACAGAGGTTCGAATATGGATTTTTCTCATCTGCTGGAGATGCAGTGCATGCTGATGTCCCTGATGATCGTCGGATACATCATCGACCGGATCGGCATGATCGATGTGAACGGCAGGAAGATGCTCACGGATATCGTTGTCGGCGTGACGCTGCCGTGCAATATCGTAAATTCCTTTGATATAGAACTGGATATGGCGGTGGTCATGTCGGGCATTCAGATCATCATCATTGCCATCGTGATCCTGTCCGGTTCGATGCTGTTCGGCAAGTTCCTTTACCGCGGCTACCATGACAGCAAGAAGAAGGTGCTGGAGTATTCCACGGTGTTTTCCAACGCGGGGATCCTCGGGAATCCGGTGGCGGAAGGCGCCTTCGGAAGCATGGGCCTTCTCTATGCGTCCCTTTATCTGATCCCGGTCAGGATCCTGCTGTGGTCCTTCGGCCTGACATATTTCACGGATGAAACGAGCACGAAGGGACTCCTGAAAAAAGCGCTCACGCATCCGTGCATCATTGCGGTATTTATCGGTCTGGTGCTGATGTTCACCCCGCTGACGCTGACCGGCTTCGTGCAGAGGACCGTCGGCTCCATCGCGGCAGCCAATACCGCCCTGTCCATGTTCCTTGTCGGCGCGATCCTTGGCTCCGTAAAATGGAGGGAAATGGTCGATAAGGATACGGTCTATTACTGCTTTGTCAGATTGTTCCTGATCCCCGGCATTGTGCTGGTGTGTCTGTGGATCGCCGGCGTGGATAAGGTGGTCGGGGGAACGGCGGTGCTGATGTCCGCCATGCCTGCCGCTGTTGTCACTGCCGCGCTTGCGCTGAAGTACGGACGCGATGCGGATTTTGCCGCTAAGATAGTCGTTCTTTCAACGATTCTTTCTGTTGTTACCGCCCCGGCCTGGGGATTCCTGTTTACTGTTCTTTGAAGGGAGAGGAATATGCTTAAAAAGATCCTGCTGTTTGTTCTGGCTGCTTCACTTCTGACCGCCTGCTCCGGCAGTCCGCAGGAAACGCAGACTGCGCCTGCGGAGACGGCTGCGACATCGGAAGCGGCGGAAGAGACTGACGAAGAATGGCTGGACGAGGAGGACGATGAGACGCTCGGAGATCCCGAGGAGGGAGAGGAAGATTCCTCGCTGCTGGCCGCTGCTGCCGCCAGCGTGAGCGGGGTAATAAAGAAGTACAGGCAGAAAGATTACATCCTGAAAAACAGCAATAAGGAAAAACTGGAATGGGATGATGTAAAGGGCCTTACCGAAGAAGAGATCCGCTACGCCAGAAATGAGATCTATGCGCGGCACGGGTATATCTTCAAGGCGGACGATCTGAACAAGTATTTCAAATCCAAAAAATGGTACAAAGGCACTGTGAAAGCATCGAAATTCGATGAAGGTGTGTTCAACAAATATGAGAGATACAATATCAAGTATCTGAAGTCCGTAAAACCTTCTTCCGGAAAGGGGAGCCTCGCCACCGCTTCCAGCAAGAAGAAGATCGATTCCTACGGCTATGAAGACGGCCATTCGAAGCTGAGTTTTCTGCTGAAGAAGGGAACGCTGAAGGAAAAAGACGGTTATTACGAAGTAAAGGCGGTCTACCGTCAGGCCGTTACGGTCCCCGGAAACATGAAGGAGGGGGATACCGTTACCGTATCCTTCAACGATCTGAAGGGAGACAAGAGAACGCTTACCCTGAAGGATGACGGGCTTTATGAGAAGGGGGACAGCTACGCTTCCTATTACTTCTATCCGACCGGAAAGAAAGCAGGCGTTCCGATCTATGAAGACAGTGACGACCGGGTCGACAAGCCGGTCTATGAAGGAAAGCTCTATATCCGGACAGACGCCGTGACAGCCGAGGGAACGACCGGATCGACCAAAGCGTTCAAGGCTTCCAGCCTGGATAAGGAAAACAAAATGTACAATGCGGTATACTTTGATGCAAAGGGGTATGTGACCAAGCTGTTATATGTGGGAGACTGAGCTTCGCTTATGAGACAGAAACTGGAATCGCATTTCGGACTGATCATGGCCGTGATCATCATTATCATGATCTTGCCGCGGTACATGAGCAGTCCGCAGACTGAGTATGACAGCATAAAATTCGAACAGGCGGTGGGCGCGCTGACGCCGGGCACTTCGGTGAAGCTTACGGATATCACCCCGTTCGAATGGGAGACCTGCTATACCTTCGATCCGTATACGAGCAAAGAGGAGATCGAGAAGATCATCGGCTTTTCCAGCAATTCCGTCAGGGAAGCGAAAAGCGAGGGGATGGTGCAGCTCCTCTTTGTAAAAGGGGAAGAGGTGACCGCGAGCGAATGCGCTTATCCGGAAGACATCGGATATACTGTCGATCTGAAAGGCAGGAAGGAGATCTCTGCCGCAGAGGATCCGGTGTTCGCTGTAACAAAGAAAGATGATCTGGTGGTACTGACACTGACTGAATGAGTGATAAAAGATCCGTGCCTTTCCGGCGCGGACCTGTGCGAAAGGACAGACATGAGAAAAGCGATCCGCATACTTCTTATCCTTCTGCTTTGTTTTGTAGCGGCTTTCATGGGCGCTGCCTTCTACATGCTGAAAAAGCACCAGAACAGCGGCGTATATCTGGCCAACACTGTCTACATGGGACAGAATGTGGAAGGCTACAGGCCGGAGGACATCCTCAATGCCATTATGAAAGACGTGGACGATGTGGATGTGGAGATCACGGAGAACAGTGAGACGGCGATCGCCGGCAAACTCTCCGAGTTCGGTTTTACGCTGGATAAAGAGGCTGCCAGGAAATCTCTGACGGACGCCATGGATGCGCAGAAGGAGAACCTGGTCACGATCTTCAAATGCCTGACCGGGGAAGAGACAAAGGTGACAGCCGCTGTTGTCTGGCAGTTCGATCAGGATACCTTTGATAAAAAGGTGAATAAGGAGGCGCTTCCCGAAAAGCGGGTGATCAGCGAGGACGCGGAGTTCATCACGGATATTGAGAACAGGAAGTTCTATATCAAACCGGAAATCGTCGGCAACGATTTTGACGAAGCCGAATTTAAGAACTGGGCTAAGGAAATCATTGAGAACAGCCTGGCGGATAACGGGACGAAGGATATTTCCATGAAGTTCCCGACAGAATTTTATATCCTCCCCCAGGTCACGCAGAATGATCCGGACATGCAGGCAAAACTGCAGGCGTATTCCCCTTATGCCGGCGCACAGGTGACCTATGTTTACGGATCGGTGAAGGAAGTGCTGGATTTTGAAACGATCCTCAGCTGGCTTGATGTCAACGGAAATACCGCTTCTGTCAATGAAGAAAAACTGAACGCATTCGTGGCTGACATTAAATCGAGATACAATACCCGCTATCGCAAGCGGGAATTTGTCACGCACAGCGGGAAGACGATCACGATCCCGGAGAACCTGAACGAATACGGCTACCGTCTGAATGAGGAAGCCGAGCGCGAGCAGCTGAAGGAAGATCTGACATGCGGAGAACCGGTCGAGAGAGAACCGGTCTATTACAGGACAAATGAGTGGGATAACCCGATCTACTACGGCAGGGACGGTGTGGATGATCTGGCCGGGAACTATATCGAAGTCAGCATCAGCCAGCAGCATCTGTGGTTTTATAAGGACGGAGAGCTGTTCCTGGAATCGGACGTGGTGACCGGGGATATAACAAAGAACAGGGGGACAGCCACAGGCGCCTATCCTGTTGCCTATAAGCTGAATGATTATACGCTGACAGGCGGGAACGGGAACGGCGCTTACGCGACCAAAGTCAAGTACTGGATGCCGTTCTTTGAAGGACAGGGACTGCACGATGCAACATGGCGGAGCAGCTTTGGCGGCTCGATCTACAAAGGACACGGTTCTCACGGATGCGTCAACCTGCCGAAGAAGGTCGCACAGAGGATCTATGAAAATATCAGAGCGGGAATCGCTGTCATAATCTACTGATAAGCTTTACCAGCAGGAGCGTGAATGATGAAGAGAAGAATTACGGCAGCAATAATGGTGCTTGTCCTGGTGTTTGCACTGCCGTTCGCGGCGCAGGCACAGTCTGCTGGCACGCCGGATCCCGGGCGGGGCGCTGAGGCGGTATCAGCAAGGCGAAAAGCCGGCTGGGTCTTCAGGCGGAAAGGAAAGTACTACAGGAAAAAGGACGGCACGGTCGCGAAAGGCAGCTTTAAAATAAGCGGCGTTTATTATGTCTTCAGCCAGAAGGGATGGCTTCTCAGACCGGAGACCAACAGTCATATCGATGTGGGAACGACGACATATTACGTTTCACCGGAAGGAAAGGCACTTTACGGATGGCATTTTCTGGATGGAAAACTGTATTATGCTACCACGGCGGGGAAAGTTAAGCGGAAATGCAGGGTCCAGGGAATAAGGCTGAACAGCAAAGGGGCTGCAAGAGATTCCGACCTGAGAAAATATCAGATGAAGATCACGGAAACGGTCGACGCCATTGTTACAGATGATATGACGAAGGCAGAGAAGCTGAAGGCCTGCTGGGATTACCTGACGTCCGCGGAGAATTTCCAGTACAGGCTGCGGTATCCGGATCTGGAGGCGGAGAACTGGTATAAGGAAACCGCTTACGATATGCTGCTGACGCATTCCGGCAACTGCTACAGCTTTGCCTGTGCTTTTGCGGCGATGGCGAATCAGCTCGGATATTATTCCTATGTGGTCTGCGGAAGAATATCGGGAAGCCGGGATCAGGCGGCGGACGGCCTTACCAGGCACTGCTGGGTCAGGATCAATAACACCTGGTACGATCCGGAAGCACAGTTTGCAGGGTTTTATAAAAACTGTTACGGCAAAGCTTCGTACGGAATCCGGCATGAGATCGGCACGATCACAAAGTATGTCGACGGAAGCGTGGAGTAAAGTCAGAAATGGGATTTTTTGAAAGAATATTCGGAAAGACCCCCGGTGTCAGCGGACAGCGGGGCTTTCGTCATGAGGAAGAGGAAACTGTTATGAAGATCATTGCCGGACTCGGAAATCCGGGCACAAAATATGCGGGCAGCCGCCATAATATCGGGTTTGCGGTGACGGCGGAGCTCGCGGAGAGACATGGGATCAGGCTGACGGACGGAAAGTTCAGAGGAAGATACGGGACCGGGATCATTGGCGGCGTGAAAGTAATGATCGTGCAGCCGATGACGTTCATGAATGAGTCGGGAGCGTGTATCGGACCGCTTGCTTCTTATTTTAATGCGGCGCCGGAGGATGTTCTGGTGATCTATGACGATGTAGCGCTGGATACCGGGCGGCTGCGGATCAGGAAGTCGGGCAGCGCGGGCGGACATAACGGAATGAAGAGCATTATCGCGCATCTGGGAAGCCAGGATTTTCCGAGAGTGCGCGTGGGCGTAGGGAAAAAGCCGGAACAGATGGATCTGGCGGATCATGTGCTGGGGCATTTCCCGAAGGAGGAGCTGCCGGTGATCAGGGAGGCTGTAAAAGAAGCCGCGGACGCGGTGGAGGCGATCCTTTCTGATGGAATTGATATCGCGATGAACAAGTTCAATGTGAAACATGAAGAGTGATTTGCCGGCTGCAGTCCGGTCTCAGCCATGTATAGCCTGTCATCCTGAGGAGCGGAGCGACGAAGGATCCACGCCGTGACGATTGCGGTTTTAGTATAGTTGTTGTCAGTAAAACAAGGGCGGGAAAGATTGCCTTCCCCTTCAGGGGAAGGTGTCACGTCAGTGACGGAAGAGGTAATATGCACAAACTCCTATCGGAAATCGTACAGTTTCAGGATGCCGCCGCCGCGCTTGCGTCGGGCCGGGGCCCGGTCGCCGTCAGCGGCTGCGTTGACACCCAGAAGACCCACCTTGCGCAGGCCCTCACAGAGGAATTCCCCCTGCGCCTTTTTGTCACCTACAGCGAAACACGGGCAAGGGAGATCCAGGACGATCTTTCCTGCTTTATTTCCGATGTATATTATTACCCGGCGAAGGATGTTCTTTTTTATCAGGCGGATATCCAGGGCAGTCTGCTGGCGCGGGAGCGTATGGCGGTCATCGCGCATATCCTGGAGGAAAAGTCAGGGATGGTGGTGACCACGATCGACGCGCTGATGGATATGATCGCTTCTCCGGATGACGTTTACCGCCGGCTCCTTGTTCTGATGGCCGGAGAGTCATACGATCAGGAAGAGATCAAGCGGGAGCTGGTCTCGCTGGGATATGAGCGCGAGACCAGCGTGGAGCGCGCCGGCCAGTTCGCGATCCGCGGGGGCATTATGGATATCTTTCCGCTGACAGAGGAGAACCCGGGCAGAATC
>CAMOZZ010000001.1 GCA_946631165.1 uncultured Lachnospiraceae bacterium | reverse complement strand
AGGTCGCCGTTGGGATGATAGTCGATCGTCAGCTGTCCGCCGGTGATCTCATCAACACGCTGTGCAACATACTCACCGAAGATCTGTCCTGCAGCACCCTTACCGGTGGAGTCAGCACCGATCAGTTCTACGGGATCAAGAGCAGAATAGTCACCTGCGGGCTCTTCAGCTTCTTCAGCGGGTTCTGCTTCTTCAGCAGCAGCTTCGGTCTCGGCAGCAGCTTCAGTCTCTGCGGGAGCTTCGGTCTCAGCAGGAGCTGATGATCCGCCGCAGGCAGCCAGGCTCATTACCATAGCTGCAGCCAACAGTAATGCGAGAAACTTTTTCATAAAACATTCCTCCTTGGAATTGTATTTATGCTATCCGCCTGTCCGGCGGTTAACATCATTTTACAGTGCAGGGAAAATGCCTGCTTGCAAGAGCATTTTCACAAACGTCGATGAAAGAACCCTGTTCTTTTATACTTACAGCAGGGCAGTGGAGAACCACTGTATATAGGTGATCAGGAAGAGCGCGATCAGGAAAGCGATGATGAAAGGAATCGCTTTTTTTGCAACGCCCATAGGCGGCTCATCCGAAAGATTACCGGCAACGAACAGATCCAGGCCGAACGGCGGTGTCGCAAGACCGATCGACAGGCAGCAGACCAGGATAACACCGAAGTGTACATCGTGTACGCCAAGTTCCTGTACTGCAGGAAGCAGAACGGGTGCAAGGATGATGATCGCAGGACCGGTATCCATGACCATGCCGAGCAGCAGGAAGATGATAACGAGAACCGTAAGTACCGTCCAGCTGGTATGGAAGTTGTCGGTCAGGAAATTGGTAACTGTCGCAGTCGCCTTGGTAAGGGAAAGAACACGTCCGAATGCTGTCGCGAAAGCAAGCACGAATGCCAGGCCGGCATAAGTCTTGACAGAGGAGCAAAGCATGGGGATGAGGTCTTTAATATGCACCGAGCGATAGATGAAAAGGGAAACGATCAGGGCATAGAACACGGACACAACAGCAGCTTCCGTAGGTGTTACAAAACCGGCATAGATGCCGCCCAGAACGATGATCGGGCACAGAAGCGCCCAGAAGCTTTCCTTGAACAGTGCCCAGAAACCATTGCCCTTCAGTTCAGCCATCTTCTGATTGATGAGTGCACGGTTCTCGCCTTTGGTCTTGCAGTAGAAAACAGCGTAGACCATCATGAACAGACCGATCAGGATACCCGGGAAAATACCGCCCAGGAAAAGGGCGCCCGTGGATACACCGGTAGCGAGGGAATACAGAACAAACGGGATCGACGGCGGGATGATAACACCAAGGCCGCCGGCGACGGCAATCAGACCGGCGCTCCACCTCTTCTCATAGCCGAGGGAAACCATGAAAGGAATACACATGGAACCGACAGCAGCAGTGGTAGCAGGACCGGAACCGGAAATCGCACCGTAGAACAGGCAGGTAAGGATGACCGCGCAGGGAACACCGCCGGGGAGCCTGCCGACAAAGTAAGCGAAGAAGTTGAAAAGCTTCTTGGAAATGCCGCCCTCTGCCATGATAACGCCGCCCAGGATGAACAGCGGAACAGCAAGGATTGGCGTAGAGTTCGCACCTGAGAAGGTGTTATTCAGCACCTGGGCAATAGAACCGCCCTTGCCCATAAGAAGAATGGGAGCAAGAGAACCCAGGACCATTGACGTTCCGATCGGAATGGAAACGGCAATGCCTACCAGGAAAACAACAAATACAAGTAATGCCGCTGATGCCATTATGCCTTTCCTCCTTCCGCTCTTTTTCCGGCCTCGGCTTCTTCAGCCGCGTCAGCCATAGTCTGTTCAAGTGTGGTAAGCTCTTTCTCACCGAAATGCATAATATGGATGATCGCCATCTGGATCCCGCGAACCGCGCCAAGCGCGAATCCGATAAGCAGGACGATGTAGATGATCCACATGGGCCACGTCATGGCCGGGGATGCTTCTCCGGTCTCTTTAACGCCCTGTACAACACTCCATGAGTGATACAGGAGAACTGCCATCACAATGGTGTTGATCAGATCGACCGCAATATTAACGATCTTTCTGATCACCATCGGCGTCATATCCACCAGAACATTAACCCGGAGCATACTGCCTTTGCGGATTGTGTAAGGGAGTGAAATAAACACACTCCAAATCCAGCAGAAACGACAGAATTCCTCAGGCCATGTCAACGCTTCCACGGCACTGATATTCCGGAAAACAACCTGTATCAGTTCAATACAGGCGATGAGTACAAGAAGAACCACAAGAATGACTTCTTCAAAATGCTCATCCAGCCACCTTACTGCTTTCATCTGAATTCCTCCTTTTTCTATGATCACGGATATTCCGGTCTTTAATCTGACCGGAATTCCCCGTTTTCCGCATCTATTTTATAACTGCAGTCTGTGCCCTCTTTTTCAAAGCTGATCTCATACCACGCATCTCCGCTCTTCGTCTTCAGCTTCACTTTAAGATTGGAAATGTCTTCTTCTTCAACGCCTTCTTTTTCAAGCACCAGTCCCACTGCTTCGTCTTTCCTGATATACTTTTCATGGAACTGTGTCGTTATGTAATAAACAACGGCAAGCTCAATCAGGATAAGGATGATCAGCGAGCCGATCACGTGCTTGTAATTCCTTTTTAAGAAACCCATCTGCCATGCCCTCATCTGCTGAACCAGTTTTATCAAACAACAATTGCGGCAGTCCGCATTGGTTCCGGGCACTGATCCTTCAGCCTTTTAACACTTATATTTATCTTTATACCATTTTTGGCATGAAAAATATTGGCATATTGCCTGCATATATTGCGGTATTTACAGGCTTATGTTGTTCTTTATTCTGTTAATTTAGTTGTTTTTTGCGCATTACGTTGACAAAATTGGCCTAAATTGTTATTATTTTCCCAACGTTGCCGCAGGGACCCGGAGAATGCGTTGTAAAGGAGGCTGAAAATGCAGCATCTGGCAAGTGAAATAGACCTGAATAATTACAGGAACCGGTTCTGTGTCCAAAAAATCGTACGGCTTACCTATTATAATGAAATGCCTGACTGGAAGCAGATGCTTCACAAACACGATGACCACTGTGAAATTATTTATATAGAAAGCGGCCGCGGCGAATATATTGTGGATCAGGCACTCTACTCCATCAAAGCCGGCGATATCATTCTCATCAACAGCGGCGTGGCGCATCTTCAGCGGAGTGATCCCGAAACGCCTCTGGTATCATGGAATCTGGCGATTCAGACACGCAGAACAGATCTGCTGTCCGTAAACCAGCTCCTTCCCTCTGATGTAGTTCCTGTTTTCACTTCCGGGACCAGCGAGCACATCATACGCGGCCTGTTCCATCAGCTGTACAGCGAAGCCCTGAATAAACCCGCCTATTATGAGTCCTCTTCTCTTCTTTATGCCGAATTGATCCGTATAACCGTCTCCCGTCTTTCCGCGCTTGGGAAGACAAAACTGGCCCATCGGAAACACGTTCTTCCCGAACAGGTGAAACGATATATCGACGAACATTATGCGGAGAAGCTGACCCTGGATGATATTGCGGATTTATTTTTTGTGAATAAGTATCATATCGTTCATGTCATGAAGGAAGCTTACGGCGTTTCCCCGATCGACTACATGGTCTCGAGACGGATCGGAGAAGCACAGAATCTGCTGAACAGCACGTCTCTATCCATTAAGGAGATTTCCGAAGCTGTCGGTTTCACAGATAAGAATCATTTTACAAGGACTTTCAAAAAGAGAGTCGGCTTAAGCCCTCTGGAATACCGGAACCGGTATCAGTTTGTCTGAAAGTTCAATCTTGCAGAACAGGCCTGTTTGAATTATTCTTATTTCATAACCGGCTGATTTACAGACCCTGCCTGCAAACAAAGGAGATCCATATGAATACCAGAACAGAACACGATTCCATGGGTGAGATACAGGTGCCTGCTGACAGATACTGGGGCGCCCAGACACAGAGAAGCTCGGAAAACTTCCGGATCGGCGTCGGGCTGGAGACCATGCCTGCAGAGATCATCCATGCCTTCGGCATATTAAAAAAAGCCGCAGCACTCGCGAACCACGAACTGCGTCCGGAGAAAATGACGGACGATAAGCTTGCCGCAGTATGTTCTGCCGCGGACGAGGTGATCGCCGGGGAACTTTCGGATCACTTCCCGCTGGTCGTATGGCAGACCGGTTCCGGGACGCAGTCCAATATGAACACAAACGAAGTGATTGCCAACCGCGGCAATGAGATCGCGGGAAAAAAGATCCTCCACCCGAATGATGATGTGAATATGAGCCAGTCGTCCAACGACACTTATCCCACGGCGATGCATATCGCCGCTGTTCTGGCGCTGGAAGAAAAGCTGCTCCCGGCGATCGCGCTCCTTTCCGAAACGTTCTGCAGACTGGAGAAAGAAAACAAAGGGATGATCAAGAGCGGGCGCACGCATCTGCAGGACGCTGTTCCGATCAGCTTCGCGCAGGAGATCAGCGGCTGGAGGGCATCTCTGGAAAAGGATGCCGAACTCATCCGCCGCTCCCTTCCGCCCCTCTGTGCGCTTGCACTCGGCGGGACCGCCGTCGGCACCGGTCTGAATGCGCCGGCAGGTTTTGATTCCCTGGTGGCTGAAAAGATTTCCGCGATTACCGGTCACAACTTCAATACCGCGGAAAATAAATATCATGCGCTCACATCAAAAGATGAACTTGTCTTTGCGCACGGCGCCGTAAAGGCCCTCGCCTGCGATATGATGAAGATCGCCAATGATATCCGGTGGCTTGCCAGCGGCCCGCGCTGCGGTCTCGGCGAGATAAAGATCCCCGAAAATGAGCCCGGCAGTTCCATCATGCCCGGCAAAGTCAATCCCACCCAGTGCGAACAGGTCACCATGGTCGCGGTGCAGGTCATGGGGAACGACGCAGCGATCGGTTTCGCGGCATCCCAGGGCAATTTCGAGCTGAATGTATTCATGCCTGTCATGGCGTACAATTTCCTGCAGTCTGTCAGGCTGCTCGCCGAGTCGATCATTTCCTTTAATAACAACTGCGCTGCCGGAATCAAGGCTGATCCCGAAAAGATGCATGACAACCTGCACAACTCTCTCATGCTGGTCACTGCGCTGAATCCGTATATCGGCTATGAAAATGCGGCGAAGACGGCGAAATATGCATACGCGAACAACTGCTCGCTGAAGGAAGCCTGCGTCCGTCTCGGATTCCTTTCTGCCGAAAGATTTGACGAGGTGTTCCATCCCGAAGAAATGGCCGGGGAATAAGCAGACTGTTGCTTTACATTCATACTGTCCCATGTTAAAATCAGGAAGCCCGTTTATTCTTTACTATTAATAAGAGGTAATACAAATGAATGTCCGTGAAGAATCCCTGAAACTCCACTACGAACTGCGCGGAAAGATCGAAACGAAGCTCCGTACCAGTGTTGACACATCCGAAAAATTAAGCCTTGCCTATACGCCCGGCGTTGCAGAGCCCTGCCTGGCGATCCAGAAAGATGAGAGCTTAAGCTATGAGCTGACCCGCCGCTGGAACACCGTAGCCGTTGTAACAGACGGAACTGCCATCCTCGGCCTGGGCGATATCGGTCCCGTAGCCGGCATGCCCGTTATGGAAGGAAAATGCGTGCTCTTTAAAGCCTTCGGCGATGTGGACGCCGTACCGCTCTGCATCAAATCAAAGGATGTCGATACGATCGTCGAGACTGTCTATCTTCTTTCCGGATCCTTCGGGGGCATCAATCTGGAAGATATTTCCGCACCAAGATGCTTCGAGATCGAAAGAAAGCTGAAGGAACGCTGCGATATCCCGATCTTCCATGACGATCAGCACGGCACAGCCGTCATCGCGCTGGCCGGCGTGATCAACGCCCTGAAAGTGGTCGGCAAGAAGATCGAAGATATCAGACTGGTCACCTCCGGCGCCGGTTCTGCCGGAACAGCGATCGTCAAAATGCTGATGAAGGCCGGTCTGAAAGATGTCATCATGACCGATATCGACGGCGTTGTTTACGAGGGAAGACCCGCCAATTCCCCTGCTCTGGAAGAAATGGCAAAGGTGACGAACCGTGAAATGAAGAAAGGTACGCTGAACGATGTGATCGACGGCGCCGACCTGTTCCTCGGCGTATCCGCCCCCGGCCTGCTGAAACCTGATATGGTCCGCAGGATGGCAAAGGATCCGATCATCTTCGCCTGCGCGAATCCTACGCCCGAGATCTTCCCTGATGAAGCAAAAGCAGCCGGCGCTGCCGTGGTATGCACAGGCAGATCCGACTTCCCGAACCAGCTCAACAATGTTCTCTGCTTCCCCGGCCTCTTCAGAGGCGCGCTGGACGTAAGAGCATCCGATATCAACGACGAGATGAAGCTTGCCTGCGCGCATGCGCTTGCGGATATTATCTCTCCGGACGAGCTCTGCGCAGATTATATCCTCCCGAAGGCATTCGATCCGAGGGTCAAAGATGCGCTGGCAAAAGCAGCCGCGGATGCCGCAAGAAGAAGCGGCGTAGCAAGGATCTGAATCAATAGCGGACACCAGGGACGGTTCTTGTGTATCTGTCCCCGGTGTTTTTTTTAGTACACCGGGGACAGATACACAAGAACCGTCCCCGGTGTCCACCCCGCTTATCCGGCCGTTTCAAACACGGCAGGATCGATCCCGTCGATCCCGTTCTCATCCAGGATAATGGAATAGTTTACCGTATGCAGGCTGTCCGTATCCTTTACGGAACCGTCAGCTTCGGTATTGATCGTATCATTGACCGTCCATTCAAAATCGACGGTCAGCAGCATGTAACTGCCGTCTGCTGCCGGTTTCCCGTTCTGACGCTCCAGCAGTCCCAGAACAGCTTCCCTGGCTTTTTCATCTGTCAGATCAGCTGTATAATCACCAACATACGCACCCTTCTCATTATATTTTGTAACGAATACATTCTGGTAAGTAATTTCAATGCTCTGTCCTTCCGCATACCGTTTGTCAAGATCGCTGATCATCGCCGCTGCAGCTTTGATATCCTCCTGCTGTGTCGCATAGGTATGGGCCATGCAGACAGCCAGCGCTCTCGGCGTCCTGCTCCCGATGGGAAATACCGATCCGGACCACTGATCCCCTTCCCTGCTCCGCAGATAAAGCCGGTAGTACTGGGTGCTGTAATCCATTTCATTCATGCAGAATTCATACCAGGACTCAAAGCCCATATCCTGCACATCCTGCTTCAGCGCTTCGTATGCTTCCGCCGCGGCCTTCCTGCTCATGGCCTGATTCGACACCATGGTATTAAGCAGCGTGATCCGCACCTTCTCTCCGTCTGCATCCGGCAGATTCATATAGATATTGCGGATCTCTTCATGATCTTTGAGAATACCTGCGATCTCCGCCATATCTGTCTGTTTCATATGCAGGACTCTGTAGTGTTTCCTGCCGCCCGACCAGATCACGACCTGTTTGCTGAAATAATCACTGTCCGCTTCCGTCCTCTGCTTCGGGTATTTATCATATTCAGCACTTTCCTTCAGCCGTTTGGAAACAAGCTCCTTCAGGTGTTCCTCCGTCAGTCTGACGTCTGCGACTTTTCCGGTAAGATATCCGCTCAGCGTCTCACCGCTCCCGCTGTCATCCCACATATAAGCATCGTCAGCCATAAAGGAGACCGCTTCAATTTCCGACGCCTCCGGCTGATAGGAGATCAGGCTGCTCCTTAAACCGATCAGGCCGACCAGGATCATCACCTGTATGCCTGCCAGGATCGCGATCCCAGGCACCGCCTTCGCGAGATTCCTCACTTTTCTGGTCGTGACCAGCTCGTATACGAAGTAAAGCAGGATTCCGATGAGGTACAGGACAAAAACGATATACCACTCTGCGGCTTCGACGTGATCCGGTCTGTTAACGATATAGGAAAACGCCATGACTGTGGGTACCAGGCAGTAAGTGGTGGCAGGCAGAAGCCTGAATACAAGCTGCAGCACCGGATTCACGGACGCTTCACCGGCTGCCTCCGACCGTCTCTTGACGAACATTCCCAGCGCCAGCAGGAAGTAGATCACTGCCAGCACGAACGTGTAAGCGCCTGCTTTGAAGGAATACAGTACATTGAATCCTTCTCCGAAGATTCCCATCACCAGGCTGGTCACAACGTTCCATCCGTTGCCAAGCGCTGAAAGATAATTGTCTGACACGATGGTAAGCGAGCCCCCGACACTGAGCTTCACCACCATCATCAGGACTCTCGGGAAAAAGATGATCAGCAGCGATACCGCAAGATTGGTCAGGATACTGCCTGTTACCGTGACTGCCAGCAGAACTGCCGAGAGCACCAGGAATTCCGCGGTCAGCAGCATGATATTCCCGGTCACCAGAGCCTTCCAGTCAATGCTGAAATGCGCCGGAAAAGCCAAATGGATCACGGTTCCGATCACCATCGGGACGAACTGCAGGATCACGGTCCATACCATCACTGCCGCTGAGAAACTCAGGAACAGGCAGCTTCTTGTCTGCGGGATCGAATGATAGAAATCGCTCTCATTTCTTTTTGACAGGAACCGGAACAGGGCGATCGCGAACAGCGGCGTAACGCAGGTAAAAAGCAGGAAGACCATCGGATCCGTTTCGACCACGCCGCATGCATTTGTAATGATCCTTTCCGTACCCCGGTCTGCGATGATGATGCCGACCGGCAGGAGGACCGCCTGCATGCACATGACCAGCAGAACGATCAGTCCGCTGACCGAGAGCTGCCTGAACGCATCTTTAAAAAGCGCTTTATCGAACCATGTCTTTTGCATACTCATCGCCTCCTTCCGTTATAAAATCATAACCGTTCACATCAAAATGATACCCGAGCGCTTCGAGTTCGTAGGTAAATACTTCCTCGAGCGTCAGCGGAAGCACGTCAAGCAGGAGCGGGTTGGAAGCTTTCAGCCGGTTGATCGTCTCCTCCCGGTCTCCCTTCACGATCATCGTCACGACCGATCCGCGTTTTGCATAATGAAGAATATCCAGCCCTGCAAATCGCTCCTGGCCGTACTGTCCGGAATAGGCTGCCTGAAGCTTGAACAGCGACGTTTTCAGATTCAGCACATCGCTTTCCAGGACCACGCCGCCCTTATGGAGCAGCGCCAACTGATCGCATGTATCTTCGAGTTCCCGCAGGGAATGCGAGGTAATGATCGCTGTTGCTTTATTCTCCAGTACATCCTTGACGATCAGCGTCTTTACCAGGTTCCTCATGACCGGATCCAGTCCGTCGAACGTTTCATCAAAGAACATATATTTCGGGCGGGTGGACAGCGCCAGAATAATGGCAGCCTGCCGTTTCATCCCCTTTGAGAAGCTGTTTACGGACCGCCCTGCCGGCAGTTCAAAAGTCTTCGTCAGATATTCAAATCTCGCATTGTCAAAAGCAGGATAAACAGCCCGGTAAAGATCTGCCATCCGGTTCATCGATGTGCCGTTCATAAAATACAGTTCATCGGGCACAAAGGCGATCTGTTCCTTGATGTGCGGGTTCTCATATACCGGCTCTCCGTCGATCATGACTGATCCCGCGTCCGGTCTGTAAACGCCTGTTACCAGTCTTAAGAAAGTGGATTTACCGGCCCCGTTTGAACCCACCATTCCGTAAATGCATCCTTCCGGGATCCGGCAATGGATCGCGTCAAGAGCAGTAAAATCATTAAATTTTTTCGTCAAGCCCTCTGCCTGTATCATTGCTTTCTCCTTTCCGTGAAAACGCGTCTTCCACGCAGCTGATCACTGTTTCTTTTTCTATGCCCGCAAGTGCAAGCTCATAAACCTGTTCGGTAAAATTTCCAAGTCCCTGTCTCATCCGTTCTCCAATCCTTTCTCTCGCGCTGCTGCTGATAAAACAGCCTCTGCCGGGAACTGCGTAAACGATTCCGCGGCGGTCCAGCTCTGAATACGCTTTCTGCACTGTATTCGGATTAACAGCCAGTTCCATCGAAAGCGACCGAACAGACTGCATCTGCTGATCCGGCAGCAGCACGCCGCGCAGGATATAATGCTCTACTTCATCCACAAGCTGCTCATAGACCGGCCTGCGGCTCATGACATCTATATGAAACATCCGCGCCTCCTTTCTCCTGCGTAGTTCTTTTCGCAGTATAAGTGTACTATCCTCATTAGTACACTTATACCCTATCAAAATACGATGGAACGGACAAGATGGAAAAGCAGGAAGATATTCTTATGAAATCATTAAGCGTATACCGGAGACCGTCCGAAAGCCTGAGACGTTTGCATTTTCTTCCTGATTATGCTACATTATTATAATAATCGTATTATCGCGGCGGAGGAATGATCTTATGCGCATAAAAAAAAGATCCGCTGAATCTCATACCGAACAGCAATATATGATCCGGCCGATCCATGTCAATCACTACGGACGCCTTTTTGGCGGTGAATTGATGAAATGGATCGACGAAGTCGCCGGAATCGCGGCCATGCGACATTCCGAATCCAATATTACGACAGCTGCAATCGACAATCTGCAGTTCAAAGCGCCGGCTATGACCGGTGATATGATCGTACTGATCGCCCGCGTTACATATACCGGACGCACTTCGATGGAAGTCCGCGTAGACACTTATAAAGAGGATCCTGACGGAACAAGGCATGTCATCAACAGAGCCTATCTGACAGAGGTCGCGATTGATGCTGACGGGAATCCGGTCGAAGTGCCGGAACTGATCATTGAATCAGAGGCAGAGCAGCTGGAATATGAATCTGCGCTGAAACGATGTGAACTCCGGAAACAACGCAGACAGGAAGGCTTTTAAAGGAGCAGGCCATGTGGATCTATGATTATAACACCAGCGAAGACAATCCCTTAAAAGATCCCGCATTTCCCGAGATCACGACCCTGTCCTATATCGACAATCTGTCACAGTGGTCTTATCCCTATCATATTCATCATGATTCGTATGAATTGTTCTATATTATCTCCGGGAACGGGTACCTTTTATCCGATGAAAGCTTCAGCGCACTCAGCCCCGGTTCGGTGATCCTGGTTCCGCCCATGTTTTATCACCGGCTCACGGTCGATGCTTCCTCTGCACCGAATTACTATACGCTCCGTTTCCGAAAAAAAGAGGATGGATCCCCCCTCCAGAATTTCTTCGAGGAAAAAGGCTTTTTACATTCCGCGAACAATCCCATGGAGACGGTACGTTATCTGTTCAATGCCCTCTTCTCGATCCATCAAGGCAACGGCGGACGGGCGGACGCAGCGTTTCAGGCGGCAGCTTTAAGTCTGATCGAGACCACCAGACCCATGCTGATGAATATTACTCCCTTTAATGATATCGAGGAACATGAAACAGCTTCCAGTATCATGAAGTATATCATGAATACCCATGGCGTCGGCGTCACGCTGGAATCACTCTCCAGACACTTTTCCATCAGCCAGTCGCATATCAGCAGGATCTTCAATAATGCGTATCATGTTTCTCCTGTCAATTACGCCATTATTTCAAGGATCACCTGGGCTTCCGAACTTCTTCTGAAATGTGATCTGCCCCTTACAGACATCGCGGAATCCGTAGGGTATGATAACCCCTCACATTTCACGGCAATGTTCACCAAAAAGATCGGCTGTTCTCCTTCAGAGTACAGGGAAAAGAACCGGGATATCCCGATCGATGTCACCCACTGATTTTTCCTGTAACGCTTTACAGCAAAACCGGCCCGGAGCATATCACTCCGGGCCGGTTCTTTCCTTTTGTTATAAATGTTTTTTCAGCGAAAGCGCAGACTCAATTACAGTCCAAGAGCGCCCATCAGCTGTCCGAACAGATCCTCGCCGATAGAGGCTTTGATCTTCTCATCAGCTTCTGTTGCGTTCGCACGCATCTGATCCCAGTCATCCTGTGTGAACTCGATGAATGTCATACCGGCTTCTTCAAGTTTCTGACGGTTGGCAGCGGAAGAATCCAGCGCATCCTGATAAGCGAATGCAGCAGCATCATTGGCAGCCTTGTCGATGATCGCCTTCATGTTGTCGGTTCTTGCTTCATAGAAGCCCTTGTTCATCATGAACGCAGTGTAGAACATAACGTGACGGGTGTCGATGATGTACTTCTGTACTTCCTGAAGGTTGGAGCCAAGGATGGAATCATAAGGATTCTCCTGTGCGTCAACCTTGTTCTGCTGCAGGGACATGTAAACTTCAGGCCATGCAATGGGAGTAGGCTGTGCGCCCCACTGTGCCCAATAGCTCATAGGGATCTCGGAATCCATAACACGGATCTTGAGGCCGTTGATCTCGGAGAAGTTCTTCACTTCCTTGTTGGAAGTAAGCATACGGAAATCGCAGGGCTCGATCGCCTGAAGGCGTACGCCGGCTTCATCAAACAGTCCGTTCAGGATGGTACGGAACTCATGTCCGTCCTGCATGACCTCATGAGCCTGCTCTACGGAGCTGATGGTGTTGGGCAGTTCAAAGAATCCAAGAGAAGTAGAAAGCATTGCACCGGGAGATCCGGCGATGACCTGGGTGGAACCATCCTTGATGGCCTCGTTCATCTCAGCAACACCGAACAGGGAGCCGTTGGGATATACGGTAGCGGTGATTGCGCCGCCGGAGTACTCGTTCAGCAGTTCCGCATACTTTACGCAGGCACGATGGAGAACAGTCTCCTCTGCAGAAGCGTGGCAGATGTTGATGGTGATGCCTTCTTCATCGGCAACAAGCTCACCGGCGTCAGCAGCAGCTGTCTCATCGGCAGCAGCTTCAGCAGCCTCGGTCTCAGCGGCAGCAGCCTCAGTCTCAGCAGCAGCGGCTTCAGTTTCAGCGGCAGCAGTGGTCTCGGCGGGAGCGGAAGAAGATCCGCAGGCAGCCAGAGAAGCTGTCATGGCAAGAGCGAGCATAAGAGCAACGATCTTTTTCATAATGTGTTTCCTCCTGATATTTTTTGTCCTTTTGGACAGTTTTGTATAACGGCATTACGCCGAAATTACCTTGTTGAAAATCAATCTGTCAAAATACGGTGATCTGTTATTTTGACAGCCACAGCGACAGGCCGGGCACAAATACGATGATAAGCAGCGCCACCATGAATACGGCGATCCACGGGATGGCGGCCTTTCCTACGGTCATCGGCTTCTCTTCGACAAGCGGGGCGCCCACGAAGAGGTTGATGCCGAAAGGCGGTGTGACAAGTCCGATTGCCAGGCAGCAGATCAGGATGATACCGAAGTGGACCGGATCAACACCCAGGGCTACTGCAGCGGGAAGCAGGATCGGGGAAAGGATCGTAACGGCAGGGCCGCCGTCGATGAACATTCCGATAATGAACATGGCAACAACGATAGCGATCAGGAATACATACCTGTTTCCGATGCTGGCAGAGATGAAATTCGCGAGCATCGTCGGTGCCTGAAGCAGCGTCAGTGTCTTTGCAAATGCCATGGATACGCCCAGCATCATGCAGAGGCCGGCATAGCTGTTGACGGCTTCCAGCAGATACTTCGGGATATCGGACAGTTTGCAGGTCTTATAGATAAACAGAGAGACAAGCACTGCATACCAGACAGAGATACACGCTGATTCGGTAGGGGTGCAGAATCCTCCGTAGATGGAGCCCAGGATGATCACGGGGCAGAGCAGCGCCCAGAAGCCTTCCTTCAGTACGCCGAAAACGCCTTTTTCCATCAGCTTGGCATGGTTGGCAGCTACCTTCTCCTTATCTTCTCCATGCCTCTTGCAATAAATATAGGCATAGAGCATAAGAGCAACCGCGATCAGAATGCCGGGCAGCACGCCGCCGGTGAACAGGGCGCCGATCGAGACGCCAGTCATCAGACCGTAAGCGACCATCGGGATACTGGGCGGGATGATAACGCCCAGGGAGCCTGCGACCGCGACCAGTGTAACAGAAAAGATCTTGTCATAACCGAGTTCGAGCAGGACCGGGATGCACATGACGCCAACAGCGGCAACCGTTGCAGGACCGGAACCGGAAATGGCACCGTAGAACAGGCAGGTGATGATAACCGCCATCGGGATACCGGCTGTCCTTTTTCCGACGAACAGTGCGAAAACATCAAAGAGCTTCTTGGAAATACCGCCTTTCGCCATAACAGCGCCGGAAAGCATGAAAAGCGGGATGGCCAGAAGGGTAGTGGAGTCATACGAAGTGATCAGGGAACGCATTACGACGATAGGCGTACCTGCGAAAGCATGATCCATGAGCCAGGGAGCCAGTGCGGCGGCGCCAAGACCGACCGCCATGGGGATACCGGCGAAGATCAGAACGACCATGACAAGAACTACTACTGCGATCATTCCTTATTGCCCCCCTTTCTTCCCATCAGGAACCTTACAAACGTCTGAATCGAGCGGAACACCGCAAGGCCCATGCCGAGCGTAAGCGCGAAATACTCATACTGCAGCGGGATCTGCAGAGCGGATGTCTTCGATCCGTTCGCCGCAGTGGTCTTCAGCAGCTCGAACGACTCGTAAAACAGGAACAGATAGCAGATGAACAGCAGGACCTCTCCGAGGATGTTCATTGCTTTTCTTCCGCCTTCGGGAAGCATGTTCACAAGAACATCGATCTTGATCGCGTTGCGCTTTTTCTGGCAGTATGCAAAGCACAGGAAGCCAGAATAAACGAAGCAGACGCGGCAGAATTCATCCGGCCAGTTCAGTGCATTGTGGAATACATTCGTCAGGACGATCTGCAGGAACATGATACAGGTGATAAGCGCAAGCAGCAGCACGAGCAAAGCCGCTTCCAGATTATCATCCAGCCATTTCAGAACTTTCATGACTTTCTCTCCTTTTTATTAATCACTGCATTGCTGCAGTTAATGTACATTATCAAGCTGGAACGTGATCCGTTTTCCGTTGTGCCAGTGGATCCGCCCCCAAAGCGGTCCGCGTCTTGAGACTACCATCGGATACGGCTCGCCTTCCGCGCCGTCCGTGATCTCTCTGGCGCAGGCAAGCACATCCTTTACATCTTCCCTGGAAAAGGAATACAGGCGATGCCCCACATAATATCTTTCGATATCCGGGGTCAGTTCCAGAAGTCTTTCAAGGCTGTTTACATAAGTGGAGACCGTGGGGCTTCCGGGGAACATGCCGATGCTGCTTCTGGGATTCAGCGAATCCCCGCAGAAAGCATTCCCGTTCTTTTCATCAATATAGACCATGCTTCCCGGCGTATGTCCCGGACAGCTGACCGCCTTCAGGACGATTCCCCCGAGGTCGATCTCATCTCCGTCTTCTATATAAAAGATGTCGTATTCGGGATCATATTCCATCATATGGTCTCTGGAAAATTCCCGGATCTCTTCCCGTTCGGGATCATACATGCATTTTAATTCCACAAATTCCCGGCGTGCGTCAGTGCTGAATCCATCCGCATTTCTTGCCGCCTGCTCTTCCGAAAAATGCATATATGCACGGTCAAATCTGTGATTGCCCGCCGCATGATCCAGATGCGCATGGGTATTGTACACGCTGACCGGCAGATCCGTGATCTCTTCCACCGTTTCACGAAGATTCTCCATTCCGATTCCCGTATCGATCAGCGCCGCTTTTTCCGTACCGACGACGAGATACATGGGAAGTGCGGCGGGAAGATGATAGACCTCGGCGATCTGCCAGGTATTATCATTAATACGTGTTACGGTATATGGCTTCATAACAGGATCCCTTTCAGCACTTATGACATGTATCTGAATTTTATCATCTTTTTCCCCGACATCCCATCATACATTTTTGCAGGTTGTAAAAATAAACTGCCGTAAAATCATGCTAATTTTGCGATTTTACAGCAGTTTTTTATGATTGATTAAAATATCTTTGCAAAGTCCGGAAAAAATCTCTCATCCGGGACCATCTTTCTGCTTACTGGTACAGCGGGAATCTGTTGCCGAGATCGATGACTGCCTCCCGGATCTCATCCGCAGCGTTCTCAAAATCATGCGCGGTGCGGGCGATCAGACGGGCAATCAGCCTGCATTCTTCTTCCTTCATGCCTCTGGTGGTTACCGCAGGCGTTCCGATCCGGACACCGCTGGTAATGAACGGCTTCTCCGGATCATTCGGAATGGCGTTCTTGTTCACGGTGATATACACTTCATCCAGCCTGTGTTCCAGCTCTTTCCCGGTAATGCCGCTGCTGCGCAGATCTGCCAGCATAAGGTGATTGTCTGTTCCGCCGGACACCAGATTGACGCCGTTTTTCAGAAGCTCGTCCGCCATGGCCGCCGCGTTCTTCACGATCTGGGCTGCATAAGCCTTGAATTCGGGCTTCAGGGCTTCTCCGAAGCAGACTGCCTTCGCTGCAATGATGTGCTCCAGCGGGCCGCCCTGCATGCCGGGGAAGATCGCCTTGTCGATCTGCTTCGCATACTCCGCTTTTGCCAGGATCAGTCCGCCCCTGGGACCGCGCAGGGTCTTATGGGTGGTGGAGGTCACGATATCCGCCACCGGTACGGGTGAAGGATGCACGCCCCCGGCGACCAGTCCCGCGATATGCGCCATATCGACCATCATGATCGCGCCGACCATATCGCAGATCTCACGGATCCGGTCAAAATCAATTACGCGGGGATAAGCAGACGCGCCGGAAACGATCATTTTGGGACGTTCCTTCCTGGCAAGTGCCTCCAGCTTATCGTAGTCAATATAACCTTCTGCAGTCACGCCGTAAGGCACAAAGTCATAGATCTGGCCGGAAAAATTCACGGGTGATCCGTGGGTCAGATGTCCGCCTTCCGCAAGGTTCATGCCCAGGACCTTATCGCCGGGTTTCAGCATGGCGCCGTAAACAGCCAGGTTCGCCGGTGCCCCGGCATGAGGCTGCACATTGGCATACTCTGCGCCGAAAAGCTTCTTTGCGCGCTCGATCGCCAGTGTTTCCACTTCGTCCACACACTGGCAGCCGCCGTAATATCTGTGTCCGGGATACCCCTCTGCATACTTGTTGGTAAGCACGCTGCCCATAGCGGCAAGCACAGCAGGCGATACGATATTTTCGGAAGCGATCAGCTCGATATTCCTGCGCTGGCGCTCCAGTTCTTTATTCATCAGCGTGCCGGCCTCCGGATCATACAAACTTACAAGACCGATCGTATCGGGTATATCTTTATACATGGCAATTCTGTCTCCTGTTGAATATTAATAAGCTTTGCCCCAGTAGATGAGCTTCTTCGCAGGTTTTCCGCAGCACACGCAGACATCCGAGATCTGTTCCTGTTCAAACGGCATGCAGCGGGATGTGGCGGAAGTATCCTCCTTGATCTTCATCTCGCATGCCTGGTCTCCGCACCACATGGTACGGACAAAACCGGGCTTGTTCGCAATGAGATCCTTAAATTCGTCATACGTCTTCGCATCTCTGATATTGCTGTACAGACGTTCTTTGGCACGCTCGAACATCTCATGCTGCATGGCGTCGAGCATCTCCTTCACGTTTTCTGCCAGGGCGTCGAGAGACACGATCTTCTTTTCCCTGGTATCGCGGCGTACGATGACAGCCTGATTCTGCTCCATATCCTTGGGGCCGATCTCGACACGTACCGGAATACCGCGCATTTCCTGCTCGGAGAATTTCCATCCCGGGCTCTTGTCGGAATCATCCACTTTCACCTTCAGACCGGCGGCTTTCAGGATACCTTTAAGTTCTTCTGCTTTTTCAAGGACGCCGGGCTTATGCTGGGCGATCGGGATGACCATGACCTGTGTCGGCGCGATCCTGGGCGGCAGCACCAGACCGGAGTCATCTCCGTGGACCATGATGAGCGCGCCGATCACGCGGGCGGAAAGTCCCCAGGATGTCTGGTGGACATATTTCAGCTGATTGTCCTTATCCGAATACTGGATGCCGAAGGCTTCCGCGAATCCGGTACCGAAGTAGTGGCTCGTTCCGGACTGCAGGGCTTTTCCGTCGTGCATCATGGCTTCGATCGTATAGGTGGCCTCCGCGCCGGCGAATTTTTCCTTATCGGTCTTCTGTCCTTTCAGGACCGGGATCGCCAGGACATCCTGCACAAAGTCCGCATAGACATTCAGCATCTGGATGGTGCGGTCCATGGCATCTTCCGCTGTCGCATGCGCGGTGTGGCCTTCCTGCCACCAGAACTCGGTCGTACGCAGGAACGGTCTTGTTGTCTTCTCCCAGCGTACTACAGTGCCCCACTGGTTATATACCTTCGGCAGATCCCTGTAAGATCCGACGATGCTCTTATACAGTTCGCAGAAAAGCGTCTCGGAGGTAGGACGTACGCACAGACGCTCCTCGAGCTTTTCGTTTCCGCCGTGCGTTACCCACGCGACCTCCGGCGCAAAGCCTTCCACATGATCCTTTTCCTTCTGCAGCAGGCTCTCCGGAATGAAGAGCGGCATGCCGACATTTTCCACACCTGTTTCCTTGAACCTGGCATCCAGCTGCTGCATGATGTTTTCCCAGATCGCATATCCGGCAGGACGCATCATCATGCATCCCTTCACACTTGAATAGCTGACAAGTTCCGCTTTCTTTACCACATCGGTATACCACTGCGCAAAGTCCACATCCATCGGGGTGATGGCTTCCACAAGTTTTTTATCCTTGGCCATTTCAGTACTCCTGTTCTTTATCCCGGGACGGTATCAGTCCCTGATTTCGCCTTGATCTTTCGTAGCATTTCCTGTTCATGGAGCATAACATAAACAGGAATTCTTGTAAAGTAAACAGTCCGGAAGCAGTTTTGTATTTTCTGTCTGCTCAGGCCATCGTTTCATAGATCGCACGGATCGCGGTGTCATATTTGTCTTCCGGGATCCCGATCAGAAGATTGAGTTTTCCGGTCCCCTGATTGATCGTGCTGATCTCGATGCCGGCGTTTGTCAGCGCATGAAGGACCTGCACATTCGCATTGCTGGCTTCGGTCCCCTTCTCGCCGACCACGGCGATCATCGACAGATTCTCCTTGATGGAGATAAAGTCCGGATGCAGCGTTTCCCGCATCTCTTCCAGCAGATCTCCCTTATACTGTTCCAGAAGATCGCTCCGGATGACAATCGTCACCGTATCGATTCCCGTAAGGCACTGTTCGAACGGCAGCTGCCGTTTCCGCAGAAGATCCAGAATAATGGCGGCAAAGCCGGAACCGTCGCTGGCCATCACCTTTTCCGCCTGGATGACCGTCATGCCCTTTCTGCCGGCAACGCCGACCACCGGATCCTTTTTCTGTCCTTTCGGCAGTTTCCTTACGATCATGGTCCCGGGGTGTTCGGGATGCTCTGTATTCCTTATATTAATGGGGATGCCCATATCGGATACGGGAAGCACGGAATCGGTATGCAGCACGGAAGCCCCCATATAGGATAAGGTACGGAGTTCTCTGTAGCTGATATACTCGACCGATTTCGGATCGTTTACGATGCGCGGATCCGCCGACATCAGGCCGGAAACGTCCGTCCAGTTCTCATACAGATCCGCATGCAGTGCGCACGCCGCGAGGCTGCCGGTGACATCCGAGCCGCCTCTTGAGAACGTTCTGATCCGCCCGTCATTGTCTGCGCCGTAAAACCCGGCGATGACAGCGCGTTCCAGCGGCCGGAGCGACGCGCTGACCGCTCTTCTGGTCATGGCGTCATTCAGCTTTCCGCTGCTGTCAAAGCAGACGCACCATTCCGGATCAACGAAGGTGAATCCGAGATATTCCGCCATGATCCTTGCATTCAGATACTCTCCGCGGCTGGCGACATATTCCGGATCCGGCTTCCCGGAGAGGTGTCTGCTCAGGATGCCGATCTCCTTATCCAGCGGGAAATCCAGACTGAGCCCGTCAATGATCTCCTGATACCGTTCTTTTACGCGGGTCAGTTCGGCGGAAAAGCTCTTCCCGGTCACGGCCTCTTCGTAGCAGGCCAGAAGAAGATCCGTCACTTTCACATCCTCCGGAAATCGCTTTCCGGGCGCGGATACCACGATGAACCGGCGGTCCGGATCCGCATCAACGATCTCTTTGATTCTTTTAAAATGGTCTGCATCCGCCAGGGATGAGCCACCGAATTTCGCTACAACAGTTCTCATACCTTTCTCCTGTCGGCCGGCGTATTTTCCTCCGGCATCCTGAAATACCATACATTATTTAAGGAGGAATGTCCACAAAAACCGTCATGTTATCCGGGAAACATTGCTTTTTGGTCTCCTCACTGCTACAATAAGGGAACGATATACGGAGGAATACGCATGAATATAATACAGAAGAGACTGGAAGAAGTCCTGAAAGCCGCTTTTTCTTCCTGCGGTTATGATGAATCGCTCGGCACAGTCGTGACAAGCAACCGTCCGGATCTGTGTGAGTACCAGTGCAACGGCGCGATGGCCGGTGCGAAGAAATATCACAAAGCGCCTTTTGTGATCGCTGATGAGGTAGCCGCTGCCTGTGCGGACAATGTTATCTTCGAAAAGATCGAATCCGTAAAGCCCGGATTCATTAATATTACGGTCGCTCCGGAAGCCCTGGCGGAAATGCTTGCCGAAGTCGCAGCCGACGGGCACCTGCTCACCGAACAGACCGGCACCGGCAAAAAAGTGATCATGGATTACGGCGGGCCGAATGTGGCAAAGCCCCTGCACGTGGGCCATCTTCGTGCAGCGATCATCGGCGAAAGCTTAAAGCGCATTTACCGCTATGCCGGCTATGAAGTGCTGGGAGACATCCATCTGGGCGACTGGGGCCTGCAGATGGGCCTGATCATGGAGGAGCTCCGCCGCCGTCAGCCGGATCTGCCTTATTTTGATCCCGCGTATGAAGGGGACTATCCGAAGGAAGCCCCCTTTACGCTTTCGGATCTGGAAGAGATCTATCCCACGGCAAGCGCGCGCAGCAAGGAAGACGCGGCATTTGCAGAGGCTGCCCACAATGCGACGATCGCGCTGCAGAAGGGCGTCCGCGGCTATCGCGCGATCTTCGAGCATATCATTGCTCTGTCCGTGACGGATCTGAAGAAGAATTACGAAAAGCTGGATGTGCATTTCGATCTCTGGAAGGGAGAAAGCGACGCGCAGGCATTTATCCCGGATATGATCGCTGACATGGAAGCGAAGGGACTGCTTGTCGAGAGCCAGGGCGCCATGGTCGTGGAAGTCCAGGAAGAGACCGACACCCACGATGTCCCGCCCTGCCTGATCAAAAAATCAGACGGTGCTTCGCTCTATGCCACAACAGACCTGGCGACGCTGGTACAGCGGGAACGCGATTATCATCCCGATGAAGTGCTTTATGTCGTGGACAAGCGGCAGGACATGCATTTTACGCAGGTGTTCCGTACCGCCAGAAAAGCCGGCATCATCCGCCCGGAAACAAAACTCACTTTCCTCGGCTTCGGCACCATGAACGGGAAAGACGGCAAACCGTTCAAGACCCGTGAAGGCGGCGTCATGCGTCTGGAGACGCTGATCTCCGATATCAATGAAGCCGCTCTCGCAAGGATAAAGGAGAACGGCAGCATGGATGATGACGCGGCGCAGGAAGTCGCGGAAATGGTCGGGCTGGCCGCGCTGAAGTACGGCGATCTGTCGAATCAGGCCGGAAAGAATTATGTTTTTGATATGGACAGGTTCCTGTCCTTTGAAGGGAATACCGGACCGTATATCCTCTATACGATCGTCAGGATCAAATCGATCCTGAAAAAATATCTGACAGAGGCAGACGCATCCATGAACGGAAGCATCCTGCCGGCCGGCGATGCATCCGAGAAAGCGCTGCAGCTGAAACTGTGCGGCGCAGGCGCCGCCATAAACGATGCCTGCGACGATATCGCGCCGCACCGGATCTGCCAGTATATTTATGAAGTATCCAATGCTTTCAACAGTTTCTATCACGAGCACAGAATACTGACCGAGAGCGATAAGGAGAGAAAGAAGAGCTGGATCTCGCTGATCAGCGCAGCGCTCAGGGTGCTGGAGACAGGCATCGACCTGCTGGGCTTTTCTGCACCGGAGCAGATGTGACCTCTCCCGCCCCTGAAGGGAAAGGCTTCTGCGAAAGCGCCGGAAGAGCTCATCAATAGTTTTCCGTGAACCTGTGCACCACACCGTCCTTCTTATACGCGATCACCGTGCTCAGGTTCACGTTCTCCACGCTCTTAAAGATATTCGATTCCACAAAGGGATTCGTTTTCTTCATCTCTTTAATAAGAAGCTTTACAGCAAGACGCTTGGACTCCGGCTCACCGCCCGGGGTCCATTCTGTTTCCTCCGGCACTTCATTGTTCTCGGTGAACCGGCAGGCGCATCTTAAGAATTTCAGACCGTTGGCGTCTCTCCAGCGCTTTATATCGTCTTCCCGGATCAGGTACATCGGGCGGATCAGCTCCATTCCCGGAAAGTTCGTGCTGTGCAGCTTCGGCATCATCGTCTGCACCTGGCCGCCGTAGAGCATCCCCATCAGGATCGTTTCGATCACGTCGTCATAGTGATGCCCGAGCGCGATCTTGTTGCAGCCAAGCTCTTTTGCTTTCGCATACAGATGTCCGCGCCGCATCCTGGCGCAAAGATAGCACGGCGATTTTTCAATATCCACCACGGAATTAAATATAGTCGAATCAAATATTTCGACCGGGATCTCCAGCTTCGCCGCGTTTTCTTCGATCAATTTTCTGTTCGCCTCATTATATCCGGGATCCATCACCAGGAATGTCAGTGCAAAGGGGAATTTGTCATGGCGTTTCAGTTCCTGAAACAGTTTGGCCATAAGCATGGAATCTTTCCCGCCGGAAATACATACCGCCACATGATCGCCGGGGGAGAGCAGTTCATAGGTATTGATTGCTTTTGCAAACGGAGAAAGCAGGCGTTTGTGAAAACGCTTCCTGATCGACTTTTCCACTTCCTTCGCATATTCGCTGACTGCATTCTGTCTGACCGTCTCCGACATTTTCAGATCTCCTTTAAATATCTTCTCATTCTGTGCAGTTATTTTCATATCTTATACCGCTTCCGTCAAGCCCTTCATATATATATAATTTATGTATTATTATTTAAGTAATAAAATTGAACAAAATAGAATTATAAAGTATAATAGAGTCATGGACGTGCGGTACCCTAAAAAAGAATCACAAAGCCGCGAAAGGAGAAGTATTATGCTGGTAAAAGTAGGTATTAACGGATTTGGTCGTATTGCCCGTGTTATCCTCCGCATCCTTGAGGAGCGTGATACCGATATCGAAGTATGCGCGATCAACCTCCGCAATGCGGACATTCACCGTATGGCTTATCAGATGGAGTATGATTCAGTATTCGGACGTTTCAAAGGACGTGTCCGTTCCACCGATACCGAGCTCGTGATCAACGGCAAGAAGATCAAGGTCTTCTCCGAAGAGGATCCGGCCAAGATCGACTGGGCGTCTGCAGGAGCCGAGTACATCATCGAATCCACCGGCAAATTCCGTACACTTGAAGACTGCGCGAAGCATTTCGAAGGCGGCGCAAAGAAGGTCATCCTTACCGCTCCCGGCAAGGACAAAGAGTTCCCTACCTTCGTTATGGGCGTAAACCATCGTACCTATGATCCTTCCATGAAGATCATTTCCAATGCTTCCTGTACGACAAACTGCCTTGCTCCTCTGGCCAAGGTCATCAACGACACCTTCGGCATCGAGAAAGCCCTTATGTCCACGATCCACGCTTCCACTTCCAAGCAGAAGCCCGTTGACTCCAACGGAGGACGTGACTGGAGAACAGGCCGTTCCGTATTCAACAACATCATTCCTTCCTCCACCGGCGCAGCGAAGGCTGTCGGCATGGTCATTCCGGAGCTGAAGGGAAAGATGACAGGCATGAGCTTCCGTGTTCCCACGAACGATGTTTCCGTTGTGGACCTTACCGCTCAGCTGAAGACCAAGACCACTTATGAAGATATCTGCGACGCTGTAGAGGATGCAAGCCGTCATTCCATGAAGGGCATCATCGAGTACAACACCGATGAGATCGTCTCCTCTGACCTTCGCGGAAACTTCCAGACCTGCATTTTCGATGTCAAGGCCGGCATCATGCTGGACGATTCCTTCGTAAAGCTGATCGCATGGTACGACAATGAGTGGGGTTATTCGAACCAGTGCATCGACCTGCTGCAGTATGCTGCCCGTCAGGACATCAAGAAGGTCGAGCGCGAAGCAAAGGCTGCTGCCAAGAAGGCTGCTGAAGCTGCTGCCGCTGCAGAAGAGAAGAAAGCTGCAAAGAAATAATTTTTGAGATAATGCACAGAAAAGGAACCGGCCATCCGGTTCCTTTTTTATTGCTGCACGCTTTGTATTGATTCACGCAAGAGGCAAAGCTGTATCTGTTCCGAAAAAAGATTACTGTTTTCTCTCCTTCATCAGCATCCTGCCCATCTTGCCGGTCATATGATCGATCGTGATCACGACGCAGCACAGGCCGCCGCGCTTCAGATAGTCTTCTGTTTCAGCTTCATAGAGTTCCTTATAATCGCCGGAATACTTCGCACCGATCGAGTTGGCAGAGGCCCGCATTTCTTCCGGATCTGTCAGGAACCTCGCCTTTCCGAAAGCGATCACGCTCAGATATTTTGTCGAACGTTCCTCCGGCATTACTTCATCCCGGTCGATCACACAGAAGGATACCTTTTCATTGCGTTTGATCCCGTCGATCTTGTGGCCGGTCACTGCGCAGTGGATATGGATCGTTCCGAGTCCGCCGTCTTCTGCCTCCTGGTACGCGAAATTGACCGGGACCGTATACGGATATCCGTCATCTCCGGACACGCCGAGTATACCGGTCTTCCCGCGCTTTAAGATCTCAATGCATTCTTCCGTACTGGTCTTCTGCGCTTTTCTTCTCATCTCCCTGAACATTTCCGATTACCTCCTGGTATTTTTTTCCGATTTCCAGCTCTACAACCGTCTCTATTCCGCCGCTCTGGGGAAACATGTCCACCGGCTGTACTTTTCTGACCGCATACTGCCCTTCCGCGCACAGCATCTTCAGATCTCTTGCCAGCGTTGCCGAATCACAGCTGACATAGATGATCTTCGCCGGCTTCATTTCCAGCAGCGTTTCGATCAGCGCGGCATCGCAGCCTTTTCTGGGCGGATCAACGACTGCGATATCCGCCGTCAGCGTCCCTTCCGCACCGGCCTTCAGCAGCTCCGGCATGACTTCTTCCGCTTTGCCGCAGAAAAAAGATGCATTCCCGATTCCGTTTGCAGCAGCATTATGCCTTGCATCCTCAATCGCTTCCGGGACGATCTCCACACCGTAGACATGACCGGCTCGCCGCGCCAGGAACAGCGAGATCGTTCCGGTGCCGCAATAAAGATCCCAGACAGTCTCTTTTCCGGTAAGCCCCGCGTATTCCAGCACTTTGCCGTAAAGCTTCTCCGTCTGCTCCGGATTGACCTGGAAGAACGAAAGGGGCGAAATACGGTACTTCACATCACCGATCAGATCTTCAATATACGGCTCTCCGTACACCGGTATGATCCGGTCACCCATGATCACATTCCCTCTGTCTTTGTTCACGCAAAGCGAAAATGATGTGACGCCCGGAACAGCAGACAAGCTCTCTGCCAGTGCATCCGCATGCGGCAGCTTACTCCGGTTGATCACCAGACACACCATGATCTGCCCGGTCTTCTTCCCTTTGCGGATCATCACATGCCGGACGACGCCTTTTCCGGATACCTCATCATATGGTTCGATCCCGAATGCTGTCATGAACCCGCGCACGACGGCCAGTATCTCATCATACACCGCTTCGCCGAGGAAGCAGTGCGGCGTTTCTATAACGGCATGTGTCCTTCCGGCATAAAACCCGGTAATGATCCTGCTGTCGCGCGACTTTCTCACCGGCACGAGAAACTTGTTCCTGTATTCCCAGGGATCATCCATTCCGAGGACCGGTTCCACATATACGGTATTTTCCGGAAGCGGTCCTTCCTGCGGGCCATTCTCATACAGGACCGTAAAACCGCCGATCCGCCGCAGATGCTCTCCGGCTTTCTTCCTCTTGAAGTCCAGCTGGGCCGGATAGCGCATCGCCTGCAGCTGGCATCCGCCGCATGGTCCGGCTGCCGGACATCGGGGGCTCACCCTGTCTGCAGAAGGCGTCAGGACTTCCATCAGCTTCGCATAGCCGTAATTTTTCTTCGCCTTGATCACTTTTGCCCTGACGCAGTCACCGGGTACCGTATCCTTAACAAAAAGAGCATAGCCGGATACCTTTCCGATACCCTCGCCCTGCTCTGTGATGTCTTCTATTTTCAGTTCAATAATATCGTTTTTCTGCATAGTCCACTTACTGCGCGCGGCATCTGTTCCGCGCGCAGGCTCTCTCAGTCACTGCTTGTCTTTCTGACATTGCTCTCCAGAAGCTTCTGATAGCCCAGCCAGTCGGTATCATTTACCGCTGTACTGAGGATCTCGCTCATCGTCTCGATCTTTGCGTCTGTATTATCTGCATAGTGAAGCGCCAGAGCCTCGATCAGCGCAGGCTTCTTCGGAGATCCGAACTCAAACTCGCCGTGGTGTGCCAGGATCAGGTGTCCCAGTTCATGGGCCTTCTTCGGCGGGAAATCCGGGATCTCTCTGATCTTCTCCATGACCATCTGATAGCCGATCACGATATGCCCGATCAGCTGTCCTTCATCCGTATAGTCATTCTTCGGAAAGCTGTTCAGTTCCTTCAGTTTTCCGATATCATGACACAGTGCGCCGGTGATCAGCAGGTCTCTTTTCAGGACCGGATACTGTTTTGCATAAAAATCGCACAGTTCGGTGACCCGCAGGGTGTGCTGCAGAAGTCCTCCGACGAAACTGTGATGCACACTCTTTGCCGCCGAATGTCTGACGAACTCGCCCGCAAAAACACGGTCTTCCATGAAAAATGCCGAAAGCAGCGCCTTATAATGAGGATCATTAACGGACCGGATCAGATTGACAAGTCTCTGGGCCATGTCTTTTCTGTCAAGCGGGCTTACAGGCAGATAATCCGCGGGATTATATTCTCCTTCCCTGGCCAGCCTCGCCCTCCGGATATTCAGCTGAAGGCTTCCCTGATAGAGGGTAACATCTGCTTCTATATGGATATAATCCAGGCTTTCAAAATGATCTATCCCGCTCGAAAGATCCCATATCTTCCCGTCCACGGACCCGGTGCGGTCCTGCAGCGTCAGGGAATAATATGTCTTTCCGTTCTTTGTCTTTGCATTCACCTTGTTCTTGCAAAGATATATTTCAGATACATGATCTCCCTCGCGGAGTGTTTCGATCGTCCTCATAAGTTCCTCGATTTCTATCTCGCACCGAGCGTCAGCGTAAATTCCAGTTCCGCGAATCCGTCACGGCCTTCCCGCATCACCGTCACGGTGACTTCCGTCTCCGGTCTCAGTGTCTGCATGGCATTCTGAAGATCGGAAGACGTCTTGATTTCAGTCTCATTTATTTTTATCAGAACATCCCCGTTCTGTATTCCCGCATTAAAGGCAGGAGAATCAGAGATCGTATTGGTTATATATAATCCCTGCGGCAGTTCCTGTTCTTCCGCGATAAACGGTGTGACTTCTTCGGCTTCCACTCCCAGCATGGAGATCCTGTTGCCGTTCGACAGGCACTCGATCATCCCTTTCAGATCCGAAATGGAAACGGCAGAGATCCGCAGGTGATCGTATTCCGTCCCGTAGTCTCTGATCCATCCGACCACTTCTCCGGCAACATTTACCAGAACGCCGCCGGCGCCGGCGTCTCCCATGATATCCGTCCGGATCAGATCATAATTGAAATCCGTCCCCTGCGCATCATTTTCGATATAAGAGATGATGCCCCAGGCAACAGACGGAATATTGCCAAGCGGTCTGCCGAGCGCAACCACCATATCCCCGGGCGAACACATATAGGAATTCCCGAGAACAGCAGGCTGGACAAAAGCGGTATCTCCCGGATCCAGTGTTTCGACCGGAATCGACACAACAGCCATGCCGGTAATATTGTCTTCCTCCATCAGTGCCGCTTCCCGAACAGAACCGTTGCCTAACGTAATGCGCACCGCGTCCGCATTCTCCAGCAGATAGCTTTCGGTCAGAATCCTGACGTCCTTCCCTGTCACGGCTACAATGATGCCGAATGTTTCCTGGCTTCTGGTGTAAACATGTTTGAACACGTCCTCATCCGCCTGGAGCGATGTGACCGTCACCAGATTTCTCTTCAGGCTGTTCCCGATATCCTTGATCTTTACAATGCCTGCCGGTTCGGTCTCCCTGGTTTCTTCCTTTTCCTGCTCCTTAAGATATTCGCTTATAATATCTTCGACGGTCTCCCTGAATGCTTCTTCATGGGATTCATCCACCGTAGATTCCGTCTCCGGCGGCACGGTGGTCTCCGGAGATGATGCCGTTTCGGTAGGCAGCTGATCGCGCGGTATGGAAACACTCTCATGCAGTTCCTCCGTTGTGGGAACCGCTCCGTTAATCACTCTGTTTGATACGAAAAAAGATACAGCCGCCATGACCCCGAAAAGAATGCCGAGAACACATACAAGGATTACGGCTTTAACAATACTGCGTTCCTTTTTCGGCCTTTCTATTCTTTCGCGGATGAACTGTTTCTCATCCCTGCGGCTGTCATTTTTTTCCTCAGACTTCCTGTTGCCAGACATGATCGACCTCCACAGAAAAACGCGCCGAACCTGCTGCGGCCAATGCCGCAGATCCGGTGCTTCCCTTGAGTATAGCCAACCGATTCGGACACAAAATGTCCCGGATGCCCGAATGAGCATTCAGACACCCGTCTTCTCCCTGCTCACAGTATAATTCAGAATGCAGATTTTGTCATCATCTTTTTCTTCCGGGCTGCCGAAAAAGAAAAACCCCTGAAAATCACGGTAATCCGTCATTTTCAAGGGAATTTTTCATTCTGAGCGATGGGGGATTCGAACCCCCGACAACTTGATTAAAAGTCAAGTGCTCTACCGCCTGAGCTAATCGCCCCTGGTGCCTGACACCAAGCTGGGCTAACTGGATTCGAACCAGCGAATGCAGGAGTCAAAGTCCTGTGCCTTACCGCTTGGCGATAGCCCAAAAAGGTGGGATGTGGGACTCGAACCCACGACCTCCAGAGCCACAATCTGGCGCGCTAACCAACTGCGCCAAACCCACCATAAGCACCGCGATTCTCCGAATTCCGGAGATATCAAAAGCGGGTGATGGGAATCGAACCCACATACCCAGCTTGGAAGGCTGGTATTCTACCACTGAATTACACCCGCAAGATGGTCATCCGATCAGTATTATGTACAGCCTGTCGAACAGACGCATCAAGTATGATATCCTAATGAAAGGATTTTGTCAATAGCTTTCATCCGATTTTGGAAATATTTTTTATCCTTCGGAATCCTTCCGGCGCAGTCTGCGGCAGAAGGATCCGCGGTCATTGTCATTCCTTTCCGTTCCAGCAATACGTGCAGAGCTGCTCCTCCGGGATGCCGACAGCAGAGAGCATGTCATCCAGACGGTTGTACTGCAGCGTGGTGAATCCCATCTCTTCTTTGATCCGGTCGAGCATCAGATGATATCTGTCGGAATCGGGATTTGCGTAATCATAAAGTACGTCAAGCGATACATCCTGTCCCTCTTCCTTCGCGATCACCCTCCTTCCGATCAGTTCCATGTCGGAATTCGAGCGGGAGAAATTCACATATTTGCAGCCGAACAGCAGGGGCGGGCAGGCGGGACGCACATGCACTTCCTTTGCGCCCGAACGGAACAGGAATTCCGATGTCTCGCGAAGCTGGGTACCTCTGACGATGGAATCATCGATCAGCAGGATCCGCTGCCCTTCGATCAGATCATGCACCGGGATCAGTTTCATCCTGGCAATCAGGTTCCGCTGGGTCTGGATCGTGGGCATGAAAGATCTCGGCCAGGTGGGCGTGTATTTGATAAACGGTCTGGAGAACGGAATGCCGGATTCATTGGCGTATCCGACAGCATGGGCAGTACCGGAATCCGGCACACCTGCGACGATATCCAGATCTTCTTTGCGCAGCATATCACGTCTTGCCATATGCGCGCCGCAGTGATAACGCATCCTTTCCACGCTGATGCCCTCATAGAACGAGGACGGATAGCCGTAGTACACCCACAGGAAAGTACAGATCTTCATCTTCTTCCCCGGGGCAATGAGCGTTGTAATGCCTTCCGGCGTCATGATATCGATCTCTCCGGGACCGAGCTCATGGAACGGTTCATAGCCGAGATTCAGATAGGCAAAGGGTTCGAACGCTGCACAGAATCCGTTCTCCTTTTTTCCGACCACGACCGGCGTCCGGCCCATCTTGTCTCTTGCGAGATAAACGCCCTGCGGGGTAAGCAGCAGAATCGTCATGGATCCTTCGATCGTATCCTGCGCATAGCGGATACCGTCGATCAGATTGTCTTTCTGATTGATCAGCGCCGCGACCAGTTCGGTGGCATTGATCAGGCCGCCCCGCATCTCCATGAAGTGCATGCTGCTGCCGCCGACCACCTGCTCTATAAGCGTATCGATATTATTGATCTTTCCTACCGTCGTAATGGCATAGGTGCCGTGGTGAGAACGCACAACGAGCGGCTGCGGTTCATAATCCGAAATGCAGCCGATCCCGAGATTGCCGTGCATCTTGTGAAAATCCTTTTCAAACTTTGTCCGGAAAGGGGAATTTTCGATATTATGGATCGCCCTGTCAAAGCCGTGTTCATGATCATAGACCGCCATACCGGCGCGTCTGGTTCCGAGATGTGAGTGATAATCCGTTCCGAAAAACAGGTCGAATACAGAATCCTCTTTCAGTGCCGTTGCAAAAAAACCGCCCATATGCTCCTCCTTCAGGTACGGTATCCGGCGGATGTGCCGGAATCAATGCTTTTTCAGTTTCTTACCTTTACATAAGTATACTTTTTCATCCTGACAGCTTCACCGTTATAATAAACAGTCATGCTGTCGATCCCGTTTTTTCCCGTTTTATATTTATACGTCTCCACGTTCAGAAGGCCGGCTTCCCTCATGGTCTCTTTTACGAGCAGGCCTTTTTTATTGTATTTTGACACGGAAGTATAATTGTTCGCGGTCCATTTATGCTTTGCGCCCGTCTGCCTTCCTTTCCGGTCAAAGGTCTCCGTCCAGGAATACGCTGCGCTCTTCATCGAAGATTTCTTTACCTTCCCGTTTGTATGATAGGTCGTCGTCAGGATAAAGTCGCCGTCAATGCCGGCATAATTGTCAAACTGTTCCGTTTCTTTGATCAGTTTCTTTCCTTTATAATAATACTGATATGTCGTTACGCTGACATAATTGCCGTCTTTGTCTGTCTCCGTCCGTTTGACCGGATTGCCTTTCTGATCATACCGGATCTTTACGGTCGTCTTTTTTCCTTCTGCATAATTGCGATGGACCGACCGGGTCATATTTCCTTTTTTATCGTACGTGTTGACATAGCTGTCAGTTATCTTTCTGTCATTATAGTTTTTTTCGCTCAGCACATTCATTTTCCTGTCATACGAAACAGTTTTTCTGAACGTCTCTTTCCCATCCGTCTTCGTGATCTGGCTTGTCAGCAGCCCTTTGCTGTTATATCTGTAGGCATCGGTCTGTACATGGTCCTGAAAGATCGCTTCGCCGGTCTCTGCATCCGCGCCATCCTCGACCCTGAAAACGCTTCTGCATTCCGAGACAAGGCCGCTTTTATTATAGGTATAGGCGATATCGTTCAGAAGCTGCCAGCTGCCGCTGTCCATGATATACTCCTGTTCTGTCGCGATTTCATAATGCGCCTTCGCCATGACAGCCGGTGCCGCTGCAAGCATGACTGCAGCCATGATCAGCAGCATGTATTTTATCCTGTTGTTCATAAAAGCCCCGCCTTTCCGCTGTCCTGATTACCGTGCCGTACGGTAAAGCCTGGCTGCAGAGGCGTCTCAGATACCGGTGACAGAACGCCTGTGCCCGCTTCAGGCATTCATTTTAGCATACCTCCGGGGAAATGAAAACCGGAATGTGATGATTTCAGCCGGCGGCTGGCAGAGGCAGCTGAAAAAAAGACACTTTGCCCAACGGACAAAGCGCCTTTGCTTTTCGTTTCTTATTTATCACAGATCAGGCTGTCTGTCAAGAATAATTCAGGAGTCCGTGCAATCGGTCCCTGTCTTCCCTGCATACCGTCAGAACATCAGCTTTTCCCGGATGATCCTGCGTTTGAGGAACATACACATACTGACAGACGCGATTTCTGCCAGCGGATAAGCCAGCCATACCAGAAGCAGATTTCCGGAGAGCGACAGCAGATATGCTGCCGGGACCAGCACAAGAAGCTGTCGTGCCGCAGACATGATCAGCGTGTAAACGCCGTTCCCGAGCGCCTGGAAGAACGAACCGGTAACGATACAGTACGAAGCGAACACATAGCTGGTGCAGATGATCCGCAGTGCCGGCACGCCGATCTCCAGCATATGGTCAGAGGCATTGAACAGGCCCAGCACCCATCCCGGAAAGCCTTCAAACAGGAGCAGTCCGAAGAACAGGATGATCGTCGCATAGATCTGTGCGTATTTCACCGCATCCATGATCCGCTGTCTCTTCCTCGCGCCATAATTATAGGCGACAATCGGCACCATACCGTTGTTGATGCCGAACATGGGCATGAAGAAGAAGCTCTGGATCTTGAAATAGATCCCGAACACCGCTGTTGCGGTGGAGGAGAATCCCATCAGGATCTTGTTCATGCAGAACGTCATGACAGACCCGATCGACGCCATGAGGATCGAAGGTACGCCGACGGAATAAATACGCGCGATGATCTGGAGCTTCGGGCTGAAGATCTCTTTGACAGACAGTCTGATCTCCGTGTTCAGGAAATGATTCAGGAAGATGCCGACGATCATGCCGACAATCTGTCCGCCTACCGTTGCGATCGCCGCACCGGTCACGCCCATCGCAGGAAAACCGAGCAGGCCGAAGATCAGAATCGGATCAAAGACGATGTTTATCACCGCGCCGACCAGCTGGACGATCATGGACAGGAAAGTCTTTCCGGTCGCCTGCATCAGGCGCTCCAGGACAATTTCCCCAAAAATACCGAAGGAAAAGACGGTCACGATCCTGGTATATTCAATGCCGTAAGCAATGATATCTTCATACGGTGTCTGTGCCCTCATGAATAGTTCCGGTACAGTCAGTCCGACGATCAGAAATGCGATATAGCTCATGACCGCCAGGAACACACCCATGTTGGCGGCTTCATCCGCTGTTTTCTGATTCTTCTCGCCCAGACTCCTGGACAGCAGCGCATTGATTCCGACGCCGGTGCCGGTAGCCACGGCGATCATCAGGTTCTGGATCGGAAACGCCATGGAAACAGCCGTAAGGGCCGCTTCATTGATCCTGGAAACGAAGATGCTGTCCACGATATTGTAGGTAGCCTGCACAAGCATGGAGAACATCATCGGCAGTGCCATGGAAAGAAGCAGCTGCGGGACCGGTTCCGTTCCCATTTTGTTTTCTCTTACTTCAGACATCGGAATTCCTCTTTCTCTGTTTCTGACACACAGCAGAGACTATACCACAAATAGTCTCTCCTGTCATTTCCTGCTCTGCAGTTCTTTTATGATATCCTGGAATTTCCTGTGCTTCATCCACGGGAAGGCATTCAGGAGCCTGCCGCTGCCGGCAAAACGCCGTGCCAGCATCTTTTCTTTCAGCTTTTCGGCTCTGTCAGCCAGATCCGTGCGCTGCCTGAGCATATCCCGGATCTGCTGTTCAAAGGCTTCCCGCTGCCTGTCGATCTCGGCCATCTGTTTTTCGATCTCTTCTTTCTGCTTTGCTCTTTGCTGTTCCAGTTCGGCACGTCTCTCTTCCGCCTTTTCCGACAGTTCCTCCATCTGCTTTTCAAAGTCCAGGCGTCTGGCTGCAGACTTTCTCCGGATCTCCGCTTTCCGGGCTTCATATTCACGTCGCTTTTCTTCCAGCTCATCCCGGAATTCATAACCGGCCAGGGCAGCCTGCACCCTGGATTCTTCAAGCTTCTGCTGCGTCTCGATCGTGCCGCCTCCGATCCGTTCGCTCAGATCATCGCTGACGCGGCGAAGGTTCTTTTTGATCTCATCCAGTTCTTCCAGCTGTTTATTCATGCCGGCTACGATCATTACCGTGACAATGAAGTCAAAAAGATAGACCGCATAGACAGCCGCCAACAGCGGCCAGCCGTATTTTTCCGGCAGCTGATAAGCGGATGCATTTTCCATCACCGGCTGGATGATCCTGACGACAAACACTCCTGCCGCGCCCCAGATCATACTGAAGCGAAGGCAGATATATCCGTTCAGATTGAAAGGCTCTTTGCTGTAATCCCACCATCTTGCGTGAAAAGCCATATCAAGGATCCAGCCTGCCGCCAGCTCGACCGCTGTCGCCAGGATCATGCAGCACAGAAATACGATGAGGACCTCCGAAAGCCGGTCTCCGTCTGTCAGCCTGCTTTCAGACATATTTGCCAGAGACGGCAGTACGCTTTTCGTCATGGCGAACACGGCCAGGATCCCGAAGCCGTATACCGGGCAGACCGGTCCGCACAGGAAGCCCCTGTTGATCACCTTTCCGACCTTTACTGCATGGTAGATCACTTCCACACACCATCCGATAAAGGAATAAATCATAAAATAACTTGCAATTTCGTAATACGTCATTCCTGCCAGCATTTTTCTACACTCCTGCGGTCATTTTAACGCAATCGGAGCCATCTGAAAAGAGGCCCATTATACCAATGAGCCTCTTTGTATCAACCTGTATTCCGTCCCTGTTAGCCGATCGGTTCGAAATCATCCGCGCCATGTTTGCAGAGCGGGCAGATGAAATCCGCCGGCAGCTCATCGCCTTCATAGACGTATCCGCACACCTTGCAGACAAAGCCTTTCTTCTTTGTCGGCTGCGGCTTCGGCTTGATATTGCTCTGGTAATAGCTGTAGGTAACAGATTCTTTGTCGCTCATGACGCGCATCTCCGTCACGCTGCAGAGGAACATGCCGTGGCTTCCGAGATCCGTGTAACTTTCGACTTTCAGAGACATCACACCGTTAATGTACTTCGGCAGGAAAATAAGTCCGTTGTCTGTCCGCAGTTCCTTCTCGCAGTCTGCAAACTTGTCCACGTTCCTTCCGCTCTGGAAGCCGAAGTGCTGGAAGACGGAAAACGGTGTTGTCACATCCAGGAAATTGATATTCATGATGCCGGTCTCTTTGATCGTATCATGGCTGTAGTTCGCTTTATTGATGCATACCGCGATCAGGTTGGGATCGCTCGCGACCTGCGCAACAGTGTTGCCGATGAAGCCGTTGTCTTTTTTGCCGTCATTGCTGGTGATGACATACAGACCATAGCCGATCTTGAACATGGCTGTCTTGTCATTCTTGTTCGCCAGCTCGGAAGACTGCGCCACATACTCGCGGCAGAGCTCGTCGGCCAGCTTCACCAGCGCCGCTTCACTCTGCGCATTGAGCGCGGAATTGATCGTGACTGTCGTCTTTGCAAATTCAAGCTTCGGATTGTCTCCGAACATCTCCCGCATGACTTTCGCCGCCATCGGCGCCCATGTGCCGTTCTCTATAAAGGCTACCGTGCGGTTCTGATAATTGCGTTCGGTAAGATGATTGATGAACTCGCGCATGAACGGGAAAATTTCGCCGTTGTAGGTCGTCGTGGCAAGCACGATCTTGCTGTAGCGGAATGCATCCTCCACTGTTTCCGGCATGTCATCACGGGCCAGATCCATCACCGACACTTTCGGGCATGCACGGGCTTTCAGGAGCTCCGCCAGCTTAAGCACCGCCTCTTTCGTATGGCCGTAAACGGAGGTATAGGCGATCAGGATGCCTTCCTCCTCGGGAACGTAGGAAGACCATTTGTTATAAAGATCAAGGTAATACCCCAGATCCTCTTTCAGCACCGGGCCGTGCAGCGGGCAGATGATCTGAATATCCAGACCGGCAGCGGCTTTTAACAGATCCTGGGTCTGTGCGCCGTACTTGCCGACGATGCCGAAATAGTAGCGGCGGGCTTCGCACGCCCAGCCTTCCGGATCCTCCACATCATTTGCGCCGAATTTTCCGAAACCGTCCGCTGAGAACAGCACCTTGTCTGTGCTGTCGTAGGTAACCATGACCTCCGGCCAATGGACCATCGGTGCGAAAACAAATGTCAGCTTATGGCTGCCCAGAGAAATGCTTTCCCCGTTCTTTACCATAACGCGGGAAGCCTTGATCCCCTCCGGGAAGAACTGATCCATCATGGTGAATGTCAGCTCGTTGCCGATCAGGACAACATCCGGATAGACTTCGCAGAACCGCTTTATGCTGGCGGAATGATCCGGCTCCATATGCTGGATGATCAGCAGGTCCGGCTTTCTTCCGTTCAGTACGGAATCCACATTTCCGAGCCATTCATCGGTAAAATTCTGATCCACAGTATCCATGACCGCGATGCGCTCGTCAACGATCACATAAGAGTTGTAAGCCATCCCCAGCGGAACAACGTACTGTCCTTCAAACAGGTCGATCTCATGATCATTGACACCGACATAGCGGATGTCTTTTGTAATATCCATAAGGCACTTCCCCCTTGTTTATTATTGCCATGATTTTAACATAAGCTGTTCATTTTCTCAATACAGGCCGGAAGATCACGGCGAAAAAACAGCCATCCAAAAAGGCGGTTCGCCATGAACCGCCTCTTTTATCATTTCACTTCCACAAGTTCAATTCTGAAATTCAGTTCCTTACCCGCCATCTCATGGTTGGCATCGAAGGTGATGGTCTCCTCTGTCTTCTCCGCAACAACAACGCGGAACGGATGTCCCATGGAATTTGTCAGGACGACATGCTGGCCGACTTCCAGTCCCTCTGCACCATTGAGCTGCGCGATATTGAGCTTGATCATGGCGTTCGGATCGGGCATGCCGTAGGCTTCTTCCGGCATCAGATGAACGTCGATGATCTGTCCGACTTCCATATCCGCGACTGCCCTGTCAAATCCCATGATCATCTGGCCTGCACCGCAGATGAATTCCAGGGGCTGTCCGCGGTCGTAGGAAGAATCGAACTGGGATCCGTCGTCAAAAGTGCCTCTGTAATGCACGCGGCAGGTCTTTCCGACATTGCGGCCGGTAAAGGCCGGTTCCGGCGCACAGCTTCCGCCGTGGCAGCCGCCTTCGCTTCCGTGGCAGCCTTCGCCTTCGCTGTGGCAGTCATGCTCTTCGCCGTGGTGATGATCACAGTTCGCTTCTCCGGTCTCTGGAAGTGTGCCGTCGATCAGCATCTGAATGACCTCATCCGTATTTCCGCTCGCTCCTGCATAAAGCTTAATGCCGGCTCCGTTTATCGCATTTACGGCACCGCCGCCGATGCCGCCGCAGATCAGGACATCGATGCTGCCGTTCTGCAGAAATCCGGCAAGCGCCCCGTGGCCGGTGCCGTTCGTGGGAAGGACTTCCGAAGAGATCACTTTTCCGTCTTCTATCTCGTAAACCTTAAAGGCAGGTGTTCTGCCGAAGTGAGGGAATACATTTCCGTTCTCATAGGTAACTGCAACTCTCATGATAAAACTCCTTATATCATACTTTCATAACTTTTCAGACAAAAAATGTCCGGAAAGTATTGTAACATAACGGGCACAAAAGTAAAGAGGCGGCTGTATACCGCCTCTGTTCTCCCTCAGATATCTTTCAGGGCCTCTCTCATCTTTTCGAAGAAAACGCGGTGTCCTTCTTCTGACAGATGCACGCCGTCAAAGGAGAGCGGCACCTGCCAGTCAAAGGCGCTTGTAAAATCCGCCCCTTTCTGTTCGGCAAGAATGTGATACAGCAGACTCAGCTGCCTGCTCTCCCGGTACAGCCGCTGTTCCTCCGGATCAATGGCATCCGCAGCGCCGACAGGGGGCGGCGCGATCAGCAGCACCGGCATTTCCGGAAATGTATTTCTGATCCTGTCCAGGAACAGGCTCATTTTCCGGCTGACTGTCATGGACGGTGAAAATCTGCCGGCACTGAAAAGATCATTGGTGCCGAGCATGACCGCAAAACGGAGCTGCGCATGCTCTTCTGCAGCTGTCCCGATCATTTCCAGCACACTGTTAACTGAACGCTCCCGGTCCGGGATCTCCCGGCCGTTCATGGCGTTTACCAGCACCTTCCAATCTCCGCCAGGTGCTTCCGCCAGCCTGTCAGTCCAGCGCACATCCTTCGGATAGCGGCCGCCGCCGAAGCCGCGGGGATCGTAGCCGTAAGTATTTGAATCTCCGTAAAAAAGGATCGTCTTCATAGCGGTACCGGCCTTTAGCTGTTCATCCATTCCCGGACTTTCCGGTCACTTTCATCGGGCTCCTCTTCTTCCAGTCCGGTGATCTCTTCCATGGACATCGCAAGTTCTTCCAGTTCTTCGTCTGTCAGTTCTTCGTAATCCTCTTCGGAAGGCATGTTTTCCATCAAGATCTGCGCCGCCCGCTCGGCGTCTTCCGCCCGGATCAGGATCCCTGTGCCGTGTGATGCGCTTCCGCTGCTGACGATCATGAGATCTTCTTCCCCCGCGCGGTCCCTGGCGACCGATTTGATCCCGTTCTCCGCGAGCAGGTTCATGAACGCTTCCGCTTCCTCCATGGTATTCGCCACGGTCAATGTGACCACTTCCGGTTCTTTATTTCTTCTGAAAAACATTTCCTTCTCCCTCCCTTCCGGGCAGTCCGTCTTCCTTCCGCCCGTCGTTATCGTCTTTCTCTATCAGACCAAGCTTCTGTTTCCGGCTCATCCTTTTTACAGCCCATTCTCTTCTGAGCGCATCCGTTTTCTCTTCAAAAGCTTCGTGATACACCATTTCGACCGGCCTCCGGGATCTTGTATACTTTGCTCCTGTACCGGCGTTATGTGCTTCCAGGCGTTTTTCAAGATCCGTCGTCCAGCCGCAGTAGAGCGTGCCGTCCGAACATTTCAGAAGATAAACATAATGCATTTTGCCGGTCCCGTCCCGGCTGTCCATCATTCCGTCACCTGACATCGATATACCCGCACACGTACTCGCCGCCGAAATACGAATTGTCACTGACCGTGATCAGGCCGGTTCCCGTCTTCAATTTATGCGCACATTCTCTTACGACCCGCGTCCTGAGATCGAGGCTCCCGTCATCAAGAAGCCTGGAGACATTTCCCTCAACCGTATAAAGAACGCCCGTCTTTCTGTCAACGCGCTGCACGATCCCCACGTGATGGACTGCTTTCCCGCCGTTCGGATAGCGCAGGGAAGCACGTTTCGGCGAGAAAAATATCACGTCTCCGCGCTTCAGGTTTCCCCAGGTATTGCGGTTCCAGGGATGATAGTTTTTCTTCGCAAGCATCCCCATATATAAAGTGCTCTTGCTTCTCGGAACGATCTTCCGGGATACGCCGGCCTGATTGGCGCACCACGAAACAAAGGAAGCGCACCACAGATTCCCGTTCGTCCCGAAGGTTTCCTTTTCATATTTCGTTCTCTCAAGCCTGAGCGGCGTCTCATAGCCGATCTCGGCTTCCGCGGTGCGGATCAGCCTTTCTGCTGTCCTGCTCTTTTTTATGACCGCAAAACGCTGTTTCAGCAGCTTCACATTCTGATATTTTTCATCAGACGCCGTGATGCGGAGCAGATAACTGCCGCCGGGAAGCGTATCAAAATGCAGCTGTTCCGAAAGCATTCTCAGATCAAAGACAGCGGCAGACGGCACTGCCGATGCGCGCTGTACTGTTTTTCCCGATGCATCTGCAATCCTGACGTTTACTTTCGTAAGCGGCCGCGCCGATCTGATCTTTCCTTTCAGGAAGAAGGCGCTGCCTTTTGACAGCCTGTCGACCGATTCCAGTCCTGAAAGCGCCGGCGCAGCATCTGTCCCGGCCCGAACGCCGGCAGCAGGCAGAATACAGACAGCCAGGACAACAGCGAGCAGTAATTTTCTTATCGCTGACATTTAAATCCCCTCGATCCATGCAAAGAACTTATCCAGTCCCCTGTTTTCTTTTCTGGTCTCCATGAACATGCCGGCCGTATACCATGAATGCGTATCCTTCGGATCCGTAACACTGTACAGCTCCCATCTGTTCCCGACGGATTCCGCTTTCGCCGCAAAATCCTCCGCGCAGGCATACCCGACCAGCCCGTCATGTCTGCTCTGGATCAGCAGCATCGGGATATGATTTTTCGACATCAGCCGGACCGGCTCTCCGTTCCTTCTGTCATATCCCTTCCGGAAAAGCTGGTCCAGCAGCATCGTCAACGCAAACGACTGGTCTTTCCGGAAGCTGTATGGACCGCCTGAACCGATAAATCCGCAGATATTCGAAATATCCACACCGTACTTTTCCTGTACCTTCCGGCAGTAACAAAGGATCGAACCGAGATGTGCTCCGGCAGAAGGTCCTGCGATAATGATCTGCCGGGTATCGATCTCCCTGCCCTTCAGATAGCTGACCGCCGCGTTATAACAATCGCATACATCTTTTACCTGGCACGGATATTTGAATTTCGGGGACAGCCTGTATCCGGCGGAGACCATGCGGTATCCTTCCCCGGCCATACATTGTCCGACAAAATCAAAGAATCCCGGATCGCCCGCATTCCAGCCGCCCCCGTGGATCCAGAAAATGATCTTATCGCTCACAGGGGCATCCGGTTCATAATACAGGAAATACTGCTCTTTCTCTGTCCCATAAGAAACACGCACCGGCTGATAATGCTTTTTCAGCCGGAACAATTTCCGATAGATCCCGAAATAACTGAAGCTTTCCCGCAGAAAATCATTCATTGAAAAAACCCCTCTGCCGGTTTCCCGCAAATCCGCCGTTTACTTTTCTCCCAGCATATAAGGCAGGAAATACCGCATCTGTTTGAACCACCACGGCCAGTCATGGTTCACATCATGTCCCCAGAAATCACACCATGCATAGATTGCTTTTTTCCGGAAAACGCTGTCCAGATAATTGAGCGTCCTTACGCCGTCTTCCTCCCAGGCACCCTGGCCGCAGCAGAAAATGATCCGGCGCTTATTGTAAAGTTCGATATACGGATGATTGCTCGGCATGTTCGGCAGGAATCTTTCCGGCGAATTCTCATAAAGGACGGGATTCATAAAGCCGCCGAAGAAAATATCGGAATCATAGATCCCGGACAAAGCGATCACGCCCCTGAACAGATCCGGCCGGCGAAGGAATACGATCGCGGCATGGTTGGCGCCCATACTGAAGCCCGTGACTGCAGGCAGTTCCGGATTCCGGCTGCGGATAAACGGGACGGCTTCATCGACGATATAATGAAAATACTGTTCCTGCCTGTCCGCACGCATCCCGCAGTCTCCGAAAGTATTCGACCAGCTCTCCCTGTCCACGGTGTCCACGACGAACAGCTGGATCTTTCCGCCGTCAATGAAATCCGAAAGCTGTTCCGTCATCCCGAATTCCTCATAGTTATGACACATGGAATCCTGGGTGGGAAAACACAGGATGGGCATGCCTGCATGTCCGTGGATCAGGATATGCATATCGCGTCCCAGTGAATTGCTGTAATGTGTAATTTCTTCTCTGTACATTCTTTATTCCTTAAGCCTTTCTTTCAATACTTCTTTCTTCGATCCGGGAAAGCCTTTTCATCCGAGGACATAGGAGAAATACTTCTCCATCTCTGCTTTTTCCTTAAACCTCGCCATATAGACATACCGACCCATGGACGGCCAGTCGATCGGCGGCATCTCTTCCTGCATCACGATATCCGTCCCATAGCAGTTCATGATCTCCTCATGCGTATGCGTAAACGTATGCCCGTCTTTTCTGGCGGCGTAAGCGCAGTAATAATGTCCGCCCGTGTCCGGGAAGCTTCTTCTGTCATCTGTCACCATTTCGGCATAAATGCTGTAAACATCGATAGACTGTGCATAGTTCATCATGTCCGGATCGTGCCCGCCGGCCGGACGCATATTGACTTCCATGACCGCGAAGTCTCCTGCTTTTCCGATTCCGTCGTAATCCTTTGCTATATTAATGAATTCGAAATGGATAAAACGCTTCGACGCGCCGAACGCCTTCGCTGTCTTTCTGCCAAGGATGCGCAGTTTTTCCGGGACATCCGCTGTTGTGTAGAAATTGATATTATCATCGTCCAGCACCGAGTCCAGCACCGGTGCGTAGGTACACATGGATTCAAAAAGCGGTTCACAACAGGAATTCAGGACTGCGTCATAAGTACAGATATTGCCTGACAGGAATTCCTCCATCACATAGGGTTCGTCCGGAAGTTCCCGATAGAAGGCCTGCAGTTCCTCTTTGTTTTTCAGTTTGAATGCGCCGTTCGCGCCGACACCGATATCCGGCTTGACGATGACCGGATAGCCGACCGTTTTGACGAACGCTTCCGCCGCAGCAAGATCTGAAACGATATGCTGTCTGGCGGTCGGAATGCCGGCTTCCAGGAAGATGCGCTTCATGCCCGATTTCGACGTAAGATCCCCGATGCCGTCTGCGCGTGTTCCCACGGCGATATTAAAATCCGTCCGCAGCCTGGCGTCGAGCGGAAGCCAGTATTCATTCATGGACTCCAGCCAGTCGATCCTGCCGTGTTTATGGATAAAGTATGCTGCAGCGCGGTAGACCGGGTCGTAGTCCTCCAGGGATGCAACATAATAATACTCTGTCAGTGCGTTTTTCAGCTGCTCATTCAGTTCATCATAGGGCGTATCGCCGATCCCCAGGACATTGACGCCGCGGGCGTGCAGCCTGTCGCAGAAATACGTGCAGGACTTCGGAAACCCGGGTGAGATAAAAACATAATTCATGGATGCATCCCCCTTCTGTCTCTCCGTGTATATATCGCAATATATATCATTATTTTATTTTACTGCTTTATAGATTGTCAAGCACAGATGTCTCCGGCCGGCTCTCCCGCCGGGCAGCGGTTATCTTTGCGCGCAGCATATTCAGCACCCGCTTCTTATCTGCGCTCCAAGCCGGCGCAATAAGGAGCTTTTTCGGCGCGTCGCCGGTCATCCGGTGGACGATCATATCTTCCGGCAGAAGTTTCAGACAGTCGACGACCAGATCCGTATATTCTTCCATTGTCATTACCGGAAACAGATCCTGCCTGTACTGCGCGCCCAGCCGCGTCCCTTTCAGCACGTGCAGAAGCTGCAGCTTGATGCCGTCGATCCGGGGTTCAAAAGCAGCAATATACTTTACCGTCTCCAACATATCCTCCCTGCTCTCGCCCGGCAGTCCGAGGATCACATGCACAATGACCGTGATCCCGGCAGCTTTCAGCTTTCTGACCGCTTCTTCAAAGACCGGCAGCGTATACCCCCTTCCGAAACTGTCCGCTGTCCGCTGGTGGATCGTCTGCAGCCCAAGCTCTACCCATACAGGTTTGATCCGGTTCAGCCCGGCAAGCATTTCCATCACTTCTTCCCCCAGGCAGTCCGGTCTGGTGCCGATCGACAGGATCACGATCTCCGGCTGTTCCGCCGTTTCACAATACAGTTTTTCCAGTCTGCCTGTATCTCCGTAAGTATTTGTAAACGACTGGAAATAAGCGATATATTTCCGCTCTTCCGCCGGCATTGTCTTCGGGAATTTCGGATCGACCAGCTTCTTTGCCTTCCTGATCTGCTCTTTTACCGGCGCAAAAGGCGCAGCAAAATCACCTGACCCGCCTTCGGAGCAGAAGCTGCAGCCTCCTGCGGCTATCGTTCCGTCGCGGTTCGGGCAGGTGCAGCCGGCGCTCAGGGACAGCTTCATCACTTTTCCGCCGTATTGTTTCTTTAATTCCTCTGAAATCGTTCTTATTTTCATGTCACTATCTGTCAATCACTTTTTTTCACAAAATTTGTCGCAAATAGTTTGTGGACATTTCGGCGCTTCGATTGTATTTATTATAGCAAAAAGGGAGGATCTCATACAGTGACGATCGAAACATTGACCCGAAAACTCCATCATGAACTATCCGCACTTCTTCCGGATTTTGAGATCACGGAAAAGTCTGCGGCGGAAACACCGAAAGGAAAAGCCTGTCTGTGCATCGGCAGGGCCGATCTGCCTGCAGCCATGATGATCTATCCGTCAGATTATGCCGGCGCATCGGATGCGGATATCAGGCGGATCGCCGCCTCTGTCGCGGAACAATCCGGCTCCGTCTACGAAATGAGCGAAATTGTTGCGGGCAGCGCCTTGTCGGATTCCGAAAAGCTGGATGCTTTCCCTGCCTGGAAAGGCATGGATCTTACCGGCATTCCGCATTATACAGTCCCCGGCACGGACATCTCTCTGATCGCAAGGGTCGTCCTCGGGAATAGCAAAACTGCCGAAATGAGCTATCTGGTGACGGATGCACAGATGGAGATGTTTCATGACACGGGGGAGGAAGTCCTCCGGAAAGCCATGAAAAACACATTTGCCAGGGCCGGCTTTACCGTTACCCCGCTCTCGGAAAAATTCATGGAACTGTGTGCCGAAGAAGATCTGGCGGAAATGATCCGGGAGGCCGAATCACAGCAGACCCTCTGGCTGATCACCAACCGCCGCTCTTACAACGGCGCTGCGGCCATTGCGTTTCCCGAAGTACTGAGGGAAGCTTACCGGAAGATCGGGGAAAGGTACTATATCCTGCCGTCAAGCCGCCATGAACTGCTTGCGGCAGGCGTTTCATGCACTGCGGATTCCATGACAGAAAAAGATCTGACCGACCTGGTAAGACATGTAAATGAAACACAGGTGGAGGAACGCGACCGGCTGTCGGATTCCGTATTCTGCTTTGACGGTGAAAAGCTGTGCATGGTCACACCCTGATCCCGGAATGAGAACGCGGCAGGAAATCATCCCTTTCCTGCCGCGCTGTCCTGTCATTCCCGTACCGGCTGATCCTGTGCCGGTACGATCACGGCAGGCAGATATTTCTGTTTTTCCTGTTCCACGACTTTCCGGATCCATTCGGCATCAGCCAGATTGTCGGCTGCGTCTGCGATCACGGATTCGTCTGCGAAAAGATCGAACTCGCCCTCTTTCTCCTTCAGGATATTCACGACCGCTTCATCGACCGAATCCGGAGAGAGCAGATGGCAGACGAGGACATTGTGCACCTGTCCCATCCTGTATACCCTGGAGAGCGCCTGTTTTGTAAGCGACGGCTTGATCTGCGGTTCACAGAACAGAACGGCTGAGGCCGCCTGAATATTCAGTCCCGTGCCCCCTGCCTGGATCTGGCAGACAAGGATACAGCCTTCCTCTGCATCGGAAAATCTGTCAATGATCAGCTGGCGCTCCGCAGCAGGCGTACTGCCGGTGATCACGCCGGCAGAATATTCCGCCAGCAGTACCGAGACTTTTCTGACCGTCTCCCGGAAATAGGAATAGACAACAGCCTTTCTCCCCTCGTCGCACAGCATCCCGCATAGCTCCGACAGTCTGCGCGCTTTTCCGGACCCGGACAGATCTTCCTGCAGGAAAGAAACTCTCCGCATGCCCATGAAGTTCCCGGCAGACACCTCTGTCAGATAGGCGGCTGTATCCGCCTCCGTCATGGCGCACCATTCTTCCTGTTCCGTCAGCGGCGGCAGTTCCTTCAGGACATCTTCCCGGAGTCTTCTTAAGTAGACCGGCGCGAGCATCTGCCGGAATGCAGGCACATTCCGGAGCCCGGCATTCGTCCGGACTTCCTCTTTCAGATCCGGACGCACAAAGCCGATCAGTTCGCACATCTCATCGACACGGTTTTCGAGCGGTGTACCCGTCATCAGCAGGATCCGCTCGGATTCGTCCTCCAGCATATGGATGTTTTTTGTGCGCTGCGCTTCCGGGTTCTTAATATAGTGCGCTTCATCGATCACGAGGAGCGCCAGCTTCATGGCATTGTTTATGCGCCTTGCAATCTTCGCCATACCCTCAAAGCTGGTGACCGCGGCGCCGCCGTTCTCTTTCCATTCCAAAAACCGGTTTTCCCATTCCTGTCCATGGACCAGGTACGGTTTCACGCTGCTGAACTTCTCCGTTTCCCGGCACCAGTTGATCATGACAGACGCCGGACAGACGATCAGAAAATGGCTTCCGGGCTCCTGCGAATCAATATGCGTCATGGCGGCGATCGCCTGGATCGTCTTTCCGAGTCCCATTTCATCCCCCAGCAGCACTCTTTTCTGGTGCAGGATATACTTTGCGCCGAACTCCTGATAGGCTCTCAGCGTTCCGTTGAACCGATCGGCATGCAGTTCTTCTGCATTGATTTCAGCTGCCAGCTGTGCGGGAATGCTGCTGTAGACCAGTTCCTCCGAAGCGCCGGTACCGGAATACTTCTCAAACAGCGCATAATAAGCTGCGCCGTTCTTCTCGTAATCACGCAGGGCTTCCTGCCGGTCCGTCTTCAGCACAGCGGCAAAAGCGGTCAGCAGATTCTGCATCCGGATAAACAGCGGATCCCGGAAAAACCCTGCCAGATCTTCCGCTGCCAGGGCGGTCTCTTCCTTTTTCGCGGCAGACGAAAAGAACCAGCGGAAGGAATTTCTGATCTTCACCGCGGATATCCTTTCCTCCGCCAGCTGGTGGATCTGCTCCCGGAAGCTTTCCGCATCCCGGCGGATTATCCCGGCCTGTCTGAATTTTGCCGTCTTCACCAGCAGATCAAGATCTGCCGGACCGCCGTTTTCGGGATCCTGAAGGATCGTCCCTCTGCCGGCGAGCGTCATCAGGAATCCGTCCGTCACCGTCCGGATCGCCTCCGCCTGTTTTTCCCCGATCCCGGAGATTCCCCTGAGCATATGATCCTCTGCTTTGTAAAGATCATAAAGCGTATGATATCCCGCGTCTTCCAGAAGCGCTGTCCGGATACCGGCCTTCGAACTTTTCAGTTCACTGACCGGGATCTCTTTCAGCGAATCTGCGGCGGACGCCTTCAGCATTACCAGGCAGGCATTCTTCACGTCATCCTCAAGTTTATCCGTTCCCGAAAAAATGAGTTCATAGGCTGTTTCTGTTTTTCGTATTTCGGAGATCATTCTCCCGATCGCCTTAAAATCCGGTCTGTCCATAGCTCTTTTCTCTCTGAAACAGCAGCAATCCTGCTTCGTGCTGCGCCGTTATCCCACCTTTACCTTTATCTTCTTCTCTTTCAGGCCTTCTCCGCTTACCGTCACGGTGACCTCTCCCGGTTCATAACCTGCGCGGATCACTGCAAGTGCTTTTCCGTAAAACGTGGTATGTGTATCACTGATAAAATCTTCCACCATATTCGGTCTGGCGGAACCGAACGCCTGCAGACAGCCAGGACCTTCCACTTTCACGGTCAGCGCCTGATCACAGGAAGAGCGCGTGATCCCGTCCTGTCCTGTCAGATCAATATTCAGAAAGCACAGGTCCTGCCCGTCTGCCGCCAGAATGGTTTTCTCCGGCCGCAGCGTGATCACGGTCTTTCCCCTGGCTGTCTGCAGCGCGCTGCGGGAGATCTCATGTCCGTTCTGATCGAAAGCAGCCGCCTCGATCTTTCCGGGCTTATAGGTTATTCCCTTAAAGACCGCTTTGCATGCTTTCACGCGCTTCTTTCCTTTACTCTTTCCGTTCACGAACAATTCCACGGCAGCCGCATTGCTGTAAACCGTCACATTCGTCTTTTTCCCTGCGAATCCCTTCCAGGACCAGCTTTCCACAGCATCCGTATTCCGCCACATCGACACGGCCCGGAAATCATCTGCATGACTGACCGGATCGACCCCGATGACCGGTGTATCCGAAAGATCCCACACTGCTTTGTTCCAGCCGACTTCCGCACGCGGTTTTCCGCAGATGTCGATCACGCCCGGGCCGCCGGAAATGATCAGGCCGTCATCCACATCTTTCTTTGTCTTTTTATCCTTATAGGTGACGGTACCGATACCGGACTCTCCCAGATAATCCCAGCCTGTCCACATAAAATCACCGATCAGATTGGGAATGGCTTTTACAAGCTGCCAGTTCTTCCAGAGCGATTTCGGAAGGGTCTCAGACCCCGCGAACGCTTTTGAGGGAGATCGTTTCGCTTCCTTCCTGTAACGGGAGGTCGCATAATTGTACCCCGCGATATCGAGGATCGGGGACACGGCTGCGGCGACTTTGTCAGCCGGCGGCAGCGATGACACCAGATCCATCCCGTCTCCCATCTTATTCATCATCAGATTGAAGAATGTGCTTGTCGGAGCGGAATCCATAGTCTGTGACCCGGTTTCTTTTTCTTCCCCGTAAATGCCTTTGCCCATTCCGGTCAGGAAGGCCAGCATTAGATTAACGCCCATTGTTACGGGTCTTGCACCGTCGATGGAATGAACGAATTCCGTCATCTCCCGGCACAGTTCCTGTCCGCGCTCAAGCCCGAGATCAGATATCTCGTTGCCGATCGAATACATGATCACAGAAGGATGATTGCGGTCTTTCGTGATCATGGCCTCCGTATCCCGTTTCCACCATTCACGGAAAGTATCCCCGCCGTAGTCATGGGGATTCTTCTGGATTTCCCACATATCGAAGGTTTCATCCATCACATACATTCCCAGCTCATCACAGGCATCCAGCATCGCTTTCGATACCGGATTGTGGGCGCTGCGGATCGCATTAAAACCTGCTTCTTTCAGAATACGGATCCTTCTGTACTCCGCCGCGCGGAAAGCGCAGGCGCCCAGAATACCGTTATCGTGATGGATGCATGCGCCGCGGAGAAGGACTTCTTTTCCGTTCACGCGCAGTCCCCCGGCGCCCCATACAAGGGTACGCAGGCCGAAAGCGGTGTCCGCTTCATCAAGCACCTGTCCGTCCCGTTCCAGCCGTACACAGCATCTGTAGAGAGCCGGATGATCCGCATCCCAGAGATGCGGATCGGAGATGCTGAAATGCTGCACGGCTCCTTTTCCGGAATCAATGCGCTGATTTCCATAAAGAATCTCGCAGACCACTTCACAGTCCGCTCCGAACTGCCCGTTTACTGTTACCGTTACTTCCGAACCGCCTGCGACATCAATTCGGATCCCCTGCGGATCGATATAATCCGCGCCGCCGACATGAAGATGCACTTCGCGGTATATGCCGCTGCCGGAATACCAGCGGGAATTCGGCGTTTCGGAATTGTCCGCAATGATGGTGAGATGGTTCATTTCCCCAAAACGGAGACCGGCACTCAGGTCAACATAAAAATCAGTATATCCGTACGGACGAAATGCGAGTGTTTCCCCGTTCAGGATCACAGAGGCATTCTTATAGACGCCTTCACACTCCAGTACGATATGTCCGCCCTTCCAGTCTTCCGGAACCATCCATTCTTTTTCATAGATGTATTTTCCGCCGTAAAAATACCCGCAGGCGCCTGAGGCAGACGAATCACGGTCCCGCTTTTCATAGAGCATCGCATCGTCCGGCAGATCAACATGCCTTACCGCATCACTGCCGTCTTTTCTGACTGTCCATCCACGATTGAAATCCAGTTTATTCATTCTCCTTTATCCTCCTGCCCACTTTTCAGACAACCGAATTCATTCTCCCGGCAAAGGGATCTGCCTGCTTTCCGAATCTGCGGAGATGTCAGGGAACAGCAGATCCGGCGCTTCCTTTCCATCTCCTTACAATGTTGAACAGTATCTGTTTTACGGTTTCTATTGTATTCTATTTGTCTTATTCACTGCAAGCAGGAAATACGGATCTGCCGCATCACCCGGTATTGCCGATTGCAGAATTATACAAATACAAAATTTCTATATTATGAATTTAAATAAGATATAGTGAATTATTTGTCGTTAATTACTTGACATTATGAAGAAATCGTGTAGAATTAGTCGTGGTTAACTTATAGTATCTGTACAACACAAGTGAGGTTATTTATGTTTAAGAGAATTTTTGAGATCAAAGGCCAGACAGCAATCGTTACCGGATGCTCCACAGGACTCGGCGTTCAGATGGCAAACGCGCTCGCGAACCAGGGCTGCAATATCGTAGCCATCGCCCGCCGTCTTGACAAACTGCAGGAAGTATGCAAAGAAATCGAAGAAAAGCACGGCGTACAGGCTATGCCCATCCAGTGCGATATTACCGATACACAGCAGATCGAGGAGACCGTTCACAAGGCGATCGAGCGTTTCGGAAGTGTTGAGATCCTTGTAAACAATGCCGGCACAGGTGCTGTTGCCCATGCCGAGAATATCACCGACGAACAGTTCCAGAATGAGTTCGATATCGACCTGTTCGGTACCTTCAAGTTCGCCCGCGCTGTCGCCAATCAGGCCATGATCCCCGCGAATTACGGCCGTATCATCAATATTTCCTCCATGTATGGTCTTGTAGGAAACAAGATCGCCGGTTCCGCGCCTTACCATGCAGCCAAGGGCGGCGTCGTCAACCTTACCAGAGCGCTGGCCGCTGAATGGGCGATCCACGGGATCACGGTAAATGCCATCTGCCCCGGCTATTTCTACACCCCTCTTACAGAGGCTACCCTGAAGAGCGATTTCTTCGTACAGCATGCAAAAGACACGATCCCCATGGAAAGATACGGCGAGGAAGGCGAACTGGATACCAGCGTTGTTTTCCTGGCTTCCAAGCATTCTTCCTATGTCACGGGCATCGCACTGCCGGTAGACGGCGGCTATACCTGCATCTGACAGCCGTTCCTGAACAGCAATTTATCAGCCTGCCGCATCCCGGCAGGCTTTTTTACGGCCTGATCATCGTACAAATCCTGAAATCATCGATTTCTTTTATGGAAATCCTTTCCGATATCGGCTATAATCAAAAACCGTATGAACGTTCCCGGAACGGAATTTTTGTGAACGAAGGAGACCCCTATGCATTTTGCAAGACGACTGGACCGCTTCGGCGATGAGATATTCGCTTCGCTTAACAACAAAAAACTGGAGATCGAAAAACGCGGGAGGAAAGTATACAATATGAGCGTGGGAACGCCCGATTTCGTTCCCCCTGCACACATTGTCCGCGCGCTCGCAGAAAGTGCAGAAGATCCGGACTCATGGAAATACTCCTTACGGGACCTGCCCGAGCTGCTGGACGCGGTATGCGCCTATTATAAACGCAGATTCAACGTGGCAATACAGCCCGATCAGATCATGAGCTGTTACGGCACGCAGGAAGGTGTCGGACATCTCGCACTGGCGCTGTGTGACCCCGGGGACACAGTCCTGCTGCCCGATCCGTGCTATCCTGTTTTCCAGGCCGGCGCCTTTCTGGCAGAGGCTGAGCCGTGGTACTATCCGCTCACGAAGGAAAATGATTTCCTGCCGGATCTTGCGGCGATCCCGGAAGAGGTCGCCCGGCATGCGGCTTTCATGATCGTGAACTTCCCGGCCAATCCGGTCGGTTCGACCGCGCCGGCTTCTTTCTATGAAGAACTCGTTGCCTGGGCAAAAAAATACGATGTCCTGATCGTGCATGACAATGCCTACAGCGACATCATTTTCAGCGGTAAGACCGGGAACAGCTTTTTCAACACGCCCGGCGCGATCGATGTCGGCGTGGAATTCTTCAGTCTTTCCAAGTCCTTTAATGTGACCGGCGCCAGGATCAGCTTCCTGATCGGCAGAAAAGATGTGGTGGAGGCGGTACGACTGCTGCGGAGCCAGATCGATTTCGGCATGTTCATCCCGATCCAGAAAGCAGCTGTCGCCGCGCTGAACGGTCCGCTCGATACCGTAAAAGAACAGCAGGCGGATTATGAAGCCCGAAGAGACGCGCTGTGCCGCGGCGCCAGGGCGATCGGCTGGAATATCCCGGACGCGGAAGGCAGCATGTTCGTCTGGGCACCGATTCCGGCGTCCTACACAAAAAGCATGGATTTCTGCATGGATCTGCTCGACAGGGCAGGCGTACTTTGTACGCCTGGCAGCAGTTTCGGGCCGCATGGCGAAGGGTATGTGCGGTTCGCGCTGGTGCTCCCGCCGGAAAAGATCAAAGAAATGCTGGCTGCTGTTGACGCCAGCGGGATACTGCACTGAGGCAGACAAAAGGGACGGTTCTCCCGGCTCGCTTTTTTCAAAAAACGAGTCAGGAGAACCGTCCCTTTTGTCTGCCCCGGTATCTTTGCTATGCGATCCATCCCACCACCACCCGCAGCGTACTGTTCGGGCTGGTGTAAGTCCGCACCTCTGACAGCGACAGTTTCTCCAGGGCCATTTTCGCATATCTGTTCTCACTGAGTTCATCCAGGAACTGCTGCATGGCTTCTTCCGTACCGAACTGCACCCTGAAGAACCGCTGTCCTTCACCGAGTTCATGGGACAGTTCATCCCATACAGCCTCCGCATATTCCGGATAATACCATCCGTGCCTGTGGTAATAGGACATCTCCGTCGAACTGCAAACAGGAAGAGACGCCCATCCGCCAAGCTCGGCACTGACCACCCTGTCCCTGAGCGCTTCCTCATCATTCATGCAGAGATAACCGTATTCCATGGCGAGTGCTTCCGGCATATTTTCCACTTCCGTTCCGTCGCTGAAAGAGCGGTCTCCGAAGGTGGGATCCGAATGATAATACGTACCGTCTATATTCACGATATTCCATGCATGATCCCCGCGTTCCGTGATCGTCCCCCAGACGTAAAGGCACTCGATCCCGAGCTGCTGCAGCAGATACTGCACGCCCCTGGCGTAGCCCGCACAGACACTCTCATGATAAATGAGCGAGCTGCAGATATTCTGGTCATCCGGCGCGCCTTCGACATATTTGCAGTTCCCCGCAATATAATTGAATGCCGTGGCGACCTGTTCGTAGGCTGTCTCATCCGCGCCGATCCTGGATTTAAATTCCTGCACAGCTGCAGCGATCTTTTCTTCCCTGTTTTTCCGTTCCTCTGTGCTGATCGTATAGTCAGGATGCAGCACCAGCTTCGTCGTATACTGGGTATAGGTGCCGGCGCCTTCATACCAGAAGATCTCCGGATGGTCGGCAATGACAAGCGATTCTATTCTGTACAGGCGGTCATAATCTGTCAGCGAAGAGAATGTAATATCCTGCTCCATATCCATTACGCCGGCATAAAGCTGCCGGTAAATCTTCCGGTCCTCCTCCTGCATATTCCGGTAATAATAATACACATCGGAGGAGAATATCTCCTCTGCAGGCGAAGTCTCCTCATCGGCAGCGCTTTGCTCTGCAGCGCGATCTTCCTCATCCCGGCCGGCAGCGGCATTGTCCGTTTCTCCCGCGCCGGGATCTCCCTCCGTCTGTCCGCCGGTTACTTTCTCTTTCAGATCATCGAGTGAAAGCATTTCCTCCGGGATTATTTCATTATCCCCGGAAAGGAGCCCTTTCACGCTTTCCGACAATGTCCCGAAACCGGTGATCAGCGCTTCCTTTTTATAAATGCACACCGCGAGAATAAGCAGCAGGATGACCAGCCGGAAAAAACCGTTTCCGCGCCTTCTCCTCCGGCCCCGCTGCCGGCGGTCTTCATAATAATCGTCGTAATATCTGTCATCATCCATTGGCAGTATTCTTTCCTCTGTTCTCTGCTGCGGTTCAGCTCCCGAAGCACTTCTGCGGAACGGAAAAGGTTCCGTCAGCCTTTGCTTCCGCAGCATAGACTTCACAGTTTCCTATATATTTCGACCAGTATTTTCCGTGTGAAGCAGGCGTAAGATATTCCAGGATCCCCTTCATGGCGATCGCATGGGTCGAGATGAGCAGATCCGCCGAAACGGCTTCCTCCCTGATATCTTCCAGAAATTCTCCCGCTCTTCTGACCACTTCCGAAAGCGGTTCCATGCCCTCCGGCGCCGGATTATGCACGAAATCCCGGAAGAAGGTCAGCACCTCCGGGGCAGGATCGTTCAGATCCATCCCTTCATACGGACCATAATCCATTTCGATCAGCCTTTCATCCGTCAGACAGGGAACACCCGGCGCGATCGCTTCCGCCGTCTGTCTCGCCCGGATCAGCGGGCTGGACCAGACTTTCCGGATCACGATACCGGCGGCAGCGAACCGCCGGCCGGTTTCTTCCGCCTGCTTCAGGCCTGTTTCATTCAGCGGAAGATCGCTCCTTCCCTGCAGGATATTTGCTTTGTTTTTTGCTGTCTGTCCGTGCCTGACAATATAGATCATCTTTTTATCACCCGGATTTACTCTGCTTCCGATCGCCTTCTCTGAAAAAGGGGGCGCGATGCGCCCCTCTTCAATCTTCTCCCACCAGATGCACCGTCCTGTAATCATGTCCGACGGAAGGCAGGAATTTTCTGACCACGTCCTCCGTCTTCATCTTCAGGCTGGAAGTGCAGACGCAGGGATGGCAGCACAGGTATTCTTCCTTCAGCACATCCTCATCGATCAGCAGCTGTACATCCTTCTCCTTATCATTGATCAGGCCCATTACGCTTACCGCACCGGGCTCTATATCCAGATACCGCAGCATCGCTTCCGCATCCGCAAAGGAAAGCCTGGCCGATCCGATCTGGGCGGATAATTCTTTGGTCTTGAATTTTTTATCATCCGGCATCAGCAGAAGATAGAAATTCGTTTTCTGCCGGTTGCACAGAAACAGATTCTTGCAGAGCTGCCCTTCCAGCACGGCATCGATCTCCCGGCATTTCTCCATGGTATTGACGGGTTCATGATCCGTCCTGATGTAATGGATCCCCAGACTGTCCAGATGATCATATACTCTTATTTCTCTCGGAAGTCTCCCTTCCGTATTTTCCGGTCTTCCTTCAAATAATTCCATGCAGCCTCCCCATCCGGATCACTCTGTCAGCAGCCCCCACAGATTACCGTCTGTCTCCACAGCATAATTCTGTTCACTCAGACGTATCACTGACCGCGATACGAAATCGAACCGGCATGCTGTTCCGTCCGTGAGCGTCAGTTCAACGAAGTACGGTGTTTTTGTGCTCAGATCTTTTGCGTTATCTATGATAATGGCATTGCTGAGAGCCATACAGATATCCTTTATTTTTTCCGCATCCTGTGTCTCATTGATCACTGCTTCCGGTTCCGTTTCGTCTGCTGTGTTTTCTTCCTGCAGACCGCTTTCCCCGGTCTCTTCAACCGGTATGATATCCGGATCTGCATCATTGCTTAAAGGATCGTAGCACCATGTGATCTTCACAGGATACTCCTTCTTCGCGATCGCATCCGCAAGCAGCCTGGTCTTCTCGCGCTGGTCAAAACTGAACAGGAATCCTGCGACTGTATTGGTATTTACTTTTTCAGAAGATCTTCCCGAACAGCCTGTCAGGCAGAGCACAGCAGTCATGATAACGCATATTCTCAAAATGATGTTCTTCATATCTTTTTCCGTCCGTTTCTGTTCCTTCCTGTCAACTGTAGAATTATATACGATTCACCTGCCAAAAGCAACGTCATGATTCCATCCGGATCGCTTCGTTTTTCGAGCGCTGACACTCCTCCCTTTTCATGCAGGCATGAATCGGAAACTGCTTTTTGACGCTGCAGTCATTATATCATATTCTTCCCGGTTTATGGTATAATCAAACAGAAAATCTGAAAGAAAGGATCCCGCGTCATGAACAATGAATTAATGGCCCGTGTGGCAGATTTTGCAAACACCTATCCCGCAGATCCGTCCGTTTCAGACCGTATCATAAGACCCGCGGTGGATTTTATCGGTGAAGAGACTTTCGAGCTGGCCGTACACGCCCTTCTGGAAGGGGAAAATATCCTCCTGTGCGGCGGAAAGGCGACCGGCAAGAATATCCTGGCGGACAATCTGGCCTGGCTTTTCAGACGTCCGGTCTACACAGTCTCCTTTCATGTGAATACCGACAGCAATACCCTGATCGGGACTGACACGTTCAGTGCCGGCGAAGTGAAACTCCGGCGCGGTCCGGTCACGAACGCTGCCTTACACGGCGGTTTCTGCATCCTCGACGAGATCAATATGGCAAAAAGCGATGCCGTGGCCGTCCTTCATGCTGTCCTTGATTACCGCCGGATCATCGATATCCCCGGGTATGAACTCATTCCGGTGCATCCCGCGACCCGCTTCATTGCCACGATGAACTACGGTTACGAGGGGACCCGTGAACTGAACGAAGCCCTGGTATCCCGCTTCACAGTCATCCGCATGCCGGTCCTTTCCGAAAACAACCTGCAGGAACTGCTCCGCATCGAAGCACCCGAAGCGGCTGCTGAACAGCTGAACCACTGCGCGGCGCTTTTCCTGGATCTGAATGAAAAGGCTGTCAACGGCGAGATCTCCACGAATTCCGTTGACCTGCGCGGCATGATCACTGCGCTCCGGCTCATGACGGGCGGCATGTCCCCGAAAGACGCTGTCACGATCAGCGTGACCAACAAAGTATTTGACGAGTATGAACGCACACTGGTCGATGATATCGTTATGACAAGATTCGCGTGATGAGGTGACAGGATGAACATCGACCGTTCGGAAAGTCTTTTCCTTACCGTTTCCGGAGATCATACAAAACGGGCATTCCCGCAGTACATACAAGCCATGAGCAGCCCGTTTTTTGAGGCAGGCGGAAGGACCGCCGCTTACGAAGGCATCATTCTCGGCGGCGCAGACAGGATCTTCGGCCTGGATGACCTGAATCTGTGGCTCAGACGCTTCCGCTATGCGGATTACAATATGCGGGTGCTTCTTCAGACAACGCACATCTGTCTGGAATATGCCGTACGGACACGGATTACCGAAGACCGCCCGGGCATCCCCGCCATGGCGGAACTTGCGGCAAAAGAACTGCTTCACAATGATCCGCTCCACTGGCGCGCGACAGCCAGGAACTGGCTGCGCATCCTCCTGCTTGTCAGGCAGTTCCCGGATGCGGCAGATCCTGAAAGTCTGGATTTCGTACGGCGTTTTAACGGTTTTAACAGGAATGCCCTGCAGCTTTTATTCGAACTGGTATACGGCAGTGCCGGATGCACAGATGCGCAGACCCTTGTGGAACAGGCCGTAAAGCTGTACAAAGAGATCTTCATGAAATACTTCGCGCCCGATCACGACGAGGATCCCCTTCCGGAATATGAAGTCTTCGATGAGAGCGAATTCGAAAGTGCTTCCGATACGCCCGTACGCGAGAATACAGAGGATCCGGAGCGGGACCTTTCCTTCGGGAAACGATCCGACCTGACCGATGCTGGCCTCCTGCTTTCCGATACCGCGCTTGCCCGCATCCCGGATTATGTCGAGCGGAATTTCGGAAAAAGCTTCAAGACCGGACGGGAAATGAGCGAAATCGAGCAGCTGGCCTGCTGTGGCATTCATGAAGGAAGAAAACTTCTGTTCACAGACGGCTTTACGGAAGAAGATGCTGAAAACGCTTCTCTGCAGGTCCGCAAGGCAATGCAGTACCGTGATGCCAATCGCAGACTGCTGAAAGAAAAAGAAGCCGCTGCCCTTACAGGCATCCGCAGCATAGAGCAGGCGTTCCGGAATGTGCTCAATCTCATGAGCGATCCTGAAACATACCGTGCGGATCACGGCACACTGCACATCGGCAGCCTGTGGAAAGTCAGCCGCGTGGAGGACCCGCAGCTGTTTTATAAAACGGTAAAGCATGAACATCCTTCCGTGGCCATCGAGCTCCTGATCGACGCCAGCGGTTCCCAGTCCTCCAGACAGGGAATGGTCGCGCTCCAAAGTTATATGTTCAGTACCGCGCTGACCCGCGTCGGCATCCCGCACCGCGTAATGAGCTACTGTACCTACGGAGACCATACCATCCTGCGCCGTTTCCGGGATTATGACGACGGCCCCGACGGCGATTACCGCATCCTCGACTATCATGCTTCTTCCAACAACCGCGACGGGCTTGCCTTTGCAGCAGCCGGCATCGATCTTCTGAAGCGGAGAGAGGAAACAAAGATCCTCATCGTTTTCAGCGACGGGCTTCCCAACGATATGGTGAGCGGCCGGGTACGTCCCGGCATGCAGAAAAAATATATCGGATACACGGCGGTGCAGGATACCTGTGCGCAGGTCCGCAGGCTGAAACGGCTGGGCGTCCGGGTGCTCGGGATATTTCTCGGGGAAGACGCCGAGCTCGACAACGAGCGGATGATCTACGGTTCGTCCTTTCTCCGTATCAGAAGAGCCGAGGATTTCGGCGGATCCGCAGGCCGCCGTTTAAGAGATATGCTGGCACAATTATAAAAGGCTGCCATACGGCAGCCTTCCGTTGAAGAACAGGGAGCGCCCCTGTTCTTTTTACGTTTTCCTTTTTGTACAGCTCTTTATCCAAGCACACTCCTGCAGAGATCAGGATAGTTTCCGATGATCATATCAACGCCGCAGCTTACCATCCGCCGCATCGCGTATTCCGTATTCACAGTCCACACATTGACTGCGAGGCCGTGTTCCCGGGCGGACACCATAAACGCCTCATCCACCATATGATATTCCGGATGAACCGCCTGCACGCCCTGCGCCGCAGTATACGCCGGGAGATCGATGATCCGGCTCTCCTCCAGCAGTCCGTATGTCATCTCCGGCGCCAGCGCCTGCATGCGCTTCACGGAATAATGATTGAAGGAAGAAAAGAGGATCTTATCCCGCAGGCCGAAATCATCGATCATCGCAAGCGTCTTCTCTTCGATGCCGGGATAGGTGTAAACGCCTGTTTTCAGCTCAATATTCGTCATGATCCCGGCTTCTTTTGCGAAAGCCAGATATTCTTTCAGCGTCGGGATCCGGTTGACGCCGTACTGTCCGCGGAAGCCTGCCGAAGCATCCAGGGCCCGCAGCTCTTTCAGTGTCATTCTGCCGACAAAACCGACGCCGTCCGCAGTGCGGTCTACCCGTTCGTCATGGATCAGGACCAGTTCGCCATCGGCAGAGAGATGGACATCCAGCTCAATACCGTCGCAGCCGGCTTCGACCGCTTTTTCATAAGCCAGCATGGTGTTCTCCGGATACCGTCCGGAAAAACCGCGGTGGGCAAAATTCAATATCATTTTCCGCTCCTTACAGATAGATACATTCCGCTTTGCTGACAGTCAGATAAACCTCATCACCCGCTTCGAACAGCTCGGACTGTCCGAACAGCACGTCCACATCTACCTGGATATCGCCGCACATGACGGCATAGCGGAGGATATTTCCGTGCGGAAGCGAAACATTCACGGTCCCCTTCATCGTGAAGGCATTCTCTTTTTCGACCGGCGTTCTGCTGATGCCGATGATCTCCGGCCGGAAAGCGACATTTTCACAGTCGACTGCTTCCCCGGTGAGTTTCTTCATTGTCGCAGCGTCGAACAGATTGTAATGACCGATAAAGGAAGCGACGAAAGAAGTCCTCGGCTTTGTATACAGATCTGTCGGTTTTGCAGACTGCTCGATCTGTCCCTTATACATCAGGTGGATCATATCCGACATGACCATGGCTTCCTCCTGGTCATGCGTAACAAAGATCGCGGTGATGCCGAGATCCCGCTGGATCCGCCGGATCTCCACCTGCAGGGAATGCCGCAGCAGGGCATCGATCGCCGACAGCGGCTCGTCAAGCAGAAGCTCCTTCGGCTCCGTTACGATTGCCCTGGCAAGGGCAGCACGCTGCTGCTGTCCGCCGGAAAGCTGCGAAGGGTACTGCTTCAGCTTGTCGCCAAGACCTACGACTTCCAGGATCTCTCTGGATTTTTTGTCCGCAAGCGCCTTGTCCACCTTCTTCATGGCAAGACCGAATTTGACATTCTGCAGGACATTCATATTCGGGAAAAGGGAATACTGCTGGAATACCATGCCGATACCGCGGTTCTTCGGATCGACATTCGTGATATCCTTTCCGTCCAGATAGACTTTTCCGCTCGTGACAGTCTCCAGCCCTGCGAGACACCGCAGAAGCGTGGACTTTCCGCATCCGGACGGTCCGAGCAGTGTGACCAGCTGTCCCTGCTCGATCTCCAGATTGATATCCTTAAGCACCTCATTCGAACCAAAGCTCTTATACAGATTTTCGAATTTTATATATGACATAAACAAGTTCTCCCTGTTTTTATTCTCTTTGTTTTCCCGGGAACTTCCGTATTACTGCGCTCTTCTGCCTCTGCTCTCACGGCTTCTCAGATACAGTACAACCGCCGAGATCGCAAAGGTAACGGCCATGATGATCACAAAGACCGCACTGGATTTCATACTGTCGGATTTCATTGCCTGGTACAGATAGATCTGGACATTCGGCCACGCGGAACTCGCCAGATTTCTTACCAGTACATAGTCTCCGAAAATGATGCCGACCGCCAGCAGGGAAGAAACGACGATGGCGGAAAGGATATTCGGGACAATGACGCGGAAGAAGGCATAGATCCGGGAAGCGCCCAGCATCTCCGCCGCTTCCAGCAGCACCGGCATATTCACCGCACGCATACCGTTCCGGATACCCTGATAGATATACGGCAGAATGATAATGCAGTAAGCACCGATCAGCATGATGATGCGGTTGCTCAGGAAGGTAGGATTTGCCACATACAGTGACAGGATACTGACGGAAAGAATAACGCCCTGGATGGTATAGGGAATCATGCAGATGATCTGCACATATTTCTCAAGTCTCGGGAAATAGATCGTGGTCACGAAAAGTGCAAGCAGCACGAGGATGATCGTCAGCACGATCGGCACGATCGCAATGACGATGGTGCGTCCGAGACTTGCCAGGAACTCCTTGTCTTTGAACAGATTGGCATACGTCTCCAGCGTAAAACCTTTCGGAACAATGCCGGTCCAGTTCCTGAACATGGAATAAATAATCGATACCACCAGCGGTATCAGAAGGTAGATCAGAATGAGGATAAGTACGATCGCCGGACCTTTTTCAGACTTCTTCATGCCTGCTTACCCCCTTTCTGGAACTGTCTGCTGATCGCATTCGTGATCAGGATCATAATCACCATGACGATCATCATGACAACAGACAGCGCGCCGCCGAGACCGGGCCTGATCTTGACTTCGCCGACGAAGCAGCCGGCGATCTGGATCGGCAGCAGGGATATGCTGTTCATCATGATCGCGTATACGGTTGCATAAGCTGCAAGCGCATTTGCAAAAAGCACGCTGAAGGTGCCCATAATACTGGGCATCAGGACCGGAATACCGATCTTCGTCCAGAACTGTCCTTTCGTGGCGCCAAGCAGGGTGGAAGCCTCCTGCCATTCCTTTCTCACGCCTTCAAAGGCGGGAATGAGCAGCAGCGTGGACAGCGGGATCTGGAAATAAACATAGATAAGGCTCACGCCGTTTGTGGAATACAGATTGAAATCCGCCAGCGCGGAGATCCCGAATTCGCGTCCGATCTGCGTCATGACGCCGGCGTTGCCGAGCAGGATCATATACGCGAACGCAAGGGGAATGCCGGCGAAATTGGAGACCATGTTCAGGATCGCCATAAAGATATTGTGCAGCTTGCCGGTGGACTGATGGGCGGCCCTTGCGCCGAAAAACGCGACAACAATGCCTGCTGCGGCAGAGATCATGGAGATCTTGATA